>NZ_FNTJ01000004.1 GCF_900105185.1 Pseudomonas saponiphila | reverse complement strand
GGCGCATCACGTCTTGGGTGTTCACAGTGGCGAAAACGTACTTTTCCATGTCAGTTGCTCCTGTTTTGTTGCTTGGGTAAAACCGCTTCCCAATACTTCGGCAGCCACGCCTCTGGCTTGGCGTTTGGATTGGCGGCAAGGATGCTTTCCAGGCGGTCCGCATTGTCCGGGGTGCCCGAGAGGATGCTGATCGCCTTCTCCATCCCGCGCAGATCCATGGTGGCAATGGCCGATTGACTGCCCTGCTTGACCAAGAACTGACGGCTGAACTCAGGAATGTTAAGCAGCGCCTGATATTCCGCCTCGGTCAGTTTCAACCCCTTCATGTAGTCCACTGGGTCAGCTTCCGGGTTTTCCAGCAGGATCTTGGTGACGCACTGCTGCATGATCGTTTTGCCGATCCGGCTTTCCAGGGCGTCGTTTGGTTCCTGCGTGGAAAAGACGTAGATCGCGTCCTTTTTCCGGTCGGTCTTCAAACCGCGCTTCACTTCCACATCCATGTAGGGGTCGTCCAGATACTGGGCGAATTCGTCAAATACCTGAATCACCCGGCAGCTACCATCGATGGCCAGGCGAACCCGATAAAACAGGTACATCAGCAACGGCGTGCGAGCTTGGGGGGCCGGCTGATCCGGGGCCACGATAAAGTCGGTCAGGTCGAAGCCGAACACCTTGTGCGTGTCGAAGGTCAAGGCGTCGGACGGGTTATCGAACAACCACCCATGTTCTCCACCTCGGCACCAGGGCTTGAGCATTTCAGCCAGCGACAATTTCTGCTGGTTATTGACCCGCGCCGCCGCAGGGATCTGGCGCCAGATCGCATAAAACGAACGCAGCTCCTTGGCGACCAGGCCACTGACCATCACATGGTCGACGGCCTTGCCGATGAGTTCCACGTCGGTCTGTTCAATCGGGCCGCCGTTCGTGGTTTCCGCGCAGATCCTGATCAGACGCTTGACCATGGCAACGTTGGCGGTAGTCGGCTCGATTTGTGCCGGCTGCCAGCCCGTCGATTCACCCTCGCGCAGCACGGTATAGCGCCCTTCCAAGGACGTCACCAGCGGCATCATGCCCCGGTCTTTGTCGTAACAGATCACCCGTGGCTCGAACTTGCTGGACTGAGTAATCAATGCATTGAGCAGGGTCGTCTTACCGGCGCCGGTCTGGCCCAGGATAAGGGTGTGGCCTGGCGGGCGCTTGCCAAACGACTGTTCTTCCATCGGCGACACGTGCCAGTTGAAGAACAGCGGCGTACCTGCCGTGGTCTTGAACAACGTGACCGCTGGTCCCCATGGGTTGTTGTTCGCCTTGCCAGTCATGAAACCGTGAAACGGCGAGAAACACAGGAAGTTCCAGCTATTCACTGGGACCGGGCGGGGAACAAACGCATGGTTGGCCGGCAGCATGGCGTAAAAGGCAGCCTCGGATGCGAGGCCAACCGAGTCAGCCTTGATACCGCAGTCGGTCATCATGCCCTTGGCCTTGCGAGCCAGTTTCTGTACGCCTTTCGATGTGTTTGCCCAAACGTGGATGGTCGCATGATGGAAACCCATGACGAACCGCCGCGAGGTCACATCGTCCTCGGCGTCTTCCAACTGCCGGATCTGCGACTTGCCCTTGTCCTTTGTTTCCAGCATCGATTTCTGCTGGTTAGACAGGAATGACTGAGCAGCCCCCAGGGACATGCAGCAATAGGATTGGGTCAGCACGTATTCAAAATCTGCTTCCATCAGCAGATTGAGCTGGCCAGGCTCCGTCTCATCGTCGTAATCGACGATCTCAACACCTGCCATGTAATCCACGCCATCGAAGCGGCGGCGCTGGATTATGTCGCCCCAAATAGAGGAAACGGGCCGGCTTTCCATCAAATATGTGCGTATCTGTGAGCGCCAGACGGGGTACTGGCTGCCAATAGCCGTTGATGAGGAACGAGAGCCATTCCAGGGCAGTAGAAAATGCCCGAAGGCTGCCGGCGCTTTCTTGCGCAGGAACTGCCGGCGCCGGCGCGCTCGCCACCGTATCGGCCAACCAGGTCGTCAGGATCGATATCGAAGGCATCAGCCTCAAGCCCGGTTTCATCAGCCAGCCAGGAATCATCGTCCTGATCCTGGGCAATGTGATTTCGCCGGCGGCTGTTGCGATAGTAGACGCCCAGTCGCTCAATACCGTAAGGCTTGAGCGTGTGCATGATGCGGCTGCTGATCTCTTCCAAGGCGCTCAACGCCTCGTTACGCATGTCTACCAACTCCTCGCGGGTAGGGCGCTCCATCTTGGAAAAGACCTTTTGCGCCAGATCACCAACAGGGTTGTAAACCACCGTGGAGGTAGAGATCATTCCACCATCAGCGGCTTGGACTGGAAGCTCTTGCGGTAGCTGTCGTCAAAGTGTTGGGCGAACGCCAGGTTCCACTCCGTTTCCGGGTAGTCGTTGACCTCGGCGGTGATGCTGATGGGTCCAGTATTTGACGTGCTCGGTGCTGATCTGCCTGAACATGGTGTTCAGGTCGCGGTGCCAGCGGATCAGGTCGAGATCCGAGGCGCAGTCATGCGTGCGCCCGCGCAGTTTTGAACATCGTCAGCAGCTCACCGTTTTCCGTGCTGATTACGTGGTCGGTGATGTGATGCTGATACGGTAGGAATTTTTTGAAGGCTGGTTCCTTCGTGAATTTTTTTACGCTCTTTACATCACGGGCTGTTTACGGCCATTAGTCTTTATCTCCGTAGTCCCTGGGCGAGTAGCTAGACCCACCCCACAAGTTCGTAAATGACGATTCAGACCTGTTCACAATCTTGGTTTTCCAAGCCAGGTAGAGAATCCGAAAAGCTCGGTCATCGTGCTTGGTGATGCACCATTCGATGACAAACAGGAATACGAACACCCCAATGGCCCACAGGTGGATGAACTGGAACAACGCGCCGCAGAACATGAAGGTGACTAGCAACACAGTTCGAGGCACACCAGCTAAGGTCGGCAACCGAGTTGCCCCTTTGAACAAGGGGAACCGTCCTTGTGAGAAATTCAATTCGATAACCTCCCAAGGGCGGGACCAAAAGGCCCCGCCCTTCTGGTATTAGCCGAAGAAGAAACTGACGATGTAACTGGCAGAGCCAGCACCGATCATTGCCAGGGCGCCACGGGTAGCGAAGTCAGCGCGAACAACGTGCGCCCACCAGAGGATGCACAGCACCGCCAGTACCACGGCGCAGGCAAGCGGAATCCACGTATCGAGCCAGGTTTTCATCGAGTTCAGCGAAGAGTTCGCCGTATCAACCCCCGCTGCTTGGGCCAGACTCGACCCGAAGATACACAGCAGAACCATGCAGACCATGCCCAGTTTCTTGCCGTTTACACCAACATTCAGTTTGTCCATATTTCACTCCGTTACTGGTAAATCAAAGTCCGTTAATAGAAGCTCACACCGTTCGATGCTTAGCTTTTCCCTCAGCCACTCGGCCAACAGTCGAAGATCAGCCCACGTTCTAACCTCCCCTGTATCCTTTACACGCAACGAACAGCACACCGTTTGCCCGTCGTCGCTAATGACTTCAAAGAGTGGAAGCCATTTCTTTTCTTCCAACCTCTGAATCCATGTCCGTATTAATTTCTTCTTGCTGCTCATGTCCTCTAATTGTTTTTGCTGGATGAGAAAGACCTTCATTTGGCGCTCCGTCATGTTGCCGCGCCATCACCTCGAAACCGTCTTGAGTGCTGTTGGCAAATCCGTCCGGGGTTGAATCATCGAACCCACCAGACCGACCTAACCTTGCGTTTTCAGCGGGTAGCGCGTTCTCCTGCTCAACGCTACTCCCCACCTGGCCGCCTTCACTCTCCACTCCATCGACGCGCAGCGCAGGCACTTTCAATGTGTTATTGGCTTGAGCCACAGCCAGAATCTTTCCCACATATCCGTTCGTGAAACCGTCCCGCTGATTGCCGGTGTTGTAGCAACTAAGGGCATGGCGTAATGCAGCCTGCCCCTCCTGATTAGTCGCTACAGCGGCCCGGTAGCAGTCCGACAAGATTCGGTCCAGGGCGGCCAGATTCTTACACGGCTCAAGCATGTCCACAGCAGAAACCCCTAACGCTGCCAAGTTCCCCGACCAGATTTGCCCATAGCCGGTATCGAAACTGGCGCCTTCGCGAGCAAGCTTTTCGACTACTGCCTTCGCGTCCTCGAAGGTTTCTGTCTTTGGCTGCTTACTCCAGGGCACGCCGTTTACATGGACTGCAAATGGGTTATTTCTCGACTCATGGCTAACTGCGGATTTCGGAGCACCGTGACCGGCCGTTTCGGTTGATCGTGACCGGTCATTTCGCTAACGCGTGACCGCTCATTTCGGTAGCAACGTGACCGATTTTCCGCCTGTTCCGAAACAGGTGGTCACGGCTTACCGAAATCGCCGGTCACGACTTAGCGAAAGCCTTCCCCTTCGTTGCGCATGACCTGATGCGCCGCCATCCTCGACCGATTTCGGGAGAGGAAGATGGCGGCGCCGCGAGTAGCCATGCGAAACATCAAAGAATGTCTGCGCCTCAAGTTTGAGGCCGGCTTGTCCCACGAGAAGATTGCCCGTGCCTTGCAGCTGTCCAAGGGCGTGGTTAGCAAGTACATCGCGGCGGCGCGGGTGGCCGGGCTGGACTGGCCGGCGCTGGTGGCCATGGACGAGGCCGCGCTGGCGGCCGCCTTGTTTGCACCGACGTCGACGAACAAGCCGCGCGGTGAGCGAGTGCTGCCCGATGTGCTGAGCATCCACCGCGAGTTGCGACGCAAGGGCGTGACCTTGCAGCTGCTGTGGGAGGAATATCTCGCCGCGCATGCGGGCCAGCCGACCTACCGCTACACCCAGTTCGTCGAGCACTACCGGCGCTACGCCCAGACGCTCAAACGTTCGATGCGTCAGCTGCACCGTGCGGGCGAGAAGCTATTCATCGACTATGCCGGGCCGACGCTGCCGGTGGTCGACCCGGCCACCGGCGAAGTGCGCCGGGCGCACATCTTCGTCGCCGCCCTGGGCGCCTCGAATTACACCTATGCCTGCGCGACGCCAGGCGAAACCCAGGTGGACTGGCTGACCTCGCTGGGCCAGGCTCTGACCTACTTTGGCGGCGTGCCGGAAATGGTTGTGCCGGACAATCCGCGCGCCCTGGTCGCCCAGCCGGATCGCTACGAGCCGGGCCTGAACCGGGCCACGCTGGAGTGCGCGCGTCATTACCAGACGGTGATCCTGCCGGCACGGCCACGCAAGCCTCAGGACAAGGCCAAGGCCGAGGTGGCGGTGCAGGTGGTCGAGCGCTGGATCATGGCGCGGCTGCGCCATCGGCAGTTCTTCAGCCTGCATGCGCTTAACCAGGCCATCGCCGAGCTGCTGGAGGATCTGAATCGGCGCCCGTTCAAGCGGCTCGATGGCTGCCGGCGCGACTGGTTCGAGCGCCTGGATCGCCCGGCCTTGCGAGCGCTGCCGGTGCATCCCTACGAGGTCGCCACCTTCAAGCGCTGCAAGGTCAGCATCGACTACCACATCGAGGTCAATGGCAGCTTCTACAGCGTGCCCTCCGCCCTGGCCCGGCAGAACGTGGACGTGCGACTGACGGCACACACCCTGGAAGTGCTGCATGGCAACCGGCGGGTGGCCAGCCACCTGCTGCTGGGGCGACGCGGCGCTTACAGTACCCAGCGCGAGCACATGCCCGCGGCGCACCAGGCGCATCGCGAATGGACGCCACAACGCCTGCTCGACTGGGGCGCGCGGATCGGCCCCTACACGCGCCAACTGATCGATCACCAACTGACCCACAAGCCGCACCCGGAGATGGGCTACCGCGCCTGCCTCGGCCTGCTCTCGCTGGCCCGGCGCTATGGCAATGCACGCCTGGAAGCCGCTGCCGAACGTGCCGTACACCTGCGCGCCTTCACCGGGCGCAGCGTGCGCAACCTGCTCCAGCAAGGCCTGGATCAACAGCCGCTGCCCCAGCGTGCCGCCGAAACGACCTTACCCGGCGACCACGAGAACGTCCGTGGCGCCGACTACTACCAACCCCCGCAACAGGAGCTGTTCGATGATGCCGCAACACACCCTGAATCAACTGCACCAGCTACGCCTGGACGGCATGGCCCGCGCCCTGGAAGAGCAATGGACGCTGCCGGCCAGCCACAGCCTGAGCTTCGATGAACGCCTCGGCCTACTGCTCGACCGCGAACTGGCCTGGCGTGACAACCAGCGCCTGGTACGGCTGCGCAAGAAGGCCAAGCTCAAGTACGCCAACGCCTGCCTGGAAGATCTCGACCGCCGCACCGGACGCGCCCTGGACGAGCGTCTGATCGCCACCCTGGCCAGTGGCGACTGGATCCGCCAGCAGCACAACCTGCTGCTGACCGGCCCGACCGGTGCCGGCAAAACCTGGCTGGCCTGCGCCCTGGGCAACCAGGCCTGCCGCCAGGGCTATAGCACCCTGTACCTGCGCACCCCGCGCCTGCTGGAACAACTGCGCATCGCTCATGGCGACGGCAGCTTCGGCCGTACCCTGCAACAGCTGGCAAAGGTCGACGTCCTGGTGCTGGACGACTGGGCGCTAGCCCCGCTGGAGGAAGGAGCCCGGCATGACCTGCTGGAGGTGATCGACGACCGCGCTGGCAGCCGCTCCACCATCCTGACGAGCCAACTGCCCATCGAGCACTGGCACGGCTGGATCAACGACCCGACCCTGGCCGATGCCATCCTCGACCGCCTGGTGCACAACGCCTACCGACTGACGATGAAAGGCGAGTCGCTGCGCCGAAAAAAAGCCGAGGAACAAGCCGCATCGTGACCGATGCGATTACAATCCAGAACCCGCGCAACCGGGGTGGAAGCACCGGTCACGTATTAGCGAAACGCTCGGTCACGTTCACCGAAATCCGCAGCTAACCAAATAACCGACCGTCTCAGGCGCCACGTTCGGCGCACATTGCTTTGCCAAAGCCATGACACTCATCGACAATTTACCGTTCGCATTGGCCAGCAATGGATTACCGGCGGCGACGAGCGCAAGGGCAATGACAGCGGTGAGGGGTTGATGGTTGGCCATTCCGTTTGTCCTTGAAATTGCAATTTCAGTGAGTAACCGCTATTATGAGGGCAGTTGAGAACATGTCAAGCGAATGCGACGACAAAGATGCCGACAAGAGCAAATCAGCGGGGAAATCGAAATCCGTGCCCACGACACGCGAACTGGAATTCGTTCCATTGGGAGAAAGACCACCGCGAGGCCAGGCCAGATACAGAGATCCAGGCAACCCGTTTCATACGTGGAGCGGCAGGGGTAAGCGCCCCGCTTGGTTGAAGGAGTATCTGGACGCCGGCAGACAGCTCGCGGAATTCGAGATACAGGAAAAGGAGGACTGAAATATGGGCGAAGTTGTTGAGCTGCCCGCAGGCAGAAAGCGGAACCGCCAGGTGCAGAAGATCCGCACTGTGGCCACAAAGGATCGAGCAGCGAACGGTGAGCAACCGTCGTTCTTGGCAAAGGCTGCCTCGGGCGCTAAACGCTTCGCCATCGATGCTTTGCGTATCACCACCGGCAACCTGTTCGGCCTCGCAGGCAGGCTGCTTTGGCTTGTGCGCCGCCCCATCAGCCTAGTGCTGACGTTCGGCGCCGTGTCGATGCTAGTGGTGTTCGTGATCCAGGCCGCCAATGGCTGGCCTGATCCAAAGCTGGTTGTGCTGTCCATAGTCGGTTTGATCGCCTTCCTTGCCGCCTCGGGCGGCTACGACCGCCTGGCCCGCGCATTTTTCCACATCGAGCACAGACTAAAAGGAGAGTAGTCATATGAAACGATCAACGGTCGTCGTTGCCTTCTTGGCCAGCCTGGCACTGGTAGGCACCGCAGAAGCCCGTGACCCGTGCAAGACCATGATGTGCATGGCAGGCAAAGCAGGCCTCAAGGGCGGCTCGCTGGCAGACAGCGATTGCAGTGGGGCGATATCCGACTTCTTCTCAATCGTCGTCAAGAAGAAGGGCAAATTCAAAGCCGAGGCCACAGCCCGGGCCAGGGAAGAGTTCTTGAACTCCTGCCCAGGCTCGGACAAAAACCAAGGCACCATCAGCCCGATCATTTCAATGTTCGGCAAGACACGTTAAGGAAATCTCTATGGGAAACAGGACTCGCACGTTCACCAAACTACTGCCGGCATTGCTGCTGGCCAGCGTTGGCCTAACTGGCTGCGCCACGTCGAAACAGGTGGATCAGACCAACGAGCAGCTTCACCAAGTCAATCAAGGTCTGGTCAACATTTCGGCCCAGCTCGCCGCCCTGGAAGCGAAGGCAAACCGCCCTGCCCCAGCTCCTGCCCGTGGCTGCCTGCTGGGCGGTCAGATCTACTCACCAGGCGCAGTAGTCGCGGGTCGGATTTGCGAAGACACACGCGGCATTCGCATCAGCGACCAACCCCCCGTGTACGGCTGGGGCCTGCACACCAACCCACGGCGATAAGCCTCCGCAAAAGCCCGCGTAAGCGGGCTTTTTCTTGCCCGTGCGAAACCTTGACCACGGCTTTCCTACTTCGCACCTGGCCTGCCAGGCGCTGCGCGCTCCGCTTGCCCTCCGGCCTGTCGGCCTGCGCGGCGGCCTGCTGGCCACCTTGCCGCCCCTGCGCGTCCTGGGTGTGCTCATCACCCTCCGGCTGGCCGCTATCAGCCCTATTCGCCTACCCTCCGCTGGGCCTATGCCGTCAAGGGGCTTTCGCGGCATATGCTCACTCCCTTCGGTCGCTCCGCTATTCCACGGTCCCCATGACGGCGGCCCAGCTCCGGGTAGTCGGGGCTTACCGCGACCAACCGAAGGCTGACGAGCAGATCCACCGGGGGAGATTCACGCTCCAGGGCAAAAGCGAGGCTGCACCCGCTTCGCGGGCGCGCTTGATGTTTACCTCCCGCTCCCACCTCGGCATCTAAGCAGCTCCGAAAAGCGCGCCGCGTCAAGTCAATTATTCGTCAAAGAATGTTTTACCAACAGTTGACGAAGGCGCCGCGATTTGAGATACTAACCACGTCGAAGCAATACCGCCTCGACACCCCGGAAACCAGCGGCGGCAACCGCTCCGGGGAATCTGCGAAGGAGATACACCAATGAGCGCTTACGTTGTCGATCGTTTCCACATTTCGGCCATCCTCATGTTCACCTGCATCGGCAGGCCAGGCCGCGAAGCCCGCGAGATCCTTGAGGCTCAGGGCCAGCAATTGCTGGATGAAAACGTGCGTTCCGTGCGGGTCCGCTACCCCCGCGAAAACACCCCCGACAAGCTGTTCCTGCTGGACACCGACGTGCGCCGGCTCTCGGCCCTGGAAGTGCTCAAGCTGATCGAATGCCTGGAGCACCAGTCGAGCGAGGCCAGCGACTACTACTCGACCCCTGCGTTTCGCACCCTGCACGCCATTCGCCAGTCGGCACAGCGCAAGCTTCCCGGTTGGGATCAGGCCAAGTGGGATTACGCCTGATGGCTCCCGCCAGCCAGCACGTAGCGCCCATGTGGCGCTACTCCCTTCGGTGGTGCCTGCCGCACCAGCCCTGCCCTGGCGACTTTGAATTGCTGGTGATCGAGGCCCCAGCGGGGACGCGGATGCCGGAAGAAATGCACCTGGCATGGAAGCGCCGCCCCGAGGGTTACGGTGTTTGCCTGGACTTCCCACAGTCCCGCGCCGTCAAGCGCTGGAGTGCCGAAGCCAAAGGCCGGGTACGCAAGCAGAAGATGGCCAAGCGCATCGAGAAGGCCGCGCCGCTGTTCGCAGACGAGTTGATCGCCCGCGAGCTGGAGCAGCGCCCCGACTACTTCAAGGGGGAGTGAACCATGCTCAGCACGCAGATCCGCCCAGCACAGCCTGGGCTGTTCACCGGCCAGGCCCTGGGCGTTGACGACTTCGAGCTAAGCCAGATCGCCGCCGAGTTCAGCGCCATGAACTCGGGCGAGCTGGAGCACCACTTGTTCGACGCGCCCAGGCCGTCCGAGATCGTGCGCCTGGCCGACAAGGTGGCCCGCCACACCCGGTCACATGGCTGGCTTGACCAGGCCGCCGCCCATGCCCGAATTGCCGAGTGGAAGCGCCACGCCTTCGCCCAGGGCGAAGGGCGGGCCAATGCCGACAAGGTAGTGCTGTCGCTGTTCGACCACACCGGGCAGTGGTCGCAGCCGTGGGAGGATGCCGGCTACCAGGTCCTGCGCTTCGACATACAGGACAACCCCGTTACCGGCGACGTAAACGAGTTCGGCGCCGGCTTCTTCGGTGACTGGTTTGGTGACTTCGACGGCTTGGATATCTACGCCATCCTCGCCGCGTGCCCGTGCACCGAATTCGCCACCAGTGGCGCCCGACACTTCGCAGCCAAAGATGCAGACGGGCGCACGGTTGCCGCCGTGCAGCTCGTTCACCAGACATTGCGCACCATTGAATATTTCCGGCCTGCCGTATGGGCCATCGAGAACCCGGTAGGCCGGATCGAGAAGTTGGGCGGTCTACCGCCGTGGCGCCTGGCCTTCGACCCGCACCACCTGGGCGACCCGTACACGAAGAAAACCCTGCTTTGGGGCCGCTTCAATGCAAACCTGCCCATTGCCCCGGTCGAGGCTTCGGACGGCTCGAAGATGCACCGCAAATTCGGCGGTAACCGCCTCGCTACCAAGAACGCCCGCAGCGCAACCCCGGAAGGGTTTTCCTACGGCTTCTTCATGGCCAACAACGCCCAGGACAACCCGGCGCTGGCCATGGCCTACAAGTACGACCGACTCGACGCCGGCCTGCTACGCGCCGCGCTCGATGCTAATGTGAGCGCCCGCGAGATCGACGAGCTGGTGGCGGATGCTTACTACATGGACATGGACGATAGCGCTGCCGAGTCAGCGCTACGCCAAGCGATCTCTACACAGAACCCACCTACATAGGACTGCCGTTATGCCGAAACCGATGCGCCCAAATATGACCCTGCGCGAGCAGGAGGATGCAGCCAAGATCCAGTGTTACGACTGGAACGCCCAGCACAAAGTAAGCGTCACCGTGACTTATGAAGAGTTGCTTGGCTCGGGCGAGACGATCCAGACCAAAACCTGTGGCCGTGCATTCGTCATGTGCTGCCAGGCGGTCATCATGGTGGAGGATGTTTCGGGCGCGGTGTCCCTGGACCACTGCACCGTTGTCGCAGAGAAAGCCGCGTAGACACCGGCAAATGGCTGTGCAGTAAACGGTCGTTTGCTGCACACATCAAAAAAAGCGCCCAGGGGCGTTTTTTTTGGGGCAAAACTGTAAACTTTCCCGTAAACTTTTCTATGTGAACATTAGGTGTTCGGAAACAACCCCTCCCAAACGACACGGAGTAGTTGATATGGCAGAAAAGCTATCACTCGATACCAGCCTAATTTGGGGACGATAGAGAAAACGGACAAAATCGTACGCTAAGCGTGCGGCCTGTCAGGTTGAGGCCCTAGAGGTTGCAGGCGAGTCGTCAGAAAATGCTGGAATCGGCCCTATTCTGACACTGCCCAAGGTTCCGGCCTGACGCCCAGTTAGGGCATAGCTCAATATGACACATGGCTGCAAATCGCTAATTTACCAACTATAAAGAGCTATGCTCTCAAGAAGCGGTTGCGCTAACCGATACAGTATAAATTAGGCCCCAAGTATTATTTTATTTGCGCAAAGGTAATGATTATGTTTTTCAATAAAAACAAACAACTGCTGGACACAGAAAATAAGCTCTCAGAACTACAGTGGCAGCTTGATTCAATAAATCGAAATGTCGCGGAAATCAGATTCAGGCCAGACGGGAGCGTAATCTATGCGAGCAATATCTTTCTAGAGATGCTTGGTTACAAACTCGAAGAAATAGCAGGGCAGCACCACAGAATTTTCTGCGAAAAGAATTATGCTAGCACAGCTGATTATTCGCGCTTCTGGCAGAAATTGGCTGACGGCCATCCTCAATCAGGTTTATTTAGGCGGCTGCGCAAAGACGGTAACTTAATATTGATTGAGGCTACTTATATTCCAGTTCAAAATCAAGATGGAAAAGTTATTGAAATCATTAAGATTGGCTCAGATGTCACTCAGAGAGAAAACGAGTTACTCTCACTAAGAGCCGTCCATGCAGCCATCTCCCGCTCGATGGCGGAGATCGAGTTCACACCTAACGGTGACATTCTGCATGCAAATGAGAATTTCCTCCGTGCTATGGGTTATCGCCTCAGCGATATCAAGGGTCGACACCACCGAATGTTCTGTTTCGATAATTTTTATCAAGAAAATACAAATTTTTGGCAGAGTTTAAAGGGAGGAACTTTTCTCAGCGGGCAATTTGAGCGCAAGACCGCATCGGGAGAGACCATCTATCTTGAGGCCACCTACAACCCCGTCGTTGATGAAGCCGGCCAGGTTGTGAAAGTGTTAAAATTTGCCACCGACGTCAGCTCGCAGAAGCATAAGGCTGATGAAATCCGTCAAGCCGCAGAGCTTTCCTTCACCACCGCCGAGGAGACATCTCAAATTTCCGTGCGGGGCATGGAGTCCCTTGCTAGTTCAATTGAATTATCTCAGAGCACACTTAATTTAATAAACGGTGCGGTTATTTTGATTACACAGCTAAATGCTCAGGCTAAAGATATCGAGAAAATTGTTACCACCATCCAAGGCGTGGCAGAACAAACTAACTTACTAGCACTTAACGCCGCAATTGAAGCTGCCCGAGCGGGTGAAATGGGCCGAGGCTTTGCTGTAGTAGCCGACGAGGTTCGTCAGTTGGCAGCTCGAACTAGCAGTGCCACCGTGGAAATCCAGAATGTGGTAACTGCTAACGGAAAGCTTACTCAGCAACTGAATATAGATATGAACAGCATCGCTAGAAGCGCCGAAGAAAACAACGATCAGATCGCAACTGTAACAACTATTATGCGTGAAATCAGTGACGGTGCAGACCATGTTGCCCGTACCGTATCGACGTTGTTCAAAGACAATAGCTAGTGTCCAGTTTTAGGCAAAATCAGGATCGGAACTTCGAGCCGCAGCGCTACAGAGCCAGAAGCCCAAACTTGGTGACGGCCATCGTGCTATGGAACACGATGTATCTGGAGCGCATCACTTGGGGCTGGTCGAGGCAAGTCGGTGGACGGCGAGCTGCTGCAATACCTGTTGCCGCTGGGCTGGGAGCACATCAACCTGACTGGCGATTACGTCTGGCGGCAGAGCCGCAGGCTGGAGGTCGGGAAGTTCAGGCCGCTACGATTGCCCGGAAAACCTTAGCGTACGATTTTTTCCGAATTCAGCGGGCACCCCTAATTTGGCGTCTAGTCGGCCTAGCTCTAGTGGAGCTGGGTGGCGGCGCTACTGGGGTATTCCTTGCTGGTAAATATGGCCTCAGCGACCAATACAGCCTGGCCGTTATAGGCGGGGGCATTATTGTCGTATTGCTGTCGATCCGCCGTTCTGAAGACTTTGGTCTAGCAGGCATCATCATGGGATCAGCCGTGGTCGGCGCAGGGTGTGCTTCCGTGCTGGGATCTCCAGCCGTCTCTCCCCTCCTGTTTTCTATCTCTCTAGCGTTAGTCGTGGCAGGTTCAACCCTCCGTATTTTCAGTAACTATTGAGCTGGGAGGCGCTGATGCGTAACAGCAAAGACACTTCCACCCTCGACATACTGACGGGTGGCCTGCGCATCGGGTATGCGCGAACCAGCAAACAGGACCAGAACCTGGACCTACAGCGAGACGCGCTTATTGCCGCTGGCTGCACGCGGATCTATGAGGAACAGATCAGCGGGGCCAAGACAAACCGGCCCGAACTGGAGCAGATGCTAAAGGCGCTGCGCCCAGGTGACACCGTTGTCGTCTGGCAGCTCTCCCGGTTCGGTCGAAGCCTCTCCCACCTGCTCCAACTCATGGCCCAACTGGAGGCCATGCAGGTTCGCTTTGAATCGCTCAAAGAACACATCGACACCAGCACGGCAGGCGGGCGTTTGCAGTTGAACTTATTGGCCACCCTGGCGGAGTACGAGCGCGAGCTGAACCGCGAACGCACCATGGCCGGCCTGGATGCAGCACGCGCACGCGGGCGAAAAGGGGGCCGTAAACCGACGCTCGGGGCGAAGGAGATCCGCGATATCAAGATCCTGTTGGCCGACCCCTTGACGACCGTCAGCGACGTGGCCGCCAGGTTCAAAGTCAGCAGAACCACCATCTACAAGTATCTGAGCAAGGAGGCCCAGCATGTCGTCCAATGAGTTGTTTGATATCGATCCCGACGTGGCCACCTCGCCACCGCCGAAACGTCGCCCAGCGACCAAAGGCCCCTTGGTCGGCCAGGACGCAATCAACATCGACAAGTGGCGCAAGCGCATCGAGGCCGAAGCACGACCAGGCGAAACCTACCAGCAGGCGGCGGAACGACTGAAACGCGAAGAAGCCAAGCAGCCGAAGGACAAGGCACCAGGGCGCGAAGCGGTGAAGGCCTCAGCGGGACGCAAGCAAGTTGTTGTGCTCGAAACGCAGCTCGATTTCTGGATAGCTACCGGCCTGCCAGCGATCCCAAAGGACGAGCGGCCTACGATGGAGCACCCGATCTACGCCGTGGAAGACGGCGATACCAGGCAGATCAGCTACGAGCACAACGGGAACAAGATCGAGATCATTCCCAGCGTTGCCGGTCGGGCGACCCAGCACGACAAAGACATTGTGCTGTTTTGCGTGTCGAAGCTGGTCGCCGCGATCAACGCTGGAATCCCGGTATCGCCGGTCATCGAAACGACCGCCCATGAACTTCTGAGCTTTACCCGCAGCAGCACCAGCGAACGCGGCTACGAGCTGCTTAGCAAGGCGTTCGATAGGCTTACCGGGACTCGCATGCGAGCCACCTTCGAATCGACGAAGGATCGGAACGGAAGCCGGCGCTGGGTTGGCCTGCTCGATGACGTGGAGATCATCACCAGGGGCGCCAAGAACCGCATGTGTGCGATTCGGATCAAGGTATCAGACACCACGTACAACGCTGCAACGGCCATGGACGTGTTGACGATCCCTGGCGACTACTTCGGCCTGCGCAGCGCCATCGCCAAACGCATCTATGAGCTTTGCCGGAAGCATTGCGGCGACCAGGGCCAATGGAAAATCGGCCTGGCCCTCCTGCAAAAGAAAGTCGGAAGCGCCCAGCCCGAAAAGAAGTTTCGCGCCAGGGTCAAGGAGCTGGCCGAGGCCGGCAGCTTGCTCGACTACTTCATGACCTATCTGCCCGACGAAGACGCGGTGTTGTTCTTCAACAAGTCCAATGCCGGCAAAACGGCCTTGCTCAAAGCCACTCGCAGCGGTATCAAGAAGCCACGCAAGGCCAATGCCGCTCCCACTGCATGAGTCATGGCAATTCGTCACTCCAGGGACCGGAAGGGGTCAATCCACTGATGTGTAAGGGTTTTTCTCTATTGATCCAGGCGTGCTTGAACTGTACCGCAGCCCCTTCGGGGGCTTTATCTGCGCATTCGTCACTCCAGGGACCGCGCCCAATTTCACGCCCTAGACGATTCGTCACTCCGGGGACCGCAATTCGTCACTCCAGGGACCGCCGATTCGTCACTCCGGGGACTGGGGTTCGTCACTCCAGGGACCGCCGATTTCGTCACTCCAGGGACCAGAACCACCCGCCAGCCCAGGTAAATCAAGGCCTCGCAAAACGCTAACAACGCGCGCGCGTATTAACCCTTTAACTTAAACCTTTAACGGCCTTGTTTTGGCTTGGCTTGTGGATAACTCACGGGTAGCGCTCGACACCGGCACCGCGCACAACGAACCGACACACCAGACCAACCCGACCCCTCCCCGTTTCTGCTGCTGCGCTCTGGTGCGGTGGCGTGCCGCCGCGCTGGAGCGGAGCCAACAAGGCCGACTGGCCGCGTTAGCCTGTATTGTATTTTGTAGTATGTTGTATGATACTACACGCTACAACATACAAAGGAGCACGCCCCATGGCACTCACCAAGGAAATGATCTGGAAGGCCGCCGACGAACTGGACGCAGACGGCACTAAGCCCACCCTGGCCAACGTGCGCAAGCGCCTGGGCGGCGTCGGCAGCTTTACGACCATTCAGGAGGCCATGAGCGAGTGGAAGAACCGCAAGCAGCAAGAGGCCCAGCCACTCATCGACCCACCACCGCCTGCCCTGGCGCAGTTGCTTGAGAACTTCGGCGCCGATATCTGGAACCTGGCCCGCGTTGCTGCCGACCAGGCACTGGAGGGGAAACGCCGGGTGATCGAAGAGAATGCCGCGCAGATCCGCGAGCAGGCCGAGGAAGCAATTGCGCTGGCTGACAGCATGGATGCAGAACTGCACGATCTTCGCGCCAAGATCGCCGGTCTGGAGGAAACCGCAGCGCTGTACCGCGAGCTACAGGCCAGCTATAACGCCCTGGAGCAACGTGCCGAGCTGGAGTTGAAGCACCAGAAGGAGCACAGCGCCCAGGAGATCCACCGGGCTGTTACCAGAGCAAACGAAAAGGACTCCGAAGCTATCGAGGCACGCAAAAGCGAACGCCTGGCCCTGGACCGCGCCGCACGCGCCGAGGGCCAAGTGGAAGCCTTGGAAAAGCAACTTGACCAACAGTCGAAGAAGAGCAAATAGGCCGAGCCATCGACCTAGCCCAAGCCCGCGGTGCGGGCTTTTTTTTGCCTGCCGGCAGCGGCCAGCCGCTCGCAACGGACAGACTCGGGCAAGCCTCGCTAGTCAGCCACGCGCACCAGGCTCTACGAAGATTCAGGGATTCTTGGGAAGGGGATTACAGGAGGGCCAGAAATGGCGAAGCCCGCTGCACGGCAATGCAAACGGGCCTCTAGTGCTCTGCGAAGGAGCGCATGACCGCAGTATAACGACGCACCCCAACACGCTCAATTGCTCAATTGACATATGCTCGCCATATGCTAGGATTCTCTCAGAGATTGAGGGAGGTTCCGATGCTCAACCGCTGCTTACCTGCATTGCTTTTGGGGTCCGTGCTCACCGCTCCGGCTCATAGCGCCGACTGCCGGTTGTCGTTCCAGAATGGCGCGACCCTCGACCTACCCGTGGCCACCACCGAAGCCGCACAGGCGCAGGGCCTCACCGGTCGGGCAGATCCAGGGCGCGGCATGCTGTTTCTCTGGACTACGCCGGCAGTGCGGTTTGTATGGATGAAGAACACACCAGCCCTGTTAGAGGCCGCTTGGATCGGGGCAGACGGGGTTATCCAGAGCGTGCAGGAGCTGGAGCCACACACGACCACCAAGCATTCATCATTACGGCCCGCCCTGGCCATTATCGAGGTTCCACGCGGGCAGTTTGCAAACCTCGGCATCGAGCGCGGCAGCACCATCACCGGCTCAACGTGTTTCAACTTGTAGGAGGTTCCCATGCGTACCGTTTCCATTTTCATGAACAGCCGAAACCAGGCGATCCGTATCCCTCGGGATATGGAGTACCAGGGCGTTTCCGAGCTGGAGATTATCCGCGATGGTGAAACCCTGATCCTTCGCCCTGTGCGCCCCTCCTGGGCATCGCTGCGCGAAGTGGCTCCCGCAGATCCTGACTTTCTGACCGAGCGGAAGGACGTGATCGAGGAAGGCCGTTTCCTGGGTGACTTCACATGAGCAAAAAGACGTACATGCTCGATACGAACATCTGTTCGTTCATCATGCGCGAACGCCCCGAGGCGGTACTGGCCAAGCTGGAACAAGCAGTTATCCACCAGCACCGGATAGTCGTTTCAGCAATTACCTACTCCGAAATGCGTTTCGGGGCCGCCAACCCCAAGGCATCGCCCAAGGTGGCTGCGATGGTCAACGCCTTCGTCCAGCGACTGGACGCCATCCTGTCTTGGGACGCCGCCGCCGTGGATCAAACAACACAGATCCGCACTACCCTCGCCCGCCTGGGCACGCCCATTGGCAACAACGATGCAGCCATTGCCGGCCACGCCCTGGCCGCTGGGTGTGTGCTGGTCACGAACAACACCCGCGAATTTGCCCGCGTGCCTGGCCTAGTCCTCGAGGACTGGACCCAACCCACCACTACCAAGAGTTGATACGCCATGACCGAATTGGAACAAGCCATCCTTGATTGCGCCCGACTGCACCTGGCCCAGTTGAAAGGTGCACTCGCACTGCCCAATGGTCCCGAGCGTTCAGACAGCTTTAGCTCGGCTTGGTGGCAGCTCACCGGCCTGGCCCAGCTTGCCGAGTTCCACAGCGGGCTTAGCCAGCCCGCCCGCGATCAGTTGCGCGCTATCGACCGCGAGGCCGCCCAGGCTGCGAGCAGCAATCGCGAGTCGTCCGGTACCGCGCAGTTTGCCGATAGCATCGCCGCCACGCTGGCCGACCCCACCACCTCGAACTGGCTAAAGCAGAGTCTCAACGAAGCCTTGGCACGGGATAGCGTGGACGCCGCCAATGACGCCCAGGTGCTTTTCGAGCTGCTGGCCCACCGCAGCGAGGAAGAGTTGCGCGCCGCCGCTCTCGCCGCCTCCGGCATACCGGCGCCGACCCTGGCTGTTCGCTTTGCAGACGGTCGCGCTGGGACGCTGGACGTGTCTCAGGCCCGCCATACGATCATTACTGGCGACAACTGACAGGAGGCCCCAGGGATGGCAAGAGGGCGTATTCACCTCACCCCTGCAGAAGCGGAGGCCAAAGGCTGGCTGTGCTGCCGCGATCTCAAGGCGCGCCACCGCCTAATGCCTGGGTATAGCACCCGGCCTGCCGGCAGCGTCTGGCAAGGTCGCGGTGCCTACCATGTTTACGACCCCGCCGATTGCGTGCCCTGGAAATGGGAGCCAAGTGCCGCGCAGCTTCGCCGGAAGGACGTGGCTGCCCGTGCCCAGGCGCTGATTGGCGGTGATTGTCTGCTGCTGGACACAGAAACAACGGGTGTGGGTAATGACGACGAGGTGTGCGAAATCACGATCCTCGACGCGAGCGGCACGCCCCTACTCAATACGCTGGTACGCCCGACTCAGCTGATTCCAGCGGAGGCTACAGCGGTTCACCGCATCACCAATGACATGGTGTCCACCGCACCGGGCTGGCCCGAGATCGCAGAGCAATACGCTTCTATCGTCGCGGGGCGAACGGTCGTTGCCTACAACGCTTCCTTTGACGTGCGCCTGCTTTCGCAGACCCACCAGCGGCACGGCCTTGTCGCCCCTGCGCTGGCCACCGCCTGCGCCATGCTGCTGTATGCCGAATGGCATGGGGAATGGGTTGAAGGCCGATATGGGTGCTGGCAATGGCGCTGGATCAAGCTGATCGAGGCCGCCCGTGAATGCGGCGTGCTGGAGGATGGTGCCCACCGTTCCCTGGCCGACGCTCGCATGACCCTGGGCGTGCTGCGTTACCTGCACAAGCGCACCAATGGACGCAAACCTTCTACCAAGCGGAGAACTGAACATGCCCAGTGATTACGATTTCAAGGTTGTGAGCAAGGAAGACGCCGTGCGTTACCTGCTGGTGTGGGAGTCGAAAGGCTATGCTCGCCTGCTCGATGTGGTGCGGATGTTCGACATGGACGATGGCGGCGTTACCGTTGGATTCATGGACTACGGCAACCCAGATACCGTGGTGATCGTGCCCGAGCACATGAACCGCACGTATACCAAGCAACAGCACGCCCTGGCAGCGGTCGGCGCGATGTTTGATGCGGTCGACGAGTGGAACAAGGTCATGGCCGAAGTGCGCCAGGTCGTGGGTGTGCAGTCATGAGCACCACTGATGATCGGGCGGTCAAAGGCCGACAGGCACCACTCATAGAAAGGAACCCCTGCGATGTTGACGATTGAAGCCACCGAATTAAAAGCCCTGGTACAAGCCAGTGATCAGGCACACCGAGAATTGATCCAGGCCAGTGAGGCCTGGCTCGACATTCAGGCGCGGCTGTTCCGTGTGCCTGCTGACCCGGCGGATGAGGTCGCTGAGGTGATTGCCAAGGAGGCCGTAACAAAGGCCCGAGCTGGGCATACTTACGCGATGGGAGCGGTTGTGGCAGCGCTGCGCAACGCAATTATCAAGGCCGAGCACGGCACCCAGTAGGAGGAAAGCGCGACCATGAACCCTGATTTGTTGCCTGGCTTGATCCTGCCGCCGAGCTATCTGGTCGTGTTGCGCAGGCGCCTGGCCGAAGTGACCAAAGCCACCAGCGCAGCGAATTGCTTAATTGCCCAGGCCCGCGCCGAGGGCATGGTAGAGGCCCTGGAGCTGCTGAAAGCGCTGGAACAACAGCAGGTTGAGCGCCTGTATTTGTTGATCGAGCAGGCCGCCACAGCGCGCTTGCTGGAGCTGGAGCAGGGTGCCGGCGAGTGACCGACCTGCCGTCATCCGAGGCATAGCGCGAGGCCTTCGGCCCGGGCTTTCGTGCTGCGCATCGAGCCACGGCTGCGCCGCGTCTCGCCCCTTCGGGCTTCAATCCCTCTCGCCTGCGCACCTGGCCTGCCAGGCGCTGCGCGCTCCGCTTGCCCTCCGGCCTGTCGGCCTGCGCGGCGGCCTGCTGGCCACCTTGCCGCCCCTGCGCGTCCTGGGTGTGCTCATCACCCTCCGGCTGGCCGCTATCAGCCCTAGTCGCCTACCCTCCGCTGGGCCTATGCCGTCAAGGGGCTTTCGCGGCATATGCTCACTCCCTTCGGTCGCTCCGCTATTCCACGGTCCCCATGACGGCGGCCCAGCTCCGGGTAGTCGGGGCTTACCGCGACCAACCGAAGGCTGACGAGCAGATCCACCGGGGAAGATTCACGCTCCAGGGCAAAAGCGAGGCTGCACCCGCTTCGCGGGCGCGCTTGATGTTTACCTCCCGCTCCCACCTCGGCATCTAAGCAGCTCCGAAAAGCGCGCTGCGTCAAGTCAATTATTCGTCAAAGAATGTTTTACCAACAGTTGACGAAGGCGCCACGATTTGAGATACTAACCACGTCGAAGCAATACCGCCTCGACACCCCGGAAACCAGCGGCGGCAACCGCTCCGGGGAATCTGCGAAGGAGATACAAAAATGCGTCTTTCCAGCAACTTCCGTAACCCGTGCATGATCCGCAGCGATGCCCCTCTGACCAATGACGAGATTGCCCGCGTGGCGCCCTCGATCTTTGCCGAGGAAGCGCACGACAGCCGTTCGGAACGTTACCTGTATATCCCCACCGTCGCGGTGCTCGATGCGCTGCGCGCCGAAGGGTTTCAGCCGTTCATGGCTTGCCAGACCCGCGTCCGTAACACCGACAAGCGCGATCACACCAAGCACATGATTCGCCTGCGCCATGCCAGCAACATCATGAGCAAGGAAGCGAACGAAATCATTCTGCTGAACAGCCACGACGGGAGCAGCAGCTACCAGATGATGGCCGGCAAGTTCCGTTTCGTGTGCGCTAACGGGCTGGTCCTGGGCGACATGGCGATGGATCAGAAAGTGCGCCACAGCGGCCGCATTGACGTTGTTAACGACGTTATCGAAGGCGCCTATGAGGTGCTGGGCCAGTTCGAGCAGATCGACGCCAACCTTGACGACATGCAGCACTACCACTTGCGCCAGGAAGAGCAAGAAGCGTTCGCCATGGCGGCCCTGGCCTACCGCTATGACCCATCCGAAGGCCCTGCCCCGGTCACGCCGTCGCAACTGCTGATGCCGCGCCGTGCCGAAGACCGCGCAAGCGATCTCTGGACCACGTTCAACCGTGTGCAGGAAAACACCATCAAGGGCGGCTTGCGTGGCCGCAACAAGCAAGGACGCCGGACCACTACCCGCGCCGTTAACGGCATTGACCAAGACGTGAAACTCAATCGCGCCTTGTGGGTGCTGGCCCAGGCCCTACGCAGCGGCCAAGCCGCCGCGTAACTGGCGAGCCGGGCGCTAGCCGCCCGGCTTTCCCCCGCCCTTGGAGGATCGAACCATGTGCAAAGTCTTCTATGTCCCTGGCCATACCGCGATCATCGACTATGCCCGCCAGATCGCGCCGAACATGTGGATGGCCCAGCATTCCGGCCTGATGTTGCCCGAACTGCGCGTGCGCTACCCCGGCGCGATCCTCGGCGACGAAGAGACGTTTTTGATCGATCAGGAACGCGCCTACGGCACGCCACCGGCCCGCACGACCGCCGCCCGTTTCGATTTCAACCTTTCGCAGCGGCCCGTGATCGACTACCACGCCGACGAGCTGGGCGCGTCGTTCAAGCTGGCCGACCTGGACCACGGCAACATGACGACCATTTTTGCCCAGTGGGGCGGGCGCTACTGGACCTTGACGGGCCTGGCCACCCTGCCCCACCTGCTCATCATGCGCCGCATCGCTACCCACTCCCTGGCCGTGGCCAAGGCCTAAGATCGAGGACCGACCATGACTTACGACCGCACGTTAGAAGCCTACCGATCGTTACTCAGGGCGAACCCTGGCCACGGCCTTGTCATCCCTGGCGATTGCGTGGCGTTTCTGCTCGACTCCGACCAGCTCTACGCCTGCCAGGTGCAGGACGGTCGGCCACTCTTGGCGTGGATGTTCCCCGTTACCGCCGAAGCCTGGGACGAAGACGACGAAGCATGGTTGAGCGATCCGGGCGGCCTGGAGACAGCCGACGCGCTCAACGACCCGCAGTTTGTGCCCCTGCTGGTATGGGACCGCGAGACACTGGAGAGCGAAACCGTGGCGGCAGTCGCCGCCAAGGTTGGTACCAGTGACCAGGGCGTTGCCATTACTATCGAGCGCAACAACGAGGGGACGTTTTACGTCATCTGGAAAGCCACCGCCCAGGGCGTCAAACGGCACCGGCTTCATGCCGGTTCCACAGACGCCCGCCGCTTGGAAGCGCATGCGCGGGGCTTCATCGAGCAAATTAACCAGCAGCACGCTTGACCCGTAGCCCTGCCGGTTGCAGGGCATTTAGCCAACAGTAAGGAACCGCGAATGCAGCCCACCCAGCCGAAATACACCGCCGAACAATGGACCGCTTCCCTGCCGGCGCTCCGGGGCATGTCCACCAAAACCCTGGACATTGCCAGGGCGGTGCTGGTGGAGGGCAAGGAACCTATCGAGGTGGCCAACAACATCGGCCAGTCGCGGCAGCTTGTACACGCTGCAATCAAGCGCGTAACCGCCGTGCTGGAGCGCCAGACCGTCGGCCTTGTGCCTGTCATGGTCTGGCTCACCCCCGAGGAAGCCGAGCAGGTCAAGCAGATGGCCGCCAAGCATGAGCAGCCAAAGGAGGCCCAACCAGGGACCACAAAGAAAACACCTAACCGACAGAAAAAGGCCTAGATAGCGCCTTGCTGTCACGGACAGATCGACTGCTGAGGGAATTGCAGATGCTTACACCAACAGAAGAAAAGGGCGTGCTCGATTACCTGGCTTGCCTTGCATGGGTAGCCAGCGCCGAGGTTGAAGAGATCCGCCAGCGGCTGGAATCAGCGGAGGGCCAGGCCCGCGAGGATCTGGTGACAGCGATCAAGCAGCAGATGGGCGGCAACCGTCCAGAATTGGCCTGGTACTTCCACCACCTGGCCAGCGAGAAGATCTAGTGCGAGGCCTGCGGCCCGGGCTTTCGTGCTACGCATCGAGCCACGGCTGCGCCGCGTCTCGCCCCTTCGGGCTTCAATCCCTCTCGCCTGCGCACCTGGCCTGCCAGGCGCTGCGCGCTCCGCTTGCCCTCCGGCCTGTCGGCCTGCGCGGCGGCCTGCTGGCCACCTTGCCGCCCCTGCGCGTCCTGGGTGTGCTCATCACCCTCCGGCTGGCCGCTATCAGCCCTATTCGCCTACCCTCCGCTGGGCCTATGCCGTCAAGGGGCTTTCGCGGCATATGCTCACTCCCTTCGGTCGCTCCGCTATTCCACGGTCCCCATGACGGCGGCCCAGCTCCGGGTAGTCGGGGCTTACCGCGACCAACCGAAGGCTGACGAGCAGATCCACCGGGGGAGATTCACGCTCCAGGGCAAAAGCGAGGCTGCACCCGCTTCGCGGGCGCGCTTGATGTTTACCTCCCGCTCCCACCTCGGCATCTAAGCAGCTCCGAAAAGCGCGCCGCGTCAAGTCAATTATTCGTCAAAGAATGTTTTACCAACAGTTGACGAAGGCGCCACGATTTGAGATACTAACCACGTCGAAGCAATACCGCCTCGACACCCCGGAAACCAGCGGCGGCAACCGCTCCGGGGAATCTGCGAAGGAGATACACATGAATACCAGCACCTTTCTAGAGGACGCCGATTTCCTAACGAACGAAGACTTTGTTTCGTTCGCTAGAGGGCTGCGCAAACCAGAGGCTGCAATCATGGATTCCCAGGCAGTAATCCAACATCCGTTTAACGTATGCGCGGTCATTGTCCTGGCCGATCTCATCGACCTGATTCGTTACGAACTGGAGGTGATCGAGGACGATGAGCTGGGGTCGCGGAGAGGGGTTGACCTGTTCAATGAGATGGTGGCCAACGTACACAGCGAAGCCGAGAAACAACTGCTGATCGACGCAATCAACGACGCATTCATCTAACCTAACGTGCCCGGTTTAACCGGGCACTTCGCGAGAAAGGAGACTCATCATGGCCCGTGGCGTAAACAAAGTGATCCTCGTTGGCACTTGCGGACAAGACCCCGAAGTCCGCTATTTGCCCAATGGCAACGCCGTTACCAATCTGAGCTTGGCCACCAGCGAGCAATGGACCGACAAACAGACAGGCCAGAAGGTCGAGCGCACCGAGTGGCACCGCGTTTCGTTGTTTGGCAAGGTCGCGGAAATTGCCGGCGAGTATCTGCGTAAAGGCTCCCAGTGCTACATCGAGGGCAAGTTGCAGACCCGCGAATGGGAGAAGGACGGCATCAAGCGTTACACCACCGAGATCATCGTGGACATGCAGGGCACCATGCAGCTACTGGGCGGGCGTCCGCAGAACCAGCAACAGCAAGGCGGCGATCCGTACAACCAGGGCCAGCAGCAGGCACCACGTCAGCAGGCCCCGCGACCACAACAGGCCCAGCGGCGACCAGCCCAGCAACAGCCGCCGCAACCTTCCCCGCAGCCCGCCGCCGACTTCGATAGTTTCGACGACGATATCCCGTTCATGGACCCGTACCGCTTCACTTGGATGATGCAGTGACGTGACTGCCTGCCCCGCCCTGGACATGTCCGGGGCTTTTTTTTGCCCAATGATCCGGCGCAGTTTTCGTAAATGTATCGTCAAATATTGTTTTACGAACAGTTGACGAGGGCCGCAAGTTTTGAGATACTAACCACGTCGAAGCAATACCGCCTCGACTCCCCGGACACCAGCGGCGGCAACCGCTCCGGGGCAATCTGCGAAAGGAGATTCAACCCATGACTATCGAAACCCACATCCTGTATTTCAGCGAAGCCGAGGCCCTGCGCGAGTTCAGCGGCTTCACCGTTGAAGTTTCCCATCAGGCTCGCCCGAACCAGACCCCATCCAACGTCACCATGTACATGATCGTTGCCCAGCGTGGCGGCATCGGTCGTCGCGAGGTGATCGCCGAGTTCCCACTGGAAATGCACGCCGAGATCTTTCGCGACATGTGTGAAGGCTTTGTGCGCAGCGAGCGCCTGACCAAGTAAACCAACCCCGGCCCGGATACCAGCGGCGGCAACCGCTCCGGGCCTTCCTCTGCGAAAAAAGGAGTCACCCGATGGCTACTCAAACCCTTCCCTCGTTCCGCGTCTTCCTGGCCCGCCTGGCCGCTTCTGCGCGCCGCGCAGCGGCTCCAGCTTGCCCGGTGCCGTCCATGCAGCAACTGGCCGAGCACGGCCAGTTAATGGAGGCCGCCGACCTTCTGACCCTCGCACGGGCTGTTAAACGGGCTTAACCCCACTACCCAACCGAGCGCCGCGGCTTCGCCCCGGCGCTCCCCGCTGGAGAACAGGATATGTACGGACACCAGACCACGCCGACCAGGGCCGCCAAGACGTGCCAGGCGCTTGCCGCCGCTGCGCGCAAGGCTGCGGATTTCGGAGCACCGTGACCGGCCGTTTCGGTTGATCGTGACCGGTCATTTCGCTAACGCGTGACCGCTCATTTCGGTAGCAACGTGACCGATTTTCCGCCTGTTCCGAAACAGGTGGTCACGGCTTACCGAAATCGCCGGTCACGACTTAGCGAAAGCCTTCCCCTTCGTTGCGCATGACCTGATGCGCCGCCATCCTCGACCGATTTCGGGAGAGGAAGATGGCGGCGCCGCGAGTAGCCATGCGAAACATCAAAGAATGTCTGCGCCTCAAGTTTGAGGCCGGCTTGTCCCACGAGAAGATTGCCCGTGCCTTGCAGCTGTCCAAGGGCGTGGTTAGCAAGTACATCGCGGCGGCGCGGGTGGCCGGGCTGGACTGGCCGGCGCTGGTGGCCATGGACGAGGCCGCGCTGGCGGCCGCCTTGTTTGCACCGACGTCGACGAACAAGCCGCGCGGTGAGCGAGTGCTGCCCGATGTGCTGAGCATCCACCGCGAGTTGCGACGCAAGGGCGTGACCTTGCAGCTGCTGTGGGAGGAATATCTCGCCGCGCATGCGGGCCAGCCGACCTACCGCTACACCCAGTTCGTCGAGCACTACCGGCGCTACGCCCAGACGCTCAAACGTTCGATGCGTCAGCTGCACCGTGCGGGCGAGAAGCTATTCATCGACTATGCCGGGCCGACGCTGCCGGTGGTCGACCCGGCCACCGGCGAAGTGCGCCGGGCGCACATCTTCGTCGCCGCCCTGGGCGCCTCGAATTACACCTATGCCTGCGCGACGCCAGGCGAAACCCAGGTGGACTGGCTGACCTCGCTGGGCCAGGCTCTGACCTACTTTGGCGGCGTGCCGGAAATGGTTGTGCCGGACAATCCGCGCGCCCTGGTCGCCCAGCCGGATCGCTACGAGCCGGGCCTGAACCGGGCCACGCTGGAGTGCGCGCGTCATTACCAGACGGTGATCCTGCCGGCACGGCCACGCAAGCCTCAGGACAAGGCCAAGGCCGAGGTGGCGGTGCAGGTGGTCGAGCGCTGGATCATGGCGCGGCTGCGCCATCGGCAGTTCTTCAGCCTGCATGCGCTTAACCAGGCCATCGCCGAGCTGCTGGAGGATCTGAATCGGCGCCCGTTCAAGCGGCTCGATGGCTGCCGGCGCGACTGGTTCGAGCGCCTGGATCGCCCGGCCTTGCGAGCGCTGCCGGTGCATCCCTACGAGGTCGCCACCTTCAAGCGCTGCAAGGTCAGCATCGACTACCACATCGAGGTCAATGGCAGCTTCTACAGCGTGCCCTCCGCCCTGGCCCGGCAGAACGTGGACGTGCGACTGACGGCACACACCCTGGAAGTGCTGCATGGCAACCGGCGGGTGGCCAGCCACCTGCTGCTGGGGCGACGCGGCGCTTACAGTACCCAGCGCGAGCACATGCCCGCGGCGCACCAGGCGCATCGCGAATGGACGCCACAACGCCTGCTCGACTGGGGCGCGCGGATCGGCCCCTACACGCGCCAACTGATCGATCACCAACTGACCCACAAGCCGCACCCGGAGATGGGCTACCGCGCCTGCCTCGGCCTGCTCTCGCTGGCCCGGCGCTATGGCAATGCACGCCTGGAAGCCGCTGCCGAACGTGCCGTACACCTGCGCGCCTTCACCGGGCGCAGCGTGCGCAACCTGCTCCAGCAAGGCCTGGATCAACAGCCGCTGCCCCAGCGTGCCGCCGAAACGACCTTACCCGGCGACCACGAGAACGTCCGTGGCGCCGACTACTACCAACCCCCGCAACAGGAGCTGTTCGATGATGCCGCAACACACCCTGAATCAACTGCACCAGCTACGCCTGGACGGCATGGCCCGCGCCCTGGAAGAGCAATGGACGCTGCCGGCCAGCCACAGCCTGAGCTTCGATGAACGCCTCGGCCTACTGCTCGACCGCGAACTGGCCTGGCGTGACAACCAGCGCCTGGTACGGCTGCGCAAGAAGGCCAAGCTCAAGTACGCCAACGCCTGCCTGGAAGATCTCGACCGCCGCACCGGACGCGCCCTGGACGAGCGTCTGATCGCCACCCTGGCCAGTGGCGACTGGATCCGCCAGCAGCACAACCTGCTGCTGACCGGCCCGACCGGTGCCGGCAAAACCTGGCTGGCCTGCGCCCTGGGCAACCAGGCCTGCCGCCAGGGCTATAGCACCCTGTACCTGCGCACCCCGCGCCTGCTGGAACAACTGCGCATCGCTCATGGCGACGGCAGCTTCGGCCGTACCCTGCAACAGCTGGCAAAGGTCGACGTCCTGGTGCTGGACGACTGGGCGCTAGCCCCGCTGGAGGAAGGAGCCCGGCATGACCTGCTGGAGGTGATCGACGACCGCGCTGGCAGCCGCTCCACCATCCTGACGAGCCAACTGCCCATCGAGCACTGGCACGGCTGGATCAACGACCCGACCCTGGCCGATGCCATCCTCGACCGCCTGGTGCACAACGCCTACCGACTGACGATGAAAGGCGAGTCGCTGCGCCGAAAAAAAGCCGAGGAACAAGCCGCATCGTGACCGATGCGATTACAATCCAGAACCCGCGCAACCGGGGTGGAAGCACCGGTCACGTATTAGCGAAACGCTCGGTCACGTTCACCGAAATCCGCACAAGGCCGAGCTGCAACACGATTGGGAAGTGGCCGCAGAGTTCTACGAGGCCGCCGCGACGTTCATCACCAAACCGGGCGAACTGGCGCACCGCGATAGCGCCGGCTTGCTGCGCAAGGCCGCCGCATGCTGGGAAGCTGGAGATCGAGGCCGGGACGTAGAGCCTGGCCACCGTTGAGAACGTGGATTGCGCAATCCAAAAGGCCCGCTTTCGCGGGCCTTTGTCATCGTGCTACCGGCTGGAATGGCGACCCGCCGCAGTGCTCGCCGCCGCACAGAATTGCCAGCTCAGGCTTGCCCCAAACCTGCGTAGCGCATTTCGGGCACCGATACTTGACCCGGTTTGACCGGTTCGGCGGCACCTCGGGCGGCAGCTCGACCAGCTCACCGAGCGGCCCCAGGTCATCGCCGCCCTGATCCACGCCTAGCGCCTGCCCTTCGTCCTCTCCGTCCACGTCATCGACAAACCCGCGACCGTTCGAGCCGGTCGGCGGATCAATTTGCGGTCGCTCCGGGGGGAAACGGTCGTACCACGACAGGGAGAAGTCCCGCGTCAGCAGCTCCGCGCAGCTCACGTCAAAGCGCCCGCCTGGGATGATGTAGTGATCCATTTGTTCGCCCAGGCGCTTACCACCAGGTGCGCCGGTATTGCTGGGCATCAGGCCCAGGGCTTCCATGCGGGCGGCCCATTCTTTGTTGTGGTAGCCACGCCGGCCAGGCGCGCCAAAGTGGAACTGCCACAGGTGCACCATTTCATGGGCCAGCACCGACAGCGTTTTACGCAATGAACGAATCGCGAAGTAGCCGGGGTTCATGGCGATTTCATCGGTCATTTCACCGCTACGACGGGCGAAGCGCTTGCGCGAGAAGTAGCCGTAGGTTCGGCGTTCACGCTGGAGGGTGATAAGGCAGTCCGGTAGCTGGCCGTCGAACAGCTGGACGTTGAAGTGTTCGTACGCCAGTTGCAGCTCGGCATAGACCTCATGAGTCGGCAGTAGCGACATGGTGACGATCCTGTCTTGTGGATTGTGCAATCCAGTTTAATGGAAGTGGATTGCGCAATCCAGGGCGAGGCCTTCGGCGCGGGCTGTCGTGCTGCGCATCGAGCCACGGCTGCGCCGCGTCTCGACCCTTCGGGCTTCCATCCCTCTCGCCTCCGCGCCCGGTTCCCAGGCGCTGCGCGCTCCGCTTGCCGCACGGGAGCGCCTGCGGCGACTCCCACAAACGGCGAGGCCGCCTTGCGGCGGCCTCAGCGTGTGTCACACCCCGGCGCTAGCCGGCAACTAGGCGGTAGAAGAGCAGGGCACCGCCCAGGCCTCCGGCCAGGCCGGCGATGCCGGCGCAGATCGCCGCCACCCACACCGTCCGACGCTGGGTCGCGGCCAACAGGCTTTTGGCTTGGCGGTCCAATTTTTCCAGGGCCTTGTCATGCCGTGCCTCGGTTTCCCGAATCGCGGAAGTCAGCTCCCGATGGGCCGTGACCAGCTCGGCACGCGCATCCTCGACCGTGGAGGCCAGGCTTGCGCCGGCCTCCTGCATCAACTGGTGCACCTCGCGGGCCGCCGCAACCGCGCCTTGGAGATCGGACACAATCTCTCTGGAGTCGCCCAGGAACCACTCAATTAATACTTCTTCTCTCGGTTTCCTAGAATCCATTACTGGTACTCCGGTCGCTTAGGCCGTCAAGGCGGCGTAGCATTCGTCCAAGTTTTGACGAATAGGTTTTGCATAACTTGTCCAACGATAGAGACTTACATACTTGCTGCGCTGCGCCTCATCAGCTTCGGCCCGTGCCAGCGCCTTGTAATCGGTATCGTCACCGATCAACTGATCGAATGACATTTTGTTAGCAGCCAAATAACCATATACGTCGCTATCAAACAGGAACGCGCCTGGCTTGATGGTGGCCTTCTTGGTCTTCTTTACATAGTTGTAGATCGACGGAATTTCGGCCTCGGGGTTATCTTGAATGCGGTTCGGCAGCAGAATAATGCGATCAGCCGAAACCCCCATGGTCGCCAGCGCTTCTACAGTCTTCAAACTTTCTTGCCACGCTTTTTGCTCAGGCGTGACCGGAACAATGAATTGTTCGATTTCATCTATGAAGCCGTGGTAGCGCGAACCGGCTTCAAAGAACGACTCAATGTTCGACGCGCCAATGTCAATAATCGCCACGTCCTCAAGTACCAGTTCCTCGATCAAATCGCCTACTTCACGACCGCGCATGGTCTTAACCTCGGCAATGCCCAGGTCCAAAGCAGACTGGTTGATCGACTCGATGGCGAAGAATACAGAACTTGGCATGCGAGGGTAGAGCAGGTGCGCTGCGATAGTGGTTTTGCCGATGCTGCCGCTGTAGTTCAAGATGGCTCGTTTCATACGCTATTTCCTTTTGCCCGTATATTTATCATCAAGATCCGAGAAGTCCATGGAGTGGACTTTCTCAAAATCGCTACTGGTGACGATGCGACCCTTTAAGGGCGCCTCGGGTGGCGTGGGTTCTTCGTTCTGGATTGCGCAATCCACTTCCTTTCCCTGGCCATCGTTCCCCGGTCGGGGTAGCGGTGGAGTGGTCGCCGCTGGTGTTCCAGCTCGCTCCTGCCTGGCGGCCCTCGCTCGCATCAGCGCCTTGCAAAATCCGTTGAACCCGATGGTCATGCCGTGCTCATTTTTGAGCGTTTCCCATACATCCTCCCGTGAGGCTCCGGCTGTCAGTGCGGCCTCGATCTCGCCGAGCATGTTCCGCACCAGGGCCGAATCGCTCCGTGGTTTTATTCGCGATAGTGGCATCGCTGATCCCTCGTTATCGACCTCGGGCACTTTTGTCCCCTGTTTGTCTCTGATCCGTACTCTAAACGTCCCTTTTCGGTCTGGCAAGTCCCTTTTTTGTCTCTTCGTTGTCTTCACTCCGTCTCTCGATTGTCTCTAAAGCGTACCCAGTGGCACCCCTAGGCCGCGAAAAGCCCCTCACGCTGCGCGTGAGGGATCAGGAGGACGCTTTTTTGCGGCCTCCGAGGGGTGCAGACGGCTGTTTTCTCCCTTAAAAGCAGAGCGGTATTTTCCCTTAACGAGCTATACACCATACGCAACGCTTCGCGTAGCTAAGTCGTTGAAAAATAAAGCATTTTCAACGACCTACGGAAAAGCGTAATACCTGCGTAAGACAAAAGTAGGCGCAGCCCCTGATTTTGCTGTATTTTGTGTCTTACACACGTCAGACAAGGAGGCCATCCGTGCCCACAGTGAGCTTTCGATGCACCGAAACACAGAAAATCGAGCTGGAAGAGCGGTCGCAGGGCGACATTTCGGAGTATGTTCGCCGGCAGCTTTTCCGGCAGATGGAGCAGGAGGACACGCTAGAAATGATCCTCCAGCGCCTCGATCAACGGCCTGGTGGCGCCGAGCAACCGAGCGCAGGAATCGACCGTCAGTCGATGGCCATTTTGATCGAGCTGCTGTTGCTGCTGCGCACCGCGTCCAAACCGGACGCCAAGAGAGAGGCCCAGGCCGAGGTCGAGCGCCTGGGCCTCGACGTATGGGATTCATCAAAGAGGGATAGCTGATGAACGAGCGCCAACGATCTCAAATCTGCCTGGCCGTCATGGTACTGGTGCCCCTGTTCGCTTGGTTCTTTACCGCCAAGCTGATGTATGGAATTGAAAAACAAGGCGCTCGCGACAGGGTGTTTTACCTAGCGAAAAATACGTTCACCTTGTGGCCGCTTGCGGTTGCGTTAGTTGGTGGATTGATCCTGGCGATTGCGCTGTGCGTGCTTATCGTGAAGTTGAGCAAGACCACTTTTGCCGGCGCCCACTTCGACAAGTATTTTCGTGGTAGCCAACTTGTATCCCAGCGTGAGCTTAAACGGCTTACCAAGGAAAAAGAGGAACAAATAACTATTGCCGGCGTGCCTGTTCCTATTGCTGCTGAGGCGACACACTTCTCAGTTGGCGGAGCGACAGGTACGGGTAAAAGTACGATTTTCCGCGAAATGATGTACGGCTGCATGCAGCGGAAAGATCGAATGGTAATTCTTGATCCCGATGGGGAATTCCTATCAACCTTCTATCGCAAGGGGGATAAAATCTTGAATCCCTATGATGCCAGAACCGAAGGTTGGAACTTCTATAACGAAATCCGTAGTCACTACGATTTCGAGCGCTATGCAAAATCCATTATTCAAGTCTCAGACAGTAACGACTCGGAAGAATGGAATCAGTATGGCCGTCTTCTTTTTGCAGAGGTGGCCAAGAAGCTGTATAACACCACGCGCAATCCTGGCATGAGAAATGTATTTCGGTGGACTAACGAATGCAGTTCGGAAGCACTCCAGGGGTTTGTAAAAGGCACTCGCGCCGTATCGTTGTTCACTGAAAACGAGCGCGCTACAGGCAGCGTCCGGTTTGTCCTCAGTAATAAACTGCCTGCGCATTTTGATATGCCGCCAGGCAACTTTTCGCTGCGCCAGTGGTGCGAAGATCCTAACGGCGGCAACTTGTTTATCACTTGGGACGAGAACATGCGCGAAGCGCTGCGCCCATTGATTAGTTGCTGGGTTGATACCATTTTCACCAGCATTCTTGGGATGAAATCCAACCCCAAGCGCCGCATCTGGACGTACCTCGACGAGCTGGAGTCGCTGCAACGGTTGCCCACCCTGGGCGACATGTTGACGCGGGGCCGGAAGAAGGGCGGTTGCGTGGTATCCGGCTACCAGTCCTACACCCAGCTCGAATCTGTGTATGGCGAGAAACTGGCCGAAACGATGCTGGCCAACCACCGGACGATGGTCGCCCTGGCCGTTGGCCGCATGGGTACGGCCACCGCCGAACGCATGTCCAAAGCCTTGAGCGAGCATGAAGTGCTGCGCACAAAAGAAGGCCGCAGCTCGCGCTGGGGTGACTGGGGCACTCGCAGCGAGAACGAGGATGTGAAACCCGAGCGCATCGTTATGTCGTCGGAAATCATGGCCTTGAACAACCTCGAAGGCTTCCTGTCGTTCCCCGGCAGCATCCCGATTGCACGGGTGGCCATTGAGCCGATCAACTTCACCCGCACGAACCCGGTACCGGGCATCGTTCCAAACCTTGAGATCATCTAAATGCTCGATATCACGACCATTTCTCGGCAATCACTGGGCAAAGTCGTGTCGTACTACGCGGATGGTGCGGATGACTACTACGCAAAAGACGGCGGCGCCATGCAATGGCAAGGTGCCGGCGCCGAGGCATTAGGCCTGTCCGGGGAGGTAGAGCAGGCCCGATTCCGCGAGCTGCTGGATGGCCGGATTAGCGACAGCACGAAGCTCATGCGCACCGTCAAAGAGGCGGACGGCAAAGTGGTCAGCAAGGAACGGCTGGGGTACGACCTCACATTCTCGGCACCCAAGGGCGTGTCGCTCCAGGCCTTGGTCCACGGTGACGCCAGTATCATCGAAGCCCACGACAAGGCCGTGGCGGCGGCGATCCGCGAAGCAGAACGGCTGTCCCAGGCGCGGATAACGGTCAACAAGAAGACCGGCACCGAGAACACCAACAACTTGGTGGTGGCCAAGTTCCGACACGAAACGTCACGCGCCCTGGACCCCGACCTGCATACCCATGCGTTCGTGCTGAACATGACCCAGCGTAGCGACGGCGAATGGCGGGCACTAAAAAATGACGGCGTGTTCAATTCGTCCATGTTCCTAGGCAACGTCTACAAGGCGGAACTGGCCCGCGAGCTGGAAAAGGCCGGCTTCCAGTTGCGCTATGAGCGCAACGGCACATTCGACCTGGCGCACTTCTCCGATGAGCAGATCCGCGAATTCAGTTCGCGCAGCCAGCAGATCGAGGCAGCGCTAGCGGCGAAAGGCCTGGACCGCAGCACAGCGTCGTATGCCGAAAAGAACCAGGCCGCGCTGGCCACCCGCGACAAAAAGCAGGGTGGCATCGACCGCGAGGAACTGCGCCAGGTTTGGCTTGAGCGGTCGAGGGCCTTGGGTATCGACTACCACAGCCGCGAGTGGGCCGGCGTCGGCGCCGATGCCCAGGGCGGCAGGGAGCGAAACAGCGCGGCCACTCCGCAGATCGAGAAGCCCCTGGAGTACCGTGCCGACCAGGTGATCGAATTCGCGATCAAGAGTCTGACCGAACGCCAGGCTGTGATCGGACAGAAGGAGCTGATGGATACCGCGCTGCGCCACGGGTACGGCGCCCTCACCATCGACGATGTGCGCGCCGGCATCGAGCGGCGAGCCGCATCTGGCCACCTGATCCGCGAGGAACCGCTGTACTCATCACAGAACCCAGCCGATGGAAAGAAGGGGAAGGCCGCCGAGAAGGCCCGCCAGGAGGCGCCACAACTCAGCCGCAAGGAATGGGTAGCAAACCTTGTCCGCGCCGGAAAATCGCGCTCAGAGGCCGCCAGGCTCGTTGATGAGGGTATCCGCACCGGACGGCTGCGCCAGGGTGAAAACCGTTTCACCACGCACATCGCGCAGAAGCGCGAGCGCGAGGTGCTGCAAATCGAGCGAATGGGGCGCGGTACGGTTGAGCCGCGGATCTCCAAAGAAGCCGCCGAAGCCTTCCTTGCCGATCGGGGATTGAACGCGGAACAGCAAGCCTCGGTGATGCGGATCGCCCGCACACAAAACCAGTTCATCGGCGTCCAGGGTTTTGCCGGCGTCGGCAAAAGCTACATGACTGTAGCGGCCAAGGATCTGCTGGAAGCGAACGGATACCGTGTCACCAGCCTGGCGCCCTACGGTAGCCAGGTGAAGGCGCTCCAGGCCGAGGGCCTGGAAGCGCGCACTCTGCAATCGTTCCTCAAGGCCCGCGATAAGAAGATCGACAGCAACACCGTCGTGATTATCGACGAGGCCGGCGTAATTCCTGCGCGGCAGATGCACGAGGCCATGAAAACCATCGAGGCAGCCGGCGCCCGCGTCGTCTTCCTGGGCGACGTGGCACAGACCAAAGCCATTGAGGCGGGCAAACCTTTCGAGCAGCTGATGAAAGCCGGCATGGAAACGTCCCGACTGACTGACATTCAGCGGCAGAAAGACCCGCAGTTGCTGGAGGCGGTGAAGCTGGCCGCCGAGGGCAAATCCAAGCAATCGCTGCCGCTGGTGAACGAGATACGCGAGATCGAGGACAACGGGGCACGCTACCAAGCGATTGTCGACGCCTACGCCTCGATGCCGAAGGCCGAGCGCGACCAGGCTCTGATTATCACTGGTACCAACGCCAGCAGGATCGAGATCAACGAAGGGGTGCGCGAGGCGCTGGGACTGAAAGGGCAGGGCACGGAGTATCCATTGCTCAATCGCCTGGACACCACGCAGGCCGAACGCCGGCACAGCAAATACTACGGCAAGGGCAGCATTGTCGTGCCCGAGGTGGACTACAAGAACGGGCTGCAACGGGGCGTGCAGTACGTGGTTCTCGACACCGGCCCCGGCAACAAACTCACCGTGCGCGGGCCGGAAGGCGAGACATTGCAATTCACCCCGGCCCGTTGCACAAAGCTGTCGGTCTACAGCGTTGAGCGAACGGAGCTGGCCCCTGGCGATCAGGTGAAAATCACCCGAAACGACGCCGAAAAGGACTTGGCCAACGGCGACCGATTTGTGGTGAAGGAGATCCACAGCGACCGCGTGGTACTCGAAGGAGACAAAGGCCGCCAGGTCGAGCTGGACACAGCGTCGGCTATGTTCGTCGGCCTGGCCTATGCCTCGACCGTTCACAGCGCCCAGGGCCTCACCTGCGACAAGGTGCTCATCAACCTTGAAACCCAGTCACGCACGACCGCCAAGGACGTGTACTACGTGGCGATCAGCCGCGCCCGGCATGCAGCGGAAATCTTCACCGATAACCGCAAAAAGCTGGGTGCTGCGATCAGCCGCTTGAACGCCAAGGCCGGCGCCCTGGATATCAAGCAGCTCCAGCGGCACGCGCTCGAGCGCAAAGGACACGACCAGGCTGGCAAACAGAAGGACGCTGCGCAGAAGCAACAGCAAGGCCAGCAGTTGCCGGCCAAACAGCCCAAGGAAAAGGGCAGGGCATTCGGCCTGTAACCAGCAAAGGGGCTTCGGCCCCTTTTCTGCACGTTAAAGCCCCTTGGCCATGCGCATTTGCGCGATCCGCTCATGTGACACACCTGCGAGCTTGGCCAGCACGCTATTTGGCACCACGCCGAACAGATGCACGTACCGATCAGCACGCGACACGCGCTTATAGGGCGCGATACCCAGGAACTGCCGGCGTGCCTCTACGACCGCATAGGCCACGCCTACGGTGCGGCTCAGTTTGGCGGCAGACATGGTGCCCAGGAGCGATTCGTAACCGAGTCCGGGGCCGTGGTAGTCCTCGACCGGCGCCGGGCTGGCCAGGTCGGGGGAGGGCGCCACAGCATCCAGGCCGAACGCTTCGCGCAGCGCCTGCACGACTTCTACGGCCACGCCCGAGGCCTGGGCTATGTCTTCATCGGGAACCAGGCCCAGCGCGTTCTTGTACGGCCTCACAGGATGATCGAGCGGCAAACGCTGAATACGGCGTGTGACCTTGGAGCGAGGCGCGATGCCCTGGGACTTGCGGTAAGCCTGGATACTCTTCACCGACACCCCGCTTTTCTCAGAGACAGACCTATCCGACTCCAGGCCCAGCAGATGCTGGTATGGGGCAAGGGCTACTGCGACCGAGTAGGCCTCGATTCCGAATTGAACACGTCGGCGCCGTATGCTGCCCTCGCTGGTTCCGACCAGCTTGGCCAGGTCCCGGTCGGAAAGCTTGCCCAGCTTCCAGTCGTACCAGCGGGCCACACCAATAACCGTCCAGTTAGTTTGCTTCACAATCTCCCCTCGTAACACAACATCTTGTGTCGCTGGCCAGCTGATCGAGCACAAGATATAGCGGCAAGCAAAAGCCCCGCAAATGCGGGGCTTCGTTTCTGGTCCGAGCGCTAGATCAAAGTTGCATTCTGCGCCGCTGCTCTTCGCTCACAGCGGCGCTAACCAACGTCAGCAGTCGGTCTACCGGCTTTTCTACCGACGCGCCGAGGAACAAGCGCTGTGTAGCGTTGTATACCTGGCCGTTGGCAACAACGTTGACCATGAACTGCCAGGTACGCGAATCATCGCCGATGGCGATGGCGCGGCGTGGCTGAACCTCTTGGATCGATGACAGGCGAATCCATCGCCAGTCATCGGCGCTGTAGGCAGGGGTACGGCCTTCAACGCTGGGATAGACACGCAGCCAGATCGGCAGCTCACCGTGGACGGCAATGCCATCACCGCCCAGCAGGTCCACGACCACGGCCATGACGCTATCGAACTCTCGGGCGCCGATCTCGCGCACGGACGGCACCAGTTCTTCCAAGCCATGGCGACCAAGCAGCAGCAGTTGGTCGTAGACATCGCGTGGGCCTGGCTCGCCACAGTCCATGGCGACAAGGTTTTCATGTACCGCCTTGGTGATCTCGGTTGCGGTGGCAGTCCAGATATTGGTTGCTTCTGTCATGCGTACTTCTCCTTGGTTTTAGCCCTGCAGGGCGCTAAGCGGCTTGAGTTCCTACACCGCAGCCATTGCTTGTTTCTTGAACATCGGGTCGTACAGGATTTCCAGCACTTCCCGTTTTTCCATGTACACGACCACATCTAACGTGGTGTTGATGGTTTTCATGATGACGTCGTAGTCGAGCGCCCGACCGATTTCCGAGGCCTTTACCAACGTGGCGATACGCGCTGGGGTGCTGGCCGCGCTGTCAGCGTGGGTCGAGAAAATGCCCCCAGGGTGGCCCGTGTTCGCGCCGGCTAGGTAGTCCCAGGCAGCATCGTCGCGCAGCTCGGTCAGGAAGATCCGGTCAGGGGACAGACGCATGCACAGCTTGAGGCATTCGCGGGCTGACATTCGGCCATCGCCTTCCCCGTACATCAGATAGCCGACTTCATCGAGCCGGTTATCGTCGATTTCGTGCGTATCTTCCATCAGCAGCACACGCTCAATCGTAGGCACCGCACCCATCAGCGAGCGGGTGAGCGTGGTTTTGCCGGAGCCGGTAGGACCGGCTACGGCAATGTTCCGCTTAGTCTTGACGGCCTGCGTCAAGAAGCCTTCCACGTCACCCTTTTCCAACAGCTCAAGCAGTTCTTCCTCGAACGGCTCAAGCGTGAATTGCTCAGACTGCTTACGGTGCCGCACCTTGGCAAAGCGGCCTTCCTGGGCGAGCTGGGCCAAGCTCTTCGATACGGGCAAATGCTTACGGATCGACATGAGCATGGTCCCCTCGACAGTCGCAGGGGGCCAGCAGAACGTCCCCCGAGATCCGTCCGGCAACTTCACGTAGCTAATAGGCGTGCGGCCGAGTCCATTGAGGCTCAGCAGATGGTCATTCAAGGCCCACAGGTAGTCGTAGGTGATCCGTGGGTCGGCATGCAAGACACGCCCTTTGGGCGTGTCACATACCACCTGGCCAAACTTGTTCACCCGGATCTCGAACACTTCTGGATCGTCGAGGTACTGGCGAAGCGGGGCGAAGTTCGCCGCCGCCAGGGCCATGTCCATGTCTGCTAAAGCCAGGTCGATATCGGTCGCAGTATCCATACGTGCCTCCCTCACTCCACCATTTCCAGGCCGTACACATCGCTGAAATCAACGTCACGCGGCACGAAGATCGAAACGGCTTCGCCGTGATTGACGGTCAGAGTTGGCGGGATGTTGATCGTGGCGCGCAACACCTCACGGGCCAGCGAATCGGGGATGTAAGCCGGAACCCCAGAAATTTCCGTCACCCTAGTTGGGTGGGCTCAACACTCGTGTCACCAGCTACCTTCTGGAGAATCGAGCTCGGCCATCCCTCCCTGGACGGGCATCGCTCGACGATGTTCAACGGCTCCCTCACGGGGCCGTCGTTTTGTGGGGGCTATTCCATCCACAAGTCGTCGAGGTTCTTGAAGTTCCAGAGCGTCGGGTCTTCGGGGCCAGTGATACTGTCCTTGCAACTCGTGGCCGCCAGGTCGATGGTCTGCATCGGGATCGGCTCTCTCGAGCGTAGCGAGAAGAACACGCGAACCTTGGGAGTCAGCAGTGATTCCATTCCCGGCTCAACGACAACGGCCAGACGCTGAGAGGACAGGCGAACCAAGGAGCCGACGGGGTAGATGCCCACGGCCTTGACGAAGGCGTGGAAGATGCGTTTGTCGAAATGGCCCTCCCACTTGGCCATCTGCCGCATCGCCGCGGACGGGTCCCACGGCTTTTTGTAGGCTCGCTCCGACGTCACGGCATCATAGACGTCGCAGATTGCGCCCATGCGGGCCAGGAGTGAAATGGCGTCACCGGCCAAGCGATCCGGGTAGCCGGTTCCGTCGATCTTCTCGTGATGGTGCAGGGCAATGTCCACCACCCCGGGCTCGGCCCCGCCTGCGCGCAGCATCTTTGCGCCCTCCACAGGGTGGCGCTTCATGATGGCGAACTCGGCATCGGTGAGCTTGCCTGGTTTGTTAAGCACTTCCAGCGGCATCGCGGCCTTGCCTAGGTCGTGCATCAGTCCGCCGATGCCAGCCAGGCGCGTTTGCTCCTCGTCTAGATCGAGATGCCGGGCCAGCGATAGCATCAGGGCGCAGACGGCAACCGAGTGCAGGTAGGTGTAATCGTCGTGCGTTTTGATGCGTGCGACGCTGATGAGGGCATGAGGTTGGCGCAGCACCGAGGCAGCGATTTCTCCGACCAGCGGCAACGTCGTGCTTGGGTCGACGGCCTTGCCAAGCCGGGCTTCCTGGAACATGTCCATGACTTGGGACTTGGCCGCAAGACAGAGTTTCCGTGCATAACACATTTCGCTCTCCATTGAGGTTGCGCCGTCACTTTTCTTGCTTAGTGGACTAGACGGCAGAGATTGCTCCTCCGACAATTCTCTGGGCTCTGGGCTCTGGGCTCTGGGCTCTCTGGGCTCTCTGGGCTCTCTGGGCTCTCTGGGCTCTCTGGGCTCTCTGGGTCGACTTGGCTTTTGGCCAAGTCGACCCAGACCTCCCCGACGCCACATTCTCGAATGGCAGAGAGATCCTGAGGCTCGGTCAGCAGGAAGCTGCCGCGCCAGAATGGGTGTCGAACCCAAGAGCCGGCGAGCTTGTGGATGTACATGCCGAGACGAAGCTCGGATACGGGAATGCGTTTTACCAACTTATTTTCCTTTCTGAGTTGGGTGGTTAGGCGTGCGCCGAGGCTGGCACCCAGCGGTAGAGCGGAGGTAAGGTCACGCCAAGATTCTTGGATCAGCCGGAACCGCCGAAATTTCCGTCAGCCGATCAACATGGCTTTGTCTCGCGCTCGGTCGATGCGTTCCTGCATCGCCTGCATGACTTCTTCGTGGGTGTACGACTTGGCGTTGGGGTCGTCGGCCTCTCGGAGAGCTTCCTCGACCTCGCGGGTCATCCGCGCATATTCTTCCGGCCACAGCGCTTGCTCCATGCGCAGCGACGCCTGCCCAAGCAGGTGCAGCAGGCCGAACAGCCGCATGTCATTGGTGGCGACGACGTGCTCTCGAATCCGCTCCTGGATCACCTCGCAGGCCCGATGCGCCTCTGGCGTCGCCGTGCCCTCGTAGCCGGCTGGGAGTTCTGCTTCTTCAGCGATTCGCGCCCAAGCGATAGCCAGCGCCTCGATGGTGGACAGGTTCATTTGCTCATCCACTTGCGCAGCAGACGCTTTTTCAGGGAGGCGCGCTCTTGCGGATTGCGTCCCTTGTGGTTGGCAATGCGATCCGCCGTGGCGGCCTGGCGCTTGATGGGCCAGTAGGAGCGGCCATCCTTACCCATCGACCAGACGTTGCTGACCTGGTTTTCCAGTAGAGGCAGATGGGCGCATAGAGCTTCCGGCGACGCGCTGGCCAGCGCGGTGCGCTCGTGGGTTCGCCAGCGCTGATGCCAGAGTTTCTTGTCCTCGCGCTCGCTACGGCAGGTCGTGTGCCCAACGATGGGCGTTTTGCGGCGGCTGCGGCTCATGATGTGGTTGTCTCCAAGAACATTCAGGACAGGCTTTCTGGGTAGAGCGCCGTCAACCGGGACAGGGTTTCTTGCACTTGTTCCAGCGAGGTCATCAGATGATCAACCTGATCCTGAAGATCCACGGCGAGATCAAATAGCTCAGCCACTCGGCTGCGTGATCCCTCGTTGAACGCGGCCATTGCCAGTTGATGCAGCTTCAACAGGTCGGTGCGCAGTTGCGGAGGTGCGCCGTCTGCGCTGTCATTCAAATCGCCGCGCAGCACGTCCACGGCATCGACTGCACGCAGCAGTGCCGTGGTATCGAAATTCTCGGGAGTCAGTTCGTCCCATTCGTCGTCGGTGATGCGGGCTGCCATCAGGAGAGCTCCGATTAAGCGGTTGCGAGCGTTAGATGCCCGATCGGCTCGGCTGCTGGCCGTACCTTGATTTCGATGTCGTAGCCGAGGCGATTCAGACAATCCATCAGCTTGCGTTCGGATAGATTGGTGAAGTCGCCGCGCATCATGCCCGACACCTTCGGTTGCGGGATGCCCATGCGTTTGGCCGCCGCTTGTTGAGTCAGCCCAAGGGCGCGCATGGCCCTCCTGATCTCGACCACCAGGCCGGTCTTGATCTTGAGCTTTTCAGCGTCAGGCAGTCCAAGGTCGGCAAAGACGTTGCCCGAGCTGCGCTGAACCTCGACGCCTTCAATGATTCGTTTTTGCATTTCGTAGCTCCTGTGCCAATACCTCGGCCACCTTCAGCCGAGCGCGGATGATGTCCATGTCGGCCTTTGGCGTGGCGATTCCGCTCTTGCTCTTCTTCTGGAAGCAGTGCAGGACGAACACCGCTTCCGCAAACTTGACCGTGTATACCGCTCGATAGGTGCCGCCGGCATCGTCTTCGACGACCTCCAGCACGCCGGCACCACCGAACCCCTTGAGCACCTTTGCTGCGTCATCCTGATCGCCTATCTGCGCCAACGAGAGCGCGTAACCGAAACGGCGACGCACGTCGGACGGCAACGCCATCAAATCCTTGTGGCTGCTCGCGATCCATTCGAGCGGTTTTTCTTTGTTTGTCATGACGGAATTTTATACCTGTTCAGGTAATGATGTAAACGCGGCAACCTCAAGGAGGTGTCGTAAAACATTTGTTTTGCGACAGGCTGTCAGCCGCCGCTGTGCTACCTGTGCAACACCCCCTCAAAAATGTACGGAAAACTCTATCGCTATTCACTATTATGCGGAAACCTGTTTTTGATGGTTATCCGCCTATGTTGGTTGGCTACATGCGCGTGTCGTCGGACTCCGACCGCCAGAGCACGGACTTGCAGCGCGACGCGCTGCTCGCCGCCGGCGTCGATCCGCGTCACCTGTTTGAGGATCGTGCCTCTGGCGCGAAGGATGACCGTGCCGGCTTGGCGCGGGCGCTTGAGTTCGTTCGAGCCGGCGATGTGCTGGTGGTGTGGAAACTCGACCGGCTCGGTCGCTCGCTGTCGCACCTGCTCGCCATTGTGACTTCGCTCAAGGACAAGCGGGTGGCGTTCCGCTCGCTGACAGAGAACCTGGACACTACGACGCCCTCGGGCGAATTCCTGTTCCAGGTGTTCGGTGCGCTCGCGCAGTACGAGCGCGCCTTGATTCAGGAGCGCGTCGTCGCGGGCTTGGCCGCCGCACGCAAACGCGGCCGGATCGGCGGCCGGCCGCAGGCGATCACTGGTGAGAAGCTGGACGCCATCGTCGCCGCGCTCGATGGCGGCATGTCTAAGGCGGCGGTGTGCCGCAACTTCAATGTCAAGCGCACTACGTTGATCGAAACATTGACGCGAGCAGGTTGGCGTGGTGCGGGAAGGACGGTCGATGAGCAACAAGAATAAGCTACTCACCGTCTTTTCTGACGCAGAGCAGGAAGCCTTGTACCGCCTACCGGACTTCGACGATGCTCAGCGGCTGGAATACCTGGCGTTGGCCGAATCTGAACTGGCGTTCGCCAGCAGCCGGCCTAGCCTGCAGGCCCAAGTCTATTGCGTCTTGCAGATCGGCTACTTCAAGGCCAAGCATGCTTTCTTCCGCTTCGATTGGCATGAGGTCGAGGACGATTGCGCCTTCGTGCTGAGTCGCTATTTCCACGGCGAAGCGTTCGAACGCAAGGCGATCACCAAGCATGAGCACTACAGCCAGAGGGGTCAGATCGCCGAACTGTTCGGCTACCGGTCGTGGGCGGCTAGCTTCCTGCCGCAACTGGCACAGCAGGCTGAACAGATCGTGCGGCGCGACGTAATGCCAGGATTCGTGGCCGCCGAACTGATCGTTTGGCTCAGCGAGCACAAAATCATCCGGCCCGGCCACACCACCTTACAAGAGCTGGTCAGTGAAGCCCTGTCCACCGAACGCAGGCGCTTGGGCGGCTTGCTGGCAGAAGTGTTGGACGAATCGGCCAAAGCTGCGCTGGGCCAGCTCCTGGTGCGTGACGACACCCTGTCTCAACTGGCAGCGCTCAAGCAGGACGCTAAAGATTTCGGCTGGCGTCAGATGGCAGGGGAGCGCGAGAAGCGCGCCACGCTGAAGTCCTTGCACGGGATCGCCAAGGCGCTGCTGCCCAAGCTCGGCATCTCGCAGCAGAACCTGCTGTACTACGCGAGCCTGGCGAACTTCTATACCGTCCATGACCTGCGCCACCTGAAGGCGGAGCAGACCCGGCTCTACCTGCTGTGCTATGCCTGGGTACGTTACCGGCAGCTCACCGACAACCTGGTCGACGCGATGGCCTTCCACATGAAAAAACTTGAGGACGAGAGCCGCACGGGTGCGAAACAGTCCTTTGTCGCCGAACAGCTGCGACGCCATCAGGAAACGCCGCAGGTTGGCCGCCTGCTGTCGCTGTACGTGGACGACAGCGTGGCCGATCCGACGCCGTTCGGCGAGGTGCGCCAACGCGCCTACAAAATCATGTCCAGGGAATTGCTGCAAAACACGGCGCAGCGCATGAGCGTCAAGCCACTGAACAAACTGGCGCTGCACTGGCAGGCGGTGGACGGCCTGGCCGAACGCATTCGACGCCATCTACGGCCGCTGTACGTCGCGCTCGACTTCGCCGGCACGGCCCCCGATAACCCATGGCTCGCGGCGCTGACTTGGGCCAAGAGCGTGTTCGCCAAGCAGCAGCGCCTATCACAACGGCCACTCGACGAATGTCCGGCGGCAACGCTGCCGAAACGCTTGCGTCCGTACCTGCTGATGTTCGATGCCGAAGGCACGCCGACAGGCCTGCATGCCGATCGTTACGAATTCTGGCTTTACCGTCAGGTCAGGAAACGCTTCCAGGCGGGCGAGCTCTACATTGACGACAGCTTGCAGCACCGGCATTTGTCCGACGAGTTGGTTTCGATGGACGAGAAAGCCGCCGTGCTCGCGCAGATGGACATCCCCTTCCTGCGGCAGCCGGTCAGTGCCCAGCTCGATGCACTGGCGGCCGAGTTGCGTGCGCAATGGGTGGCGTTCAATCGCGAGCTGAAACAGGGCAAGCTGACGCACCTGGAATACGACAAGGACACGCAGAGACTGACCTGGCGCAAGCCCAAGGGGGAGAACCAGAAGGCGCGCGAGCAAGCTCTCTACGAGCAACTGCCATACTGCGATGTCGCCGACGTGTTTCGCTTCGTCAACGGCCAGTGCCAGTTCCTGTCGGCGCTGACACCATTGCAGCCACGCTATGCGAAGAAGGTAGCCGACGCCGACAGTCTGATGGCGGTGATCATTGCCCAAGCCATGAACCACGGCAACCAGGTTATGGCACGTACCAGCGACATCCCGTACCACGTCCTGGAGAGTACCTACCAGCAGTACCTGCGCCAGGCGACGCTACATGTGGCCAACGATTGCATCAGCAACGCCATCGCCGCACTGCCGATCTTCCCGCATTACTCGTTCGACCTCGATTCGTTGTACGGTGCCGTTGATGGGCAGAAATTCGGCGTCGAGCGACCAACTGTGAAGGCGCGCTACTCGCGCAAATATTTCGGCCGCGGCAAGGGCGTCGTCGCCTACACGCTGCTGTGCAATCACGTGCCGTTGAACGGCTACCTGATAGGCGCACACGAGTACGAGGCTCACCACGTGTTCGACATCTGGTACCGCAACACGTCGGACATCGTGCCGAGCGCGATCACCGGCGACATGCACAGCATCAACAAGGCCAACTTCGCCATCCTGCACTGGTTCGGACTTCGTTTCGAGCCGCGCTTCACCGACCTCGACGACCAGTTGCAGGAGCTGTATTGCGCCGATGATCTGGCATTGTACGAGAAATGCCTGATCCGGCCGGCTGGCCAGATCGACCGGCAACTCATCGTCGGTGAGAAGGCGAACATCGACCGAATCGTCGCCACACTGGGCCTGAAGGAAATGACGCAGGGCACGCTGATCCGCAAGCTGTGCACCTATACGGCGCCGAACCCGACGCGGCGCGCAATCTTCGAGTTCGACAAGCTCATCCGCAGTATCTACACACTGCGCTACCTGCGCGACCCGCAACTGGAGCGTAATGTTCACCGCTCGCAGAACCGCATTGAGTCCTATCACCAGCTACGCTCGACCATCGCCCAAGTCGGTGGGAAGAAGGAATTGACCGGCCGCACCGACATCGAAATCGAGATCAGCAACCAGTGCGCCAGGCTGATCGGCAACGCGATCATCTTCTACAACTCGGCGATCCTGTCCCTGCTGCTGACGAAGTACGAGGCAGCTGGCAATGCCAAGGCGCTGGCGTTGATCACGCAGATGTCGCCAGCGGCCTGGCGGCACATCCTGCTGAACGGGCATTACACCTTCCAGACTGACGGCAAGTTCATCGACCTGGATGCGCTCGTGGCGGGACTGGAGCTGGGCTGACGGAAATTTCTGGGATTCCGGCGTACAACCCCGAATCGGAGGTGTTGGACGTGTTGTCGAGGTTCACCGTTGTGTCGCTGTTGGACTTGTCGGTGGAGTTGACTAGGGCCTGCATCAGACCACGGCTCAGGTCACTGAACACGGAAATGAACATGGCACCACCGAAGCGATCCCAAAAGTGGGTATCAACCTGGCCAGGAATGCCGGCACTCCCGAGGCGATTGGTGCCAGGCGCATCGAGGTAGGCCACGGCACCGTCGCGGTTGCGAACCCGCGACCACAGCACAAAGGCCCTGGCCTGGCCCATCAGGATGCCGCCACTGACTTCACCAGTGATCGTCGCGCCCTTGTCGATCAGCACCACCGAACCGTCAGCCGAACGGACTTCCTTCGACACCTGGCAGGACACGAAACCAGGGACAGTGGTATCCAGCTCGGTGATGGTGCCGCAGCGAATCATCGTGCCAGCGGCTATCGACATGCCCATGTTTTTCATGAGTGTCGCCCTCGATGCCGCGTACCGGGCGCTGTTCATCCGCGTGGCCAGCTCCGAACTGCTACTGCTGGTTTGTACCGGCTCAGCTTTCTCGCCACGATTAGGCGTGGCGGCTGCTCCCTGGGAGCGCATTTCTTCTGTCGCGCTCGACGCACTGAGCCGGCGCTGCATGGCCTTTTGTTCGGGCGTCAGCTCGACTTTGCCCTGCTGTCCGGGCTGGGTCGGTTGCGCCGGCTGCTGGTAGGTACTCGCTGCTTGTGCCTGTTCGTCTGGCTGCTCGGCAGGTTCGTCCTGGGCGTTCGCTGGCGTGGTTGCGAAGCTAACATTCGGCAGGCTCGTGGATTTGCTGGGCGCTGCTTTTTCGGTCTGCTCCTGCTGGTGGAGTTTCGGCAAAATCACGTTTTTGTAGACGATCCAGCCAATGAGACACAGGGCGATCAGCAACAGCACGCCGATGAACGCTCGCAGGCCTGGAACTTTCTTTTTCGGCCCGCCATCGAAGCCGCCTCGGTCGTCCTCGAACGTGTCCAGTTCGTCGATATTTACGTCGCGGCTCATTCCTCACCCCCTTTCAACACACGCTTGACCTCGGGCGAGTTGGTGCCGGTCTTGCTAGCGCCCAACGCCGGGTTGTAACCGCCATTGACAACACCCACCACGCGATCACCCAGGCGAACCCGCCATTCACGCGCCGTTGTCTCGGCAACGATAATGTTGGAATACTCGCCCTCGATGTGCGTCTGCGGGATGGTCTCCTTGCCATCCGGGCCAATCATGTAGACGTTAGGCAACGCTGCATTGGCCGGAAACTCGAAGTAGGTAAAGCGGAAATCATCCCAGGTGTGGGTCGGCCTGATCTCCAGGCTGTTTTCTTCATCGGAGCGGGTGTAAGCGATGTTCACCGGACCGTTGTTACCCTTGGCCAGCGCCTCGCGAATGCGGCGTTCTTCGAGCTTCTTGTTAGCGACCTTCATGTCTTCAAACGGGTACTTGAAGATGACGCCTACCGTGGCTTTGCGCATGCTCCAGGGCGTCTTGATGAACTCTTCTTTCACCTGGCCATCAGGGCCTTTGACGGCATTGCTGCCGATGTAGTGGAGCAGGAAGTAATACGTCCGCTTGTTGGTCACAACGGTCAGGTTGGTGTCGCTCAGCTCGGCAATTGGCCTGATGAACACGTTGTTGTCTTTGTTGACCAACTCCCAGGCGCTTTTTGCACCGAAGTTATGCGTCACGTAGACCTCATCCGGGGCAAACTGGATGAGCGTTTGCAGACCTACCACCCCGTCAATCTGAACAACGTCCATCGGGTTGTAGATCACCGTCTTGATCCGATAGTCGTAGGGGCTATCTGTCTTCTCGTTAAGCGCCAGGGCAGGCGCTGATACCAGCGCCGCAGCCAAGGCAGTTGCAATAGCGAATTTGAGATTCATCATCGACCCCCTCCGCTGGCAACGGATTCAGCATTGACTCGGTACGAGTAAACGCGGAATCCAGCCGGGTTGATGTAGCGCTCCGCAGCCTTCAGCTCCATGTTGTCGTAGCGATAGGACAGGGTAGCGATCCAGAATTGCGGCGCCTCATCGGCACCACGCGCACGGTACTTTTCAGTGGTAGAGAAGCGAACCGTAGCGGTCCCTTTTTCACGGTCGAGGATGACCGAGGAAACCTTGACCTTGACCGACTTGCGGTCGCCAACGGTCTTGTCCATGGCTTCCTTGGTGCCCCACTTGTAACGCTTCTGATATTCGTCAGCCACTTCGCCACTGGAGGCCATCAGGCGGATAGCGTCATAGTCCACCTGCGCTGTGTTGAACTCGTAGCTTTCGTAATGGCGGACGAATTCAGATACCCAATAGGTATCTGCCACCTCGCCATAGGTGGACTGGGGAGTCAGCAACGTCACCTGTTGGATACTGCCGTCAGTGTTCATAACCAGCATGTGCGCCGGGACCGGCTGGCTGTAGCGGTACATGGTGAAACCAGACACGGCGAACGCCACAGCGGACAGAGCACCCAGCCCAGTCGCCACCCACCAGGCAGCGCGACGGGATTTCAGCACCTCATCGAGCAGATCCGTTTCCAGGTTCTGGCGTTCTTCTTGGAACGCGGCCATGTCGGCCTTGGTAATTGCCTCGTTCTTATCAGCCCGACTCATTCTTTACGTTCTCCATTCGTGGCCTGGGGAATTACCCCGGGGCGTCCTACAAGGGCGCTGGGCAACGTCTTGTTGACCGGCACCAAATTGGTCATGTCAGGCTCAGGTGCGGGCTTGGGCTTGCTTGCGCATCCAGCCAGAGCCGCAACCAGTAAGATCCCGACCAATCCCGTCGAAAACCGCACCATGTGATTTACCTCAGATGAGAAAAAGACAGGGCCATAATAAATCCCTGAAATCATAATTTCAAGGACTTATTATGGCCCAAAAGTGATTCCGTTTAACCTGCTCGGCGTGAACCTCTAGCCATGCCTTGCATGGCCGAACCCACAGCGCTCGCAGCTGCTCCAGCAGCTCCAGCAGCCGCGCCACCGGCTCCAGCAGCCGCTGCGCCACCGCCAGCTCCTGCCGCTCCTGCACCGGAGCCAGCGCCGGCACCGCCTTTGCCGCCGCCACCCGCACCCTGACCCCCCCCACCTTTGCCTGGGCGTTGACGGCCCGGTGCGAACTGCACCGAGACGCCACTGCCCCACGACGCGGCCAGGTCGGGGATCTTCTTGAGGACAAACCACGTCACCACGGTCAGAAGGCCGCAGGTGATGATTGGTACCAAGATCGGCAAGTTGGCTGCCGGATCTGCCGCCGACGCCACCGCTTTTCCGTAAAACTTCATCAGCAGGCCGAAGGTGGCAGACAGCAGGATGGTTATCAGCCCGAAGTTGATAACCGAACCAATCCACTTCGAGAACAGTTCGCGCAGGGAGTCGAACATCAGGCACATGATAAAGATCGGCCCGAAACAGACCGCGATGGCCAGCATAAACTTGGCCATCAGGATCAGGGCCGCACCAATACCGCAGACCAGCACCGTGGACAGAAGCACCGCAGCAGCCAGCAAGAAGCTCGCAAGGCCTGCACCGCTTGTCACACCTGCGTTGTCGAAGGCCTTCTGCGCGGTTTTCAAGCCATTCTCCAGCGCCTTGTCGATGGTACTGGCGACTTCGTTCTGCACGTTGGAACCCGACTTGCCATCGACAATCAGGATCGAGGCGAACTCATCGGGTGTTTTCAACGCAACATCAGCGAGTTCTTTCTGATACCAACCGCCTGCCGACGATATGCTTAGAATGAGGCCCCAAAATGCGAACTTCTTGAGCATGTCCGTCAGCGGCTCGCCGTCACCGCCGTAGAGTTTAAAGGTGCCTTCGACCATGAGAACAATGGTTAAACCTAGGGCAACCAACGGTGTTACAGCGGCAATGATGGTCGCCACGTTCGACGCCACCAACTCCTTGGACACTTCGTCCATGTAGCTGAAAATCTGAGTCGTTGCGTTATAGGCCATTGTTCACCCCCGTCACTTCTTATCGAGCTTGAGGTCGATGCTGTAGTCCGACTGCCCCTTGCCCATGGTCACTACTTGAGCCTCGGCGGCCAGGGCATTCTGGCAATCAGCGCTCACCTGCTCCTTGGCATCGTTACGGCATTCGGCAACGCGAACCGCTCGTTCCTTGTCATGCTGCATGTACCACTCTTTGGTGTTGGCCTCCCCACAAGCGGCCAGGGCAGCGAAGAGTGGCAGCAGGCATACGATCTTTTTCATAGCGGTCATTCCGTGAGGTTAGGGGCTTCGAGACTGTCGTTCTTATCGCCAATGACATAGCGGCGAACGGCGGTCTGTTGTTGTTGTTGCAGCACCTTGTCTTGCGACTGCTGGAGGATGGCCATCAGTTGCAGCTTGGCTTGCTCGCCTTGGATCGCGCCCTGGGCGGTCGAGATCCTGGCTTGCAGGTCTGCAATTTCTTTCTGCGACGTGGTTGTGTCGATCTGATTGGTCAGCGTCTGGATATCTTCCAGTTCGCGCATCTGGTTGTTGTAGGCCTGCTGCGCCATTACGCGGTCATACGCCCCTTTCTCCTTGAGACGCTGGTTCACCAGGTCCAAGGCCTCGCTGCGGCCCATGTTCTCGACCTCGCTATCGAACTGCCCAAGCATGTCGCGCACAGAGCCTGTGATGCTCGAATTGCTGTTCATCGCGTCGGAGTAGACCTTGTCCCAGTCAGCCGGGAGATTCTTCTGCAATTCCCCCGCACTACCAGGCAGCATTCCACCGAACCCGCGAGCGCCGGTCATCGAGGCGTACATGCCTTCTTGGGTTTCCAGCTGTGACTTGAGATTGGCCAGCTGCTGAACCATGTTCTCGACTTGAAGCACGGTGTTGGCCAGCACGGCAGGGTCTTCTACGACGACCTGTGCATGCGAAACGCCGGCAGCGCTCAGGAAGATGGCCATCGTGCAGTTGCGCAGGATGGCTTTTACCTTGGGCGCCGGCAGGCGCATCACGTCTTGGGTGTTCACAGTGGCGAAAACGTACTTTTCCATGTCAGTTGCTCCTGTTTTGTTGCTTGGGTAAAACCGCTTCCCAATACTTCGGCAGCCACGCCTCTGGCTTGGCGTTTGGATTGGCGGCAAGGATGCTTTCCAGGCGGTCCGCATTGTCCGGGGTGCCCGAGAGGATGCTGATCGCCTTCTCCATCCCGCGCAGATCCATGGTGGCAATGGCCGATTGACTGCCCTGCTTGACCAAGAACTGACGGCTGAACTCAGGAATGTTAAGCAGCGCCTGATATTCCGCCTCGGTCAGTTTCAACCCCTTCATGTAGTCCACTGGGTCAGCTTCCGGGTTTTCCAGCAGGATCTTGGTGACGCACTGCTGCATGATCGTTTTGCCGATCCGGCTTTCCAGGGCGTCGTTTGGTTCCTGCGTGGAAAAGACGTAGATCGCGTCCTTTTTCCGGTCGGTCTTCAAACCGCGCTTCACTTCCACATCCATGTAGGGGTCGTCCAGATACTGGGCGAATTCGTCAAATACCTGAATCACCCGGCAGCTACCATCGATGGCCAGGCGAACCCGATAAAACAGGTACATCAGCAACGGCGTGCGAGCTTGGGGGGCCGGCTGATCCGGGGCCACGATAAAGTCGGTCAGGTCGAAGCCGAACACCTTGTGCGTGTCGAAGGTCAAGGCGTCGGACGGGTTATCGAACAACCACCCATGTTCTCCACCTCGGCACCAGGGCTTGAGCATTTCAGCCAGCGACAATTTCTGCTGGTTATTGACCCGCGCCGCCGCAGGGATCTGGCGCCAGATCGCATAAAACGAACGCAGCTCCTTGGCGACCAGGCCACTGACCATCACATGGTCGACGGCCTTGCCGATGAGTTCCACGTCGGTCTGTTCAATCGGGCCGCCGTTCGTGGTTTCCGCGCAGATCCTGATCAGACGCTTGACCATGGCAACGTTGGCGGTAGTCGGCTCGATTTGTGCCGGCTGCCAGCCCGTCGATTCACCCTCGCGCAGCACGGTATAGCGCCCTTCCAAGGACGTCACCAGCGGCATCATGCCCCGGTCTTTGTCGTAACAGATCACCCGTGGCTCGAACTTGCTGGACTGAGTAATCAATGCATTGAGCAGGGTCGTCTTACCGGCGCCGGTCTGGCCCAGGATAAGGGTGTGGCCTGGCGGGCGCTTGCCAAACGACTGTTCTTCCATCGGCGACACGTGCCAGTTGAAGAACAGCGGCGTACCTGCCGTGGTCTTGAACAACGTGACCGCTGGTCCCCATGGGTTGTTGTTCGCCTTGCCAGTCATGAAACCGTGAAACGGCGAGAAACACAGGAAGTTCCAGCTATTCACTGGGACCGGGCGGGGAACAAACGCATGGTTGGCCGGCAGCATGGCGTAAAAGGCAGCCTCGGATGCGAGGCCAACCGAGTCAGCCTTGATACCGCAGTCGGTCATCATGCCCTTGGCCTTGCGAGCCAGTTTCTGTACGCCTTTCGATGTGTTTGCCCAAACGTGGATGGTCGCATGATGGAAACCCATGACGAACCGCCGCGAGGTCACATCGTCCTCGGCGTCTTCCAACTGCCGGATCTGCGACTTGCCCTTGTCCTTTGTTTCCAGCATCGATTTCTGCTGGTTAGACAGGAATGACTGAGCAGCCCCCAGGGACATGCAGCAATAGGATTGGGTCAGCACGTATTCAAAATCTGCTTCCATCAGCAGATTGAGCTGGCCAGGCTCCGTCTCATCGTCGTAATCGACGATCTCAACACCTGCCATGTAATCCACGCCATCGAAGCGGCGGCGCTGGATTATGTCGCCCCAAATAGAGGAAACGGGCCGGCTTTCCATCAAATATGTGCGTATCTGTGAGCGGCAGACGGGTACTGGCTGCCAATAGCCGTTGATGAGGAACGAGAGCCATTCCAGGGCAGTAGAAAATGCCCGAAGGCTGCCGGCGCTTTCTTGCGCAGGAACTGCCGGCGCCGGCGCGCTCGCCACCGTATCGGCCAACAGGTCGTCAGGATCGATATCGAAGGCATCAGCCTCAAGCCCGGTTTCATCAGCCAGCCAGGAATCATCGTCCTGATCCTGGGCAATGGTGATTTCGCCGCGGCTGTTGCGATAGTAGACGCCCAGTCGCTCAATACCGTAAGGCTTGAGCGTGTGCATGATGCGGCTGCTGATCTCTTCCAAGGCGCTCAACGCCTCGTTACGCATGTCTACCAACTCCTCGCGGGTAGGGCGCTCCATCTTGGAAAAGACCTTTTGCGCCAGATCACCAACAGGGTTGTAAACCACCGTGAGGTAGAGATCATTCACCATCAGCGGCTTGGACTGGAAGCTCTTGCGGTAGCTGTCGTCAAAGTGTTGGGCGAACGCCAGGTTCCACTCCGTTTCCGGGTAGTCGTTGACCTCGCGGTGATGCTGATGGGTCCAGTATTTGACGTGCTCGGTGCTGATCTGCCTGAACATGGTGTTCAGGTCGCGGTGCCAGCGGATCAGGTCGAGATCCGAGGCGCAGTCATGCGTGCGCCCGCGCAGTTTGAACATCGTCAGCAGCTCACCGTTTTCCGTGCTGATTACGTGGTCGGTGATGTGATGCTGATACGGTAGGAATTTTTTGAAGGCTGGTTCCTTCGTGAATTTTTTTACGCTCTTTACATCACGGGCTGTTACGGCCATTAGTCTTTATCTCCGTAGTCCCTGGGCGAGTAGCTAGACCCACCCCACAAGTTCGTAAATGACGATTCAGACCTGTTCACAATCTTGGTTTTCCAAGCCAGGTAGAGAATCCGAAAAGCTCGGTCATCGTGCTTGGTGATGCACCATTCGATGACAAACAGGAATACGAACACCCCAATGGCCCACAGGTGGATGAACTGGAACAACGCGCCGCAGAACATGAAGGTGACTAGCAACACAGTTCGAGGCACACCAGCTAAGGTCGGCAACCGAGTTGCCCCTTTGAACAAGGGGAACCGTCCTTGTGAGAAATTCAATTCGATAACCTCCCAAGGGCGGGACCAAAAGGCCCCGCCCTTCTGGTATTAGCCGAAGAAGAAACTGACGATGTAACTGGCAGAGCCAGCACCGATCATTGCCAGGGCGCCACGGGTAGCGAAGTCAGCGCGAACAACGTGCGCCCACCAGAGGATGCACAGCACCGCCAGTACCACGGCGCAGGCAAGCGGAATCCACGTATCGAGCCAGGTTTTCATCGAGTTCAGCGAAGAGTTCGCCGTATCAACCCCCGCTGCTTGGGCCAGACTCGACCCGAAGATACACAGCAGAACCATGCAGACCATGCCCAGTTTCTTGCCGTTTACACCAACATTCAGTTTGTCCATATTTCACTCCGTTACTGGTAAATCAAAGTCCGTTAATAGAAGCTCACACCGTTCGATGCTTAGCTTTTCCCTCAGCCACTCGGCCAACAGTCGAAGATCAGCCCACGTTCTAACCTCCCCTGTATCCTTTACACGCAACGAACAGCACACCGTTTGCCCGTCGTCGCTAATGACTTCAAAGAGTGGAAGCCATTTCTTTTCTTCCAACCTCTGAATCCATGTCCGTATTAATTTCTTCTTGCTGCTCATGTCCTCTAATTGTTTTTGCTGGATGAGAAAGACCTTCATTTGGCGCTCCGTCATGTTGCCGCGCCATCACCTCGAAACCGTCTTGAGTGCTGTTGGCAAATCCGTCCGGGGTTGAATCATCGAACCCACCAGACCGACCTAACCTTGCGTTTTCAGCGGGTAGCGCGTTCTCCTGCTCAACGCTACTCCCCACCTGGCCGCCTTCACTCTCCACTCCATCGACGCGCAGCGCAGGCACTTTCAATGTGTTATTGGCTTGAGCCACAGCCAGAATCTTTCCCACATATCCGTTCGTGAAACCGTCCCGCTGATTGCCGGTGTTGTAGCAACTAAGGGCATGGCGTAATGCAGCCTGCCCCTCCTGATTAGTCGCTACAGCGGCCCGGTAGCAGTCCGACAAGATTCGGTCCAGGGCGGCCAGATTCTTACACGGCTCAAGCATGTCCACAGCAGAAACCCCTAACGCTGCCAAGTTCCCCGACCAGATTTGCCCATAGCCGGTATCGAAACTGGCGCCTTCGCGAGCAAGCTTTTCGACTACTGCCTTCGCGTCCTCGAAGGTTTCTGTCTTTGGCTGCTTACTCCAGGGCACGCCGTTTACATGGACTGCAAATGGGTTATTTCTCGACTCATGGCTAACTGCGGATTTCGGAGCACCGTGACCGGCCGTTTCGGTTGATCGTGACCGGTCATTTCGCTAACGCGTGACCGCTCATTTCGGTAGCAACGTGACCGATTTTCCGCCTGTTCCGAAACAGGTGGTCACGGCTTACCGAAATCGCCGGTCACGACTTAGCGAAAGCCTTCCCCTTCGTTGCGCATGACCTGATGCGCCGCCATCCTCGACCGATTTCGGGAGAGGAAGATGGCGGCGCCGCGAGTAGCCATGCGAAACATCAAAGAATGTCTGCGCCTCAAGTTTGAGGCCGGCTTGTCCCACGAGAAGATTGCCCGTGCCTTGCAGCTGTCCAAGGGCGTGGTTAGCAAGTACATCGCGGCGGCGCGGGTGGCCGGGCTGGACTGGCCGGCGCTGGTGGCCATGGACGAGGCCGCGCTGGCGGCCGCCTTGTTTGCACCGACGTCGACGAACAAGCCGCGCGGTGAGCGAGTGCTGCCCGATGTGCTGAGCATCCACCGCGAGTTGCGACGCAAGGGCGTGACCTTGCAGCTGCTGTGGGAGGAATATCTCGCCGCGCATGCGGGCCAGCCGACCTACCGCTACACCCAGTTCGTCGAGCACTACCGGCGCTACGCCCAGACGCTCAAACGTTCGATGCGTCAGCTGCACCGTGCGGGCGAGAAGCTATTCATCGACTATGCCGGGCCGACGCTGCCGGTGGTCGACCCGGCCACCGGCGAAGTGCGCCGGGCGCACATCTTCGTCGCCGCCCTGGGCGCCTCGAATTACACCTATGCCTGCGCGACGCCAGGCGAAACCCAGGTGGACTGGCTGACCTCGCTGGGCCAGGCTCTGACCTACTTTGGCGGCGTGCCGGAAATGGTTGTGCCGGACAATCCGCGCGCCCTGGTCGCCCAGCCGGATCGCTACGAGCCGGGCCTGAACCGGGCCACGCTGGAGTGCGCGCGTCATTACCAGACGGTGATCCTGCCGGCACGGCCACGCAAGCCTCAGGACAAGGCCAAGGCCGAGGTGGCGGTGCAGGTGGTCGAGCGCTGGATCATGGCGCGGCTGCGCCATCGGCAGTTCTTCAGCCTGCATGCGCTTAACCAGGCCATCGCCGAGCTGCTGGAGGATCTGAATCGGCGCCCGTTCAAGCGGCTCGATGGCTGCCGGCGCGACTGGTTCGAGCGCCTGGATCGCCCGGCCTTGCGAGCGCTGCCGGTGCATCCCTACGAGGTCGCCACCTTCAAGCGCTGCAAGGTCAGCATCGACTACCACATCGAGGTCAATGGCAGCTTCTACAGCGTGCCCTCCGCCCTGGCCCGGCAGAACGTGGACGTGCGACTGACGGCACACACCCTGGAAGTGCTGCATGGCAACCGGCGGGTGGCCAGCCACCTGCTGCTGGGGCGACGCGGCGCTTACAGTACCCAGCGCGAGCACATGCCCGCGGCGCACCAGGCGCATCGCGAATGGACGCCACAACGCCTGCTCGACTGGGGCGCGCGGATCGGCCCCTACACGCGCCAACTGATCGATCACCAACTGACCCACAAGCCGCACCCGGAGATGGGCTACCGCGCCTGCCTCGGCCTGCTCTCGCTGGCCCGGCGCTATGGCAATGCACGCCTGGAAGCCGCTGCCGAACGTGCCGTACACCTGCGCGCCTTCACCGGGCGCAGCGTGCGCAACCTGCTCCAGCAAGGCCTGGATCAACAGCCGCTGCCCCAGCGTGCCGCCGAAACGACCTTACCCGGCGACCACGAGAACGTCCGTGGCGCCGACTACTACCAACCCCCGCAACAGGAGCTGTTCGATGATGCCGCAACACACCCTGAATCAACTGCACCAGCTACGCCTGGACGGCATGGCCCGCGCCCTGGAAGAGCAATGGACGCTGCCGGCCAGCCACAGCCTGAGCTTCGATGAACGCCTCGGCCTACTGCTCGACCGCGAACTGGCCTGGCGTGACAACCAGCGCCTGGTACGGGCTGCGCAAGAAGGCCAAGCTCAAGTACGCCAACGCCTGCCTGGAAGATCTCGACCGCCGCACCGGACGCGCCCTGGACGAGCGTCTGATCGCCACCCTGGCCAGTGGCGACTGGATCCGCCAGCAGCACAACCTGCTGCTGACCGGCCCGACCGGTGCCGGCAAAACCTGGCTGGCCTGCGCCCTGGGCAACCAGGCCTGCGCCAGGGGCTATAGCACCCTGTACCTGCGCACCCCGCGCCTGCTGGAACAACTGCGCATCGCTCATGGCGACGGCAGCTTCGGCCCGTTACCCTGCAACAGCTGGCAAAGGTCGACGTCCTGGTGCTGGACGACTGGGCGCTAGCCCCGCTGGAGGAAGGAGCCCGGCATGACCTGCTGGAGGTGATCGACGACCGCGCTGGCAGCCGCTCCACCATCCTGACGAAGCCAACTGCCCATCGAGCACTGGCACGGCTGGATCAACGGACCCGACCCTGGCCGATGCCATCCTCGACCGCCTGGTGCACAACGCCTACCGGACTGACGATGAAAGGCGAGTCGCTGCGCCGAAAAAAAGCCGAGGAACAAGCCGCATCGTGACCGATGCGATTACAATCCAGAACCCGCGCAACCGGGGTGGAAGCACCGGTCACGTATTAGCGAAACGCTCGGTCACGTTCACCGAAATCCGCACCTGGTCACCCTGTCATTCGTCTCTGGAATTGCGGCCTGAACATCCCTCTGGCCCGGCATCTCCTGATCTACCGGCACGCACCTGCCACCTTGAAGATTGCCTCATCACCAACCAGCAAGAGGCATCACCATGTCGCAAGAACTGCGCACCCGCTTCACCTTCACCGAAGGCTCCAGTGACAAGGAGTACATCATTCAGCTTAAGGCCCGCGACGGCGGCTTCGTCCTCATCACCTATCACGGTCGCCGTGGCTCGACCCTGACCGAGACCCTGAAGACCAAAGCCCCGTCGAGTACGATGTTGCCAAGAAGGCCTTCGATAAGGCCGTCAATGAACGTCTCGGCAAGCGCTATGTGCCTGATGGCGACCAAGGCGCGGCGATGGTGTCTGCCGGTCAGGAGCTGTTCCCACCGGCCTGATCCCCCACCTGCTCAACGTGATGACTGAAGCCGAGCTTGAGCAAGCCATCGAGGATGATGGCTGGGTGTTGCAGGAAAAGCACAATGGCCACCGCCCGCGGCTTTGCCCTGAACGAGTCGGCCATCATCAGCGCGAACCGCAAGGGCTTTCTCGGTGGCCTACCCGAGCGAGGTGTCTGGCGATCTGGAGCGCTGCTGCGTCGATTTCCTCCCCCTGACCGTTGACGGCGAGCTGATCGGCACCCGCTATGTGGTGTTCGATGTCCGTGAAGTGCGTGGGCAGCGTGTTGAAGCGATGTCGCTCGAAACGCGCCTCGAAACACATGGAGCAGCTGCGCGCTGCCCTGTCGGCAGGCGGGTCTAAGCATGTTGAGGTGGTTGTCAGCGCCTATACCCCTGAAGCCAAGCGCCAGCTCTTCGAGCGCGTCAAAGCCGAGAAAGGTGAAGGCGTCGTGGCCAAGAAGCGTGGAACCCCGTACACGCCCGGCAAACCGGCGTCTGGCGGTACTCACCTGAAGTTCCCGTTCCTCCAGTTCACCACTGCGATCGTTACCTCTCAGCACCCCACCAAGTCGAGCTTTCGGTGTCAGCATGCTGGATGAACTGGGCAACCTCGTTTCTGTTGGCAACTGCACTGTGCCGGCCAACAAGAGCACCCCGGCCATCGGCAGCCTCGTGGAGATTCGCTACCTCTACGCGCACAAGGGCGGTTCTCTCTTCCAGCCGGTCTTTCAGGGGTCAGCGTGACGACGTGAGCCGCG
>NZ_FNTJ01000003.1:300000-397710 GCF_900105185.1 Pseudomonas saponiphila | reverse complement strand
TCCAGGCCGCGATGACTGGCATCGAGTGCGAATGCATTGTGACGGTGAACTGGAGCGTGCCAACGCGGGTTGCAGTAACTGGCAGGATTTGGACCCGCGGGAGACTGCTCGCCGCCAAAGAGTCATTACGTGTTGGCGATGCTGAAACCCGCGCAAAACAAACAGGCGACCTCGACAAGGTTAAGGGCAAGGTTTCCTCCGAAAACGTCAACAACCGCGAGCAGTTCTTCGACGTATCCCTTCATGTAAACCTCATGGGCTTCGAAAAGAAGATCATTGAGGATCAGGCCGCTCAACTTGCAAAGCTAATGTGGCGTATCGGACATGCCGAAACCACACGCGGCGATGCAGCGGTCAGAAACAGCCTGCCGCTGAATTACCGACCACAGAGCATGAAGCTCTTCCGTCGCGACACGCCACACCTGACAGAGAGCCTTGCGCACCTATGCCCGCTCTACCTTGAATACCAGGGCGTTGCCGATCCGGCGATCCTGATGAACAACAGAGCCGGTCAACCGATCTTCATTGACCTGTGGGGGCAGCAGGTAAACACCGCACACGGCCTAATCTGCGGTACGACTGGTTCCGGTAAGTCCTTTACCTTCAACAACCTGCTTATGGCCCTTCGGGTCAAATACAAGCCGAAAGTCTGGATCATCGACAAGGGCGATTCTTATGAATCGCTCTGCCTGGTACTGGATGGGAACTATGTCCGCCTGGCTACCGAGCCCTTCATTGAGCCGGTGACAGGACGACAGATCGATCCGATCTGCATCAACCCATTCTGGCTTCGACAGGAGGACGGCAAAAACGTAATGCCGTCTCTTGAAGACATGTTTTTCATCACGCGGATGCTCTGCATGATGATGAACTCTGGTGATGGCAGTTCGAAGACAGACAAGACTGTCCGCCAAGTCACTGTCTCTCTGGTGTACAACGCACTCCAAGCTTTCTTCACGGACTGGGTAGAGCGTCGCCCGAATGAAGAGCCTCGCTTCCGGGACTTCATCCCGTATCTGGCTCAAACCAACTTCCAAGAGCAGAAGGGTCAATCAATTGTCGATGCCCTGACCCTCTACTACGGGAATGGCCCCTTCGCGGCGATCTTCGACGGGTTCCTGCAAGTCGATTGGGAGAACGACTTCACCGTTCTCGAAACGCAACGAATGGCCAAATCGCCGGCCCTTGGTGTGGTTACCCTCGCCCTGTTCCGGCAGATCGACCTTTACTGCAAATTCCGCCTGAAGCGTGGCCGCAAGAAAATCGTAGCCGTCGACGAGGCATGGGCAACACTTTCCGACCCGACTGCCGCGGCGGCCCTTGCATCCTTCTATCGCGAACTGCGCCGTTACAACGCTGGTTGCTTGCTAATCAGTCAAACGGTCAAGGACTTCGTGAATCTGGTAAAGGCCGAGAGCGGCAACGGTGGGGACGCCCAAGAGGGCATCCTGGAAAACACCTCCCACTTCTTCCTGTTGGCATGCTCAGCATCTGACTATCGGATCGCGCGGGAGGAACTCTCGTTCACCGATGAAGAAGTGGCGCTGTGGCGCTCTCTGGCATCGCTGCCACCGATCTTCTCAGAAGTCTTCTACCGACTCCGCACGAGCCAGAACATCTTCTATTCAGGGGTATTCCGCCTCTTCTCTTCCCCGATGACGCTCTGGATCGCGAGCTCTCATCCAGACGACTACGCCATGCGCGAGAAGAAGACCGAAGAGCTGGTTGCCGAGCTTGGAATCCCATCCTCTATAGCCCGCCAGAGGGCGATCTCTGCGCTGGCCAAAACTCATCCCTTTGGAGCCCGATACCATGCCGAATAAAAAATGGATCGCCTTTACTGCGCTGGCCACTCTCGCGCTCGGCGGCTGCTCAAGCTATGAGCCTCGCGAAACCATTGTCGACGAAGAACCCAAGCCAGTCGTTGAGATGTACACCCCCAAGACAGAGCTTGAGCGACGCGCCTACGAAGAAGGCGTTACGCAAGTGCTGACCGACCTGAAAGGAAAGATGCGCGCTCGCGATCGCTTTACATGGGATGCCCCCATCGTGGAGTGCGGCGTGCAGATCCCCGCCCGCGTCCAAAACGGGATGTTGGTCCCCTCACATCAAGAATGCGTTCAGATAGCTCCAGGCCGCTGGACTGAAGAAGCACCCACTTACCTACCAGTGCTCGGAGAACAAAAGTGAGCGAAGAAAAAAACTCCCCCCTCGGCTCTCTGCTACAGAACGTACGCCAAGGGGTAAGCAATATGGTTGGCAACAATGGACGGCAAGAGCCTGTCATTAACGACAGGCCTGACGATCAGATCGATCCTGTTGTGGACGACGCAAATACCAGCGCCAACCAGAACCACCCCGTCGATGCAGACATCGATTCGCTTATCCAAGAGGACAATGATCAGCCTCAAGGCCAGACAACTACTCTGCGCGATCGCCTGGCTGCTCTATCTGGTAAGCAAAAGGCTCTGCTCGGTGCAGTGATCGTCGTCGGCGTGTTGGCGGCGAAGAACCAATTGGAAGCGCCCTCGGTAGCCCCTCAAGAACCTGCCTCCGCTCAAACTCAAGAAGAAGGTGACACTGGTTCGCAAGAGCAGACTGCTCTGCTTGAAGGCGAATTCAAATCGAATTCTGGTCTCGATTCGCCTGATGGCGGGTTCTCTGGCGGCGGTGATGCCGTAAACCAGGAGCCTCTGCAACTCGACCTCAATGAAGTCGCTGGCGAGACAGGCAACGCTGCAATCTCGACAGAGGTAGATCTGAATCCTCTCGACACGTTCACGCCGGGCGAGCCTAGCGCTCAATCTGTGCCTCCTGTCGCTGATCTACCTGCGGTTCTCCCAGAGCCAGGGCTCACACCGCCGCCAACTGATGCCCAGCCTGTCGATGCGTCGACGAAACCAGCAACAACAGCGGCTGAACCTGTCGCAGAGAACAAACCGACCCCACCCGCCGAGGCCCCGGTTGCCGGCAGCCCGTTTGAGGCCAATCAGGGTGACGCATTTGGCGAGGCCATTTTGGCTGGCGAAGAAAAACAGGGAGTGGATAGTAGTAACCCTGCGCCCCTGGGTCAGACGGAAATCAGTGCAGACGCCAAAAAGCTCGCTGAGCTTGAAGCGCTTGTGAAGGAACAAGCTGCTTCGATTGAGCAGTTGAAGTCGGATCTCGCTAAGGCACAAAAACCGGTTGCTACACAGCAGCAGGTATCTAAGCCGAAGCCCCATGTCCAACAAAAGCCACTGGTTGTCCAAAGCAGCAAGCCCAAGCAGGCACCTCGACCGAGAGTCTGCGTTAAGGCAGTTGCCCAGGCCGCACGAAATTGCTCGACCTGTGTTGCCCACGCCTTCGTTGTGAGCAACGGGACGGAAACGATGGTTGGCCATGGTGACAAGCTTGATGGATACAGGGTCTCAATTGTTGGCGACAGACTTGACCTCCAGGGACCTGAAGGTACAGAGCCGCACAAGTTCTGGTCCTCGCCGAAAGGCTGTAGCTACTAGCATCCTTGAGGCTGTGTCGCTGAAGGACGTTGAGTACCTTCAGCGCTTAGCCGACGAGATCAATAAGAAATACTTCAAGGGTCACGTCACTACGCCAGTGCGCTGGGGAATCCCCAGCGCCACTGAGCAGAATCCCCCCTCTCTCGATATTGCCTCACTCACTGATGAAGAGCGCGACTCACTCGTGAGGGCAATCACCTTCTACAACACAAACAAGTTTGAATCCGCGAAGTCGGAGCTTGCTCCACTTGTAGAGCGTGGCCAGAAAGAGGCAACCAAGCTCTACATGAAAGTGCTGAAACGGCTTCGTGACGATGCTTGGATTGACCTCGCCAGGCAGATCAATCGCGTCTGTACCGACACATTGTTTGTTGCCCCTGGCAGCACCGAAATTCAAGACGAGAATGGCGCAAGCATCCTGGTACACCCTTCCCTCTCGCGTTCAGCTGGTCTGGCTGCGCCACGGTACGTTCTGGGATACGTGTTGTTTCATGAACAACTGCATAGCTGGCTAGGAACCACCGCTGACCAGCCGCACCCTCCCACATTCAGGAAGATCGAAGCCACATTCCCGGATAGGGCAAAGGCCATTCGCTGGCTTGCGCTAAACAACTTCACGACGATCGAGGACTCATCTCAGTGAGGTTGATTACTGGTCTTCTGCTGGGTGCCTTCTGTCAGGCCGCAATTGCGTCTGTCTACGATCCGATCATCGATCGGCAAGCCCGTAATCATGGCGTCGACCCGTACGTTCTTCGCGCTATTGCCCAGCAAGAGTCGAACAAGAAGCCATGGACCTTCAATGCCGACGGCGAAGGCTTCCACTTCGAGAGCAAAGCAAAAGCAGTAAACGCCCTATGGAGTCTCACCAAGGCCCCGTGGCTGGTGAAGATCAGCCCTCCTGAAGGTGGCCGTGTTATTCGGCGATTCTTCCCGAGCAGGGCCAGCGCCACCGCGTTCCTTAATTCGTACCAGCGCGGCAGAAAGGTGATGAGCAAATCGATGCTCGCAGTCCGCCAGGACACAGGGAAGGAGGTTCGCCGCGGGGAAGCGCGCATCCGTCGGATCTGGCTACTGAATACAGACATTGGAATTGCGCAGATCAACTACCGCTATCACGGCCAAGGTAAGGCCTCGATCCAGAAATGGTTCGATCCGTCATTCAACCTTGGCTATGCGGCTAGGCACATCGCGAACCTGAAAAGGCAGTATCACGTTGGCGACGTAGAGGCTGCCGGCTATTACCACAGCAAAACTCCATCAGTCAGAAACAAATACCTCTCCAGCTTCAAGAGAAAGTATGAAAAGGAACGAAATTCAGCACTTGGCGATCGCGTTGCTGCTAACTAGCAGCATGCATGCCCTGGCAGCGGAAGAAGAACTGACATCCCAAGAAAAGGTTGGGATTGGCCTCATGCACGCCTTGAAGAATGAAAAGAAAGAGGCATGGGCCTATTTGCTCCCAGAGGCAAAAGACGGGAATGTCGATGCGATGTTTCATCTGGGGCAGTTGCTGATTAAGTCGCCTGAATATGAAGGCCACTTGAAGAAGGCAGCACAGTTCTTTGAGGCCGCCGCAAAACGTGGCCACAAGGGCGCTGCGGCGATGCTTGAAAATGTTCGACGACAACTGGCTGTTCAGGAAGGCGGTTCAGTGCCAACTATCGGGGGCAAATCAGCCCTGCCTACACCGGAAGATCGGGCGGCAGCTGAACGCTTCTACCGGGAATATCAGCAGAGAAATGCGCGGTTCAACAGCTTGGATGGGGACACGGAACCCAAAGTCGTTGTGAACGTGTTCGTAAGTGGCGAACTCGATTTCGCTGACCAGGTTGCCAGCATGGAGCCAGTCATCAAAGGCCGATACCCAGAAGCAGTCGGCTTCAAGTATTTCATGGTGCTTGACCAGCGGACGTGGAAGCCCGGCAAGAACAGTCCACCAGATAAAGAACCTAAGAATCTCATCGGATTCGAGCCCGACTGGAATGGCGAAAGTGCGGTGAAGATGGGCGTCAGAAGGACGCCATCCATCGTACTCACGACGACCGACGGAAAGAAAATTGCGGTAACTGGACCCAATCTGCTGAACACAGAGCTTGCGAGGATTATGGAATGAGCAGTGAAGCACCTAAGAAAATGAACCTTACATTCCTCGGCTCTAAAGCGGGATTGGCCGTTGCATTTGTTGCCGGCGGTCTTGTTATGAATGCCACAAGCGCTGTATCGAACGCAAAGTCGACACAAGACATGCTGAGCGATGCACTGGCCGATGCATTGCTTACCGTGAAAGAGCGGGAGGTGGAGAAGGAAGAACAGGAGCTGGCGAAGCTCCCGAACATCCTCGACTGCCAGAACATGAAATGGCTTGAGAACTGTTCAACCATCAACAAGCAGGCCAAGAAAAATCCGAATGCCCCAATGCGGATCACCAATGCTAAGGGGCTCGAATTCAATTTCCAGCCGGGCACGCCATCGGCAATGATCCGTCTCCAGTTGGAGCAAAGCCCTGAAGCCGCCGCTGCTGCTGTGAAGTATATGGATCAGACATGGGGGGAGTACAAGCAGTCTGCTTCGTTGTACCAGGTTGCCATGTGGGAGAACCAAGACCTTCAGAACATCAATGGTCTTGAAGCTGCCCAAGACGCGCAAAAGGCACTGAAGAATCTCGACACCAAGAACCTTAGCGTATCGATCTTCATTGAATCTACCTGCCCGGTGTGTGACAGATATCTAGGCGCTGTTGAGAAGCTTCAGAAGCGCTATCCGACATTGAGTATCAGGGTCTTTCAGCTCGACAACAATCAAGAGGCTTTCATCGCCAAGGTTGGTTCGCGTGGTTTGAGGGGCAGAATTCTTTCGCCATCAGAAGTAGCCAAAGTTCAGCAGCAAGGTATCCGCTCCTGGCCGGTGACATGGGTTGACCATTTGCCAACCAAGAAGCGCGAAACAATCCTCGGCAACAGAACACTAAACCAGGTTGAGACTCGCCTCCTGGCGATGACATACGCAGCTCGGGCAACCCAGATCGCAAAGGCGGAGAAGTAAGCATGAAACTGTCGAAGATTTCCTATGCGGTTATGGCCGCCCTTTCGATTACTTTTTCGGCTCACAGTTTCGCAGTTGAAATCGTCGATAAAGGGACGAGTTTGCCGAGTGAACGTGACACCGTAGATAGCAACGACGCTGACAGCCCTTGGTCCCGCCGGATGGAGGATGTCACAGGTCTGTTTGGTGTGAAGCTGAAAGGTAGCGCCACAAGCACTGGCGGCGGTCTCAATGCTAGCGATGGTTTCAATACCTTCCAGCCCTGGCAGCAAAGCTCCTTCGAAGCAGTGGGAGCATACGGGTCTACGCAAGTTGGTTTTGGCTGCGACGGCATGAACTTGGGGAGCATCATTGACGGCCAACTTGGCCAATACGCTGGGATGGTTGAAGAGTTCATAGCCCAGGCCCCTACTCTGGCAATCATGTACCTCGCCTACAGCCAGCCGGCAGTTAAATCGGTGATCGACGAATTGAACATGGTCGGTCAATTCGGGCTCGACCTCTCGAACATGACTTGTTCTGGCGTTCGTAACCTTGCGGACAGGTCGCACGAAGAGAAGATGCAAGCCGTAGCAGAAGCTGACTGTACGGCAAATGCTGGTTTCAAAGACCCTAAATGTATGGCTGGCGATGGTATTCAGGAATCACTGATTAGCGTCATGTCCAATGCAAAAAATACTGTCACTGCGCGGGCAAGTTCATTGATGGGAACTGTAAGTAGCGCAACAGGCGGGTTCATCAAGCCCCGAAGCGCCACAAGCGGCACAGGTGCCGGGGGAACAGGCACAGGAACTGGTGGGACGGGTACAGGAACTGGTGCGCCAGGCACGCCGACTGCCCTGCCTGGTAAAAGCTGTGTCGATGTTGACCCCGCAGATGGGACAACACCTTTGATACTCGGCGCATCTGAGATGAACTGTAAGGACATCAAAAAGTACGCCAAGCTTCTGCCAACCTTCATTATTCAGGATGACGGCTCTGAAGAAGTTAAACCGCGAGCTGTAAGCATCGAAAAGATGTCGAAGCAGATTACAGAAGAACACATGGGTTTGATGAAGGCAGTATATGAGTCCGACCCCAACACGTTCACTACAACTCCTGAATACAAAAATCTAGTCAATCGCGCTGACATTGTGATCAGCCGGGAAGAGCTACTTTTTATGAAGGAGCTAGCCCTGAAAAGCCCAGGGCAAGCACAACTCGCAATTCAACAGCTTTCAACTCTATCAATGCTGAAAGAATTGGAGATCATCGCAGCAAAGGTTGAAGCTGGTGTTTACTCTGGACTTGCGAACCAAGCAGACCAGCAATACCTCAGTGATAGAAAGGTGAACCAATACGGGAACTCCATTTCTTTGATGCGGAAAGAAATAGACCTGGTTCGAGCCAAAATTCAGGCAGACCGCGAGCGTTCAATGGCTCTGCAATCTATTGCCAACTCGATGGGTAAATAAGGATGGATGATCCAATTGCCAATCTAGGCCTCATTAAGGCCCTAGCCTCGCATTTCTTGGAGTTGACAGCCTTTTATATTGCTCAGTGGCTTCCATACCACACAGCACTGACGAACGCTGCGGCCAAGTTCGTATTTCCGGCTGGACTGGTCTGGTTCGCCTTCAATGCGGCAAAGCTTCCTACGGATAAAGGCAGGACCTTCCTTGGCGGGGCAGCTCTACTCGCCTTTATCGCAGTGCTGCTATCAGCCTCCAGCAGAGCAACCGCAGTGCTGCCCGGAGTAACCTTGCCAGCAAACGTGAAAATGGCGAACGGTTCTGTGTGGTCCTACGGAATCGGTGCCAGCGTTTATAAACTGTTTAAGTCGGCAATTGATTCGGCCGCCGGAAGTGATCAGGAATCACGTCAGGTTGGTCTTCTTGTGGCTTACGAAATGAATACGGCAAAGGTAGGTTCAATGTGGGCGGATACGCCACTTGAAGAACTATATATAACCTATGTTAATAATTGCACGCGAGCCGTAATGAACACCGCAACAACTGACTCCGATGTTAAGTTAATGGGTCACGTTGGTTTGCTTGGAGGGTCAGGCATAGGTTGGAAACAAAGCGATCTGGAGTTGCTAGAGGCATTTCAGGCAGGACGATCTCAGGCCTCCGACGAATTCTACGGAAAAGGGTCGACGGTTGGCGATAACTTCGTAGCAGACAAAATCCTGTTTGGATGGGTCGGCAGAAATGTTATTGCCGCTGGCTCTGGCGTAGGTGCCGCCTGGGAGGCATGGAATGTTTCAGACACTGTAAGTGAGGCAAAAGCAAAGTTGAAGGCAATTCCGCCCGAACTAGATCCATTTGATGATGTATCAAGGAAATATCCTCAAGGGTTTATGGTTCCGACAGAGCAATTCTGGCGAGCAAAGTTTAACGCGACTGCAACTGGCGATAAATATTTCAACGGCGCAACACATGACGGCGGCAAGTATCTTCAGCCAGAATTAGCTCAAGCCCCGAGTTCCGGCAATGCATCCAAAAATCATGCTTTCTACCCCAACACCTGCGAAGAAGCATTTGAGATAACCAACTTGGCAGTTGCTGAGTACCGCAAAGGCTGGGCGGCAAATCCCGAGCTTGCCAACCGCCCTGCTGAATATGCTGAAACTCGCGCACTGGAAGATCTCGCACTCCAGAACGATGCCATGCTGAAGCGTGCAGAAGCTTTGCGAACAAATGACGAGGCACAGGCTTTAAACTCGCAATCACAGCAAAGCGTACAAACTGGCTATCAAGAGACAATTGATGAAACGATGGATGCCATCATCACAATGGGCGAGAAGATATTCGAATTCTTGCTTCAGTATAAGATGCCATTCTTTCTAAGCTCTATGTCGATGCTATTGGCAGGCCTAATTACTACTTTGCCAATCTTCATTACAATGTCAGTTTTTTTGGGAACGAAAATACTCATTAGCTACGTGAAGCTCGTCGCTTTTGCATTTACCGTAGTCCTCATTAACGATGCTTTCCTCTCGATGGGCGCGGACCTGATTGCCAACACAAACCGTATGCAACTGGTCTACACGATCGGTAATATTCGTGATAATGGCGCGTTAGAAATTGCATCGGCAACAGTAAAGGTTGTAGTGCTTATCTCGATCACTGTGATTGAGGTGATCATCGCCAAAATGCTTATCTGGGATGACGTTAAGGGTATGAGCGGCTTCTCACCATCTGGTGGAGCAGGCGCTTCCTTTCTTGCGGCAGCTGGTGCAATTGGAGCTGTGATGAAATTTGCGGCACCGGCAGGACGGGCTGTTGGTGCCGCTAGCAAAATAGCATCTGGCTCAAAAGCAGCTTCTGGCGCAATGAGATACTCAGGAAATGCGGCTGGGGCGTCGTCAACAAGCGTGATCGGCACTATTCGTACCGCAGCAGCCCAGGCACCTCAACCCCAAAGGGGAGGTCGACCAGGTGCAGGCGGAAGCGCGAACCTTGTGCCGCCGAGACCAACCTCACCTGGTCCTTCAGCCAGCGGCCCTTCAGGGGGCGGTGGCGGAAGTCCAAGTGGGCCGGCAGGCGGGACTTCTTGACACATCTATACCCATCAGTAATAACAACGGGCCGTTCGCGGCCCGTTTGATTTTCTGGATTACCCCGTTACGTTGTACTTGGGTAACAAAATTAGGAACCGAAAATGAAGCGCTCAATTTTTGTGATCATGTCTCTGCTGACTCTTTCGGCCTGCGGATCTGCGGAAGACGAGAAGAGTTCTTACACCCATATTGACAAGCCTTACCCTGGCATCGAGTTCGTTCTACCTCACGAAGAATCCATTTCGATTTCATACAAAGGGGATGGTCTTTACGAAGAAACGACAGAGATGCACGTAGTAAACTTTGAAGCATCAGATGCGGACGGCTGGCAGGTGTATGTCACGGGCAACGTATGGTCTGATAAAGGCCGAAGCGGTTCGGTTGACCGTCAAGGTCGTTTCGCAGCCTTTTTCAAAGGCCTATCCGATGCTCGCAAGGTTGCAGGCATGGACTTCGAGATCAACTTTGTCCAAGTTGACTCGTTCCCGCGTCAGTTGAAGGAGCGCCATGCTGAAACTTCTGGTCTTGGCCTTAAACCGGACAGCAAGCTCGGTTGCATGGCCTTCTGGCAGAATTGCACTGACCGCTACATCGTGTCTCCTTACACTCGGTTCCCTTCGGATGGATTCCTGTCGCAGCAAGAATGGCTTAAACCATATCTGAAGCGTGTTGAAGACGACATCCATAACGGAGGGGACTCGGTTTACCTGGAGAGAATGGGTTTCAACGATGAGAATTCCGATTACTGGAACTCTGTTCCAATGAACGTATTCATCGTGAACCCTGATGGTGAGGTAGTAGATGCCATTGTTCCGCTTGCTTCCGGGCGACACATTTCACCTCGTGTGGTTATGACGATGATGGCATCGGCCCAAGGTGTTGAGATTGATCAGGAAGTTATCGCGCAGGTTCCTCAGATTGGTACCGTAATCTTGCCGACCGAATTCGGTGGCAGTTATGGCGAGATTTTTGCCGATGAACTAGCTGATCTGCTGCTTGGTGAATGACATGGTAGGTGAGCTTTACTTTGCTTCAAACGGCTCTATCTACCCGTCATACGTGCTCGATGCGACAGGGAATCTGATCCGCTGTACGAGTGAGGCGCTTCAGCCAGGGGCTCTAATCGGCGGCGCGTCTGAGGTGGTTGCTACAGCCGGCGAGATCGCCAACCCTTTTCCATGGTCACTGACCGTTGTTGCTGTGGAGAAGCGGTTGGCCTCACTGACCGACTTGAACCCCATGTTGGCGAAAGCGTATCCGGGGCTGAAAGTGCCGGTCTCGCCCTTTCCTTTCACCCCATGGGTGGAGTGTTCCGAATCTGAAGTTATGGTTTTGGAAGCCATTGATGTCATTGCCTCGTATGACGAGGCCAAAACGGCATCAGTGGGCGAGTACCTCAACACGCTCGGTATTTTCAGGATTCCCAGGATTGCCAAGTACAACCCTGCAATCCATGAGCCGGCCGAGGGAGCCATTCTCGGTGACGCGGTTGAAATACTTGCTGATGGTTGGTTCTCACACATGAAGATTTTCCGCAGGTCCGTAGTGAGGTGATGGAACGAGTTTCCACCCTCGGAATGCGTGCCAGCAGATACAAGGCGAAAAAAATGATCTACTCGTTTACCAAGAAGCCAGAATCCAAATCGATGGAAGATATTGATACCGACACCAGCTATCTCAACGAGCCCGATGCTTTTGAGGTCAACACCCATGTCCACAGCTGGCCTGCCGATCACAACCCCTTCCTCGATCGGATGGCCAAACAGCTGAAGCCAGGCTTTAGTGGTGCGCTCTGCGTTCAAGATTTTCTCTCCCTCGTATCCGCCGCAACGAAATCTGATGACAAGTCTGTCTTCACATTTCGCGTGACAGTAGATGCCAGCGACAAAGAAAAGCTCTCGATCAAGTTCGTGGTGGTGAGCGTAGCTAACACCACTATGGTGCCGCTTACCGCAGACAACGCGGGGTTCTTCACCTATGCAATGAACTGGATGGCCAAGCACCGGCCGAGCTTTGACCTCAGCGTTTGTGGTGCTGAGTTCTTCTGGGTCCACGTTGAGTGACAGGTGCAAGCGACCTGAATGTAGAGGCGTTCACCCGCCTCTGCTCCAAGCACCCAGGTAGACCTGTTGTTGGCCGTCTTGATCTCACGGAATTTGACCTCCGAGATTATGGGGCGGTTATTCCGCCATTGGTCACCGGCGTTGGTTCTTCAGCATTACCGGCGACTCTGAAGGCCTTTGAGGGATGGGGCAGCCAGGCTTGTATCGTCGGGCTGTGGGCGGAAGGCGACCTCTATTTCTGGATTGCCAAGCCGATCCAGTGAAGTCGCCGTTCCGGCAGAGCTCAAAAGTTAAAGTTCAAGCCAAGGCCGTTCAGCGGATCATCATCAGCCGTCAGCAAATCCCCAGCCGATGTCTCTGATGGTTCAGCAGGAACCGCCGTGATGAAGATTTCCTCGCTGAAGTTATCAACGGTCAATTGATCCGACCGCGCAGCAAGTTGTTCATTCTGTATTGCGCTGGCGGAAACGGAACCAACCTCAAGGGCCCCCATCGCATTGTTTGCTGCCTGAGCCGATGAGCCTTTTATCCGCTCGTGAATAATCGCTTCAACCTGGCCAGGGTCGTTCTCGCCGATCACGTAGAGCCGATTCAGTAAGTTGATCATCGCAACCCCCCTGAGCCCACGCCCAATCGAGTTGTAGGCATGGGCAAGCCGAGGGTATTGATGAGCATTTATCCGAATCTTGATCGGGACGATCTTTCCAAGGCCAGGATCAGGGGTCGTGTGCATGTCACTGAGCATGAGGGGATACCTCTCTACGAGGGCATCACCAACATGCAGCAGCAACTGATTCGCATGCCTTCCGCCATAGGTGTTACGGAGCTCAATGAGGGCATCATGCGTGCCCTCAATCAGAGCACCATTCACTTCCAATGGCTTCATATCCTGGGCCTTCAACTCTTAACGGCCTCTTGGGATTGCTTAGCAGCGACGATCTGCGTTTTCGCGTAGCGGTAGAAGCCCCGCACGATCGATAGAGACGGGTCGTCCGCCATGTAGATTTTCGTGTGGATGTGCTGCTTGAGGATATCTTTGCCAATGATCTTCATGCCGCCTCCCGCGACGATCATTCCTTCCAACAAGTCCGTAGTACCCCAGACGTTGTTGATTACCATCGGCAGGATCTGCTCAGCGAACTTCACACGCAGCGGCTTTGAAATCTCATAGATATCCAGGCGCTCGCCGCGGAATGGGATGTAACCCTGGCGCATCCAGGCATCCATGGTGTGCTCATTTGTCTGACGATCCAGCTTGAACTCAGCCGGGAGCTTGTTCGCTTTCTTGCCAATCTGACTGTTGAGCTGCTCTGGATTAGCCAACTGGGCCAGCAGCTCTTTGTGGAAATCAGATACGCCCTTAGAAAAGCCATACCGGTGGGTACTGCCTTTACCATCGACAATCTGACCGGCGTCCGTCGTGCCGTGACCGATATCGATGACCCCGAACTTACCCTTGGCGATAAGAGCTGGTGGGATCTGTTTGCCCTCTTCATCCAGCAGCTCTGGATCGAATAGCGGACCGGCGTACTGGAAAAGCACAACAACAGCGGCTGGCTGGAACCCCTCTTCTGTTGCCCAGGCGCGCAGACTTTTTTCGAACTCTGCCTTATGGCTCGCATAGAACTCAGTGGGGAGGCCGGTAACGATCAGCGGGTTCTTGATCCCAACATCGCGGAGCGCCTTTATGAATAGAACCCGAATCTCGTTCGACTTGTAGAAGGACGAGTCGGTGCTTCTGGAGCCAGCCCCTTCCTCTCTACAGTCCTCGCCGACCAGATACTGCTGACCATTCTTCAGCTTGAAGATGTCTCGGTTGAAGCCTTCCGCCCCCTTCGCTCCGTTAAACGTGGCCACCAGGGATGAATAACTCCCGTGACGACCATTACCTGCGATGTAGCTGGTGGTTCCGTTTCCGAGATCGATGGCTACGATTTGTTCCTGCTTGTATGACACGGTGTACCCCCTCTCTATGAACTCAGCCTGGTAAGCCTTTCTCTTAACTCACTCCATTCGGGGTGAATGTCCTGGAGACGCTTCTGTAGGCGATTGATCTTGGTTGTGTGCTTGCCCAGCTTGCAGTGGGCAAGCAGTTCCTCGGTGATCCACATTGAGCAAGCTCTCTTCCTAGCCTTGGCACGCTCTGCAAGAACCTCAGCCCTTTCTGGGGCACGCCCCAGGGCGGCCTTTAACTCCCTGGCAACCGCCTTCAGGATGAGATCCCGCTTGTAGTCCTCGATAGCCTTCGTTTGTCTCTTCCCAGTTTTCCTGTCGATATTCGTGACCACCCGGAAGTGGGGAAAGCTGGGACCCATTGGGTCTGAGACCTTGACCTCCGGCCTCAAAACGATGGTTCGCCATCGGATCGGCTGGCGATCGAAGTTGAATTCGAATGCGATTTCATTCGCCTGATCATCCAACTCCAGGTAGCGATCGATATTTTGCTTTGTGCTGGAAACCAATGCTTCCCAAAACGGGCCTACAGAGTTCGCCCACTGCTCAACTGGGTGCTTTGTTCGATCGACCTTGAACTTAAAGTCATGCGATGAAGACTTAATCTCCCTGACGACTCTGGCCTTTATCCGGTCGTACTCATCAAGAAGCGCCAAATACTGGACGGCCCTGTTCCGGCCAATTACAGCTCTCAGTCGCGCTCTGGCTTGTTCGTTGTTGAAGAGATTCCCCATGGAAACCTCCTTCGCACCCGTTTCACCTTCAGGCTCCATGAGGTAGACGGCGCTATGCGGGTTGCCTAGCCAGCCTTGCCATCTGAGACGCGCGCCGGACTTCCCAACACCTTGCTCGATAGCCTTTAGCTGCGCAGCCAAACCATCGACTCGCTGGGGCAGTTCAGAGACATAGGTGATCAACCCAAACAGGTACTCATCTCTTGTGCCCTTCGCCTCACCTAAGGCGCTGACATACTCGGCTTCAATATCCCAGCCGCTGCGGTACTTCCAAGGCCTAACATCACCAAAAAGTGCTTTATGGGCGTCTACGGTTTCATTTGGGGTGTCTGGACCCTCGCCGACCCTTACATCGCCTCTTATTCCCGGAATACCCGCCATATTCTTGCTTTTTCCCCTTAAATACCCTGTGCGACCCTCTACATCATCCAGTCAAACCAGAACTCGGGTATTCGGAAACTTCACACTTTGGGTATTTATACCCATCAATCCCCGCCCCCACCCTCTGCCACCCTTTGCACCCCACACGCACCCTCTGCCCCCCTATTCAATCGGCGAAATTCATCAGCGCCTAAACCATAGGTGTCATTAGGGTTTCACTTTCTCACTATGCCAGGCAGGAGGTATCATTTTGGCGTGCGGCGAGCGGTCTTTTTGTCCGCCACGAAAACAGAGTTCCAGAGATAAAACCCCGTCTAATGTAATTATACGCAGGTCATCCGTTTCTGGATTTACATGGCTTTATAGGCAGGGAATTGCATGGACAAGATCTATGGTACTGAGGCTGCGAGGATTCTCGGTGTCTCTCGCTCCACCATGCTTCGCATGGCAGATCAGAAGCGGCTACCGCCGGATGGCGTAGAAGATGACGGCACGCGTTATTGGCATAGGCAAACAATCCTAGACCACCTCGCCGGAAGACCGAAGCGATCTACCTACATCTTTCCGCGCACATCCCACTTGCATGGGCTGTGCCCCAATGAAAAGCGCTTCAGGTTGCTTGTGACAGGCACCGTTATCCCCTTGGACCTCGAAGCAAATACCGATGGCGCAGCACTCATTGAGGTTTGCCACGCAATCAGTGACAGGTCAGCAGCCGGCATAGGCTTGGACTTCGCCTTTATGGCCAGCCCATTTTTCCCAACGGTTGCACATTACGCTGCTGAGAACGGGACAAGCATCATCCTCGTTCCGTCGACGTGATGACATGCCCGCACGCTAAGGGCCAACACCTGCGTGAGCCGTAGTCATCTGAGCTTGCCAACCGTACTCATAACTCCGAGCCCTCATCCCCCACGTCCGCAACACCTTGCCTCTATCTGGCCGTAGGGCGCACCTGGTCACGCGACAATGTGGCCAGGCATAAGGACCCGGCACCAGGCCTCCACTACCGGTTCATTACCGCGGGCGAATATCGGCGCAACCCTATTGCGGCTCAATCACTCTGATCATTAGGTCGAGACGACACAGACCAATGGCAAGTGACTGCCGGCACATTCGCGCTGACCTAAGTGCGAATCAGATTCGGCAACCGATCGTCAGGAGGACTGGCAGCCTACTGCTGGTCATTCGGTAGTTTCTACGCGGGTAGATATGGCCGCCTGTTGGCAACGCAACTGCCCCATTCGGGATGGTTGCGCCACCTGGCACCGGACTCACGTTCCGGCCTGAGTGATGATCCTCAGACTTGAGGCCACAAAGACGGCGCTGGCTTGGATGGCGACCTTGGATATCCAAAGCCCTGCCGCGGCACTGTTGTACGCCGCCATCATGGACGCGACTGTACGAGTTGGATAACGATACAGCTCACGTGTTCGCCGCCGGCATCTCGCCAGCGAACAGGTAGTTGCTAAGGGTAAAGATGCGTAGCAAGGCCAGAGTCCAATGTCATCAACTTTGGAAGTTATCCATAAATATCATATAATTAGCGCTCAAATCAGTGCATGGGAGAAGCCCTTTTGACTACCTATACCGCATCGCTTGACACCGCCAGCCAAGCCCTGGTTTGAAAATTGTACAAAAAGTAACCAGTCCGCTCGATTGTCCCGCCTTCATCGCCGCCCACCGCCAGAATCCTCAAGACTTTACCCGCCGACGCCAGCTCACCTTCAAGAACCTCGTCCTGTTCCTGCTCAATCAGCCGCGCACGGCCCTGCAAACCGAACTCGATCAGTTCTATCGCGTACTCAATCAGGCGTCGACTGAGACGCAAATGGTCACTGCGCAGGCCTTCTGCAAAGCGCGCAAAAAGCTCAACCCCGAGGTATTTGAAAGTCTCAATCGCCTCCTGCAGCAACAAATTGACTGCTTCGGGCTGCGCCAGAAGTGGCGTGGGCTGAGGGTGCTCGCGGTGGATGGCTCGACCGTGCATTTACCCCTGGAGTCGACCATGGCGACCTTCTTTGGCAGTCACTCTGGCTTTCCCATGGCTCGCTTGTCCACACTCTACGAAGTCGCTGACGGTCAAACCCTGCATAGCCTGATCGTGCCCCTGACCGTCGGCGAGCGCGACTGTGCCCATCTGCACCTTGAGCACCTGCCGGCTGACAGCCTGACGCTGTTTGACCGTGGTTACCCTGGGCACTGGTTATTCGCGCTGTTCGAGCAGCACCGGCGACATTTCCTGATGCGCCTGCCCTGTGGCTATAACGCCCAGGTCAAAGCGTTTCTACACTCTGGCCAAGTTGAAGACACACAGCTTTTCGTGGCCAACCATCCTGAAGCACGTCTGTTCTGCTCCGAGGCTGGCGTTGATCCTGCCAACCAGATCGAGCTGAGACTGATCCGGGTCGAGTTGGCCAACGGCGAAAGCGAGGTATTGCTGACCTCGTTGCTGGATCGAGAAGCCTTTCCCGCTGAGGTGTTTGCCGAGCTTTACCACCGCCGCTGGGGCATCGAAACCGACTTCCGTCGCCTCAAACAAACCCTGACGCTGGACAACTTCAGCGGCCGCAGCGTGACCGCTGTAAAGCAGGACTTTCATGCCGCTCAACTGTTGAAGAACCTGGCGCTGTTGATGCAGCACCTGCTACAGCCAGTCATCGAACAGCGCCACAAAGGCCGCAAGCTGCGATGGAAAGTCAACTTCACCCAAGGCGTGTCACGGCTCAAAAATACCCTGGTCGAGCTGCTGGTGCGGCACTGTGCTCAGGGGCTGAGCAATGTGCTGGCCTTGATGGCTAAAAGCCTCAGTGCCGTACGCTCAGGCCGTAGCTTTGCGCGCCAACGCAAACGCGCAGCCAGCCGAGGTTGTGAGGGCTACAAACCGACGCGCTGAAGAAACACCACCGCCCAACCTCCGTGCAAAAAAAGCTGGCCACAAGCGGTCGGCATAGGCTCGTCCGGAGAACGAGAAATCTCGCCTAGACAGCTGGAACAGACGATGATCACATCACCGCCAGCCCAGTTAGACCGCCTGATTGAGCGGCAGAGGCCTGGTCATCGCCCGACGGCCATGGCGGCTGGCTGCTTCGGGGGGCTTGCCTTGGGCAGGGCTGCAGCTTAGGTTGATGACATTGGGCCAGAGTCAGCGCCGCGACTTTTGGCTGCATCTATGAATAGAGAGGCGAACAGCTTAACGCCTTCCTGTCCTAGCCCCCTGGCAGTGTTTAGGTGATCCGCCATCATGGCGGCGTTGTCGACGTGGTTACCCGCGCCAAAGTTATGGATCAGAACGAGATCCACCCTCTTGCCTTCCTTATATAGATAGAGGGCTAGATGAATCTTCCCCTCATACAGCATCACGGCGAACGCATGCATAGATGCGCTGTGCGCCCTGCTCATAGCTCTAGCCTTATCCAGAACCTGCTCGTTAAGCATCAAACCTCACCAGACCTAAAAATCGTTGGAATGATCCAATTCTAACGGTCGCTCACCTGGAACAAGCCTGATTTCACCGTTCACGCGCCCCTTTGTTTGCCGATTGACAAGGAATTGCTTCAAAGCGTGATCGACAGTGGTGTTTTGCGACCCCGTTTTGAGTTGAACGACAAAGATTGCCCGCCTAACATCCGCCCTGAAGTTGATGCGAGCCCGCAGGGCCGCAGAAATAACGGGGGGTGATGAGCTTCGGCCACGCCCCCTCTTACGAGAGCCAGCAGTGCTGGTAGAGGTGGTGAGGATGCGCAACCAACGCGACAGTTGGTTGGCAGGTCTCTCCAAGGACGAGTTTGCTTCGCTGCCCGCGTGGGAGTTCATAACCCACGAGGAATCGCGTCAGCAGTGGATAGCTGTAGTACGAACTAAGCTGACCACGCGGCACACCGACTCGGAGATCCTGTCATCCCTATATCTGGGACTGCACAACACAGTTACCAGAGCCATACAGCGCCACAAAGACTGCGCGCCTGATCGCCGTGGCAGCATTGTCATTGGCTCTGCTCTTGCGTACATCCGCAAGGAAGGCATTGCTGCGCTCTACAACGAGATCAAGGGGAGCACAGGTGTTACCACCATCTCCCTCGAAGCTCTGTGCGAAGAAGTACCTCGCTTTCATACCCTTGAAGGCAGCTACCTCTCAGCCAACAGCGACTACAACGAGTCCGTGCCGGTCACTCCGCAGTTCCTTGCCGAGGAACAGGCCGTGGCTGACCTCCTTTTCCAGGAGCGCCATCACCTCTGCGAGAACATCAAGCACCACCTCACACCACGTGAGGTTCAGGTCATGCGCCTTACTGTCATTGATCATCTGGACGCTGAAGATATCAGCGAGATTTTGCAGGTATCGAGAAGACAGGTTTGGAAGCTTCAGCGTGAATTGCGCCTGAAACTCTTAGACATCGCCAAGGCTACAGGCGTGCCTGAAAAGTCCTACCGTTCGTTCTCGGAACTGATGCGCGCATGAGTCAGTCAATCACCGACTACCTGAAGGACACTGCTTACCCTCGACTGGATGCAGTCGAGACTGGCCTGCTGGACCACCTCTCCCCTTCCAACCTTTCTGCTGGCGGGAACTATGTTCTTCTCTGCCCCCAGTGCGGTAAGCGAGAGGCCTACTACTACCCGACTCACAGCCATGTGAACTGCAACCGCAAGAACAAGTGCGGCGCGTCCACGTCTTTGTGGGACATCCTTGCAGCCTCTGGTCTGACTCCTGGGGAAATCGTCGCGCGGATCTGTGAGAAAGCTGGCGTGCCCGTGCCCGAGCGCCCCAACCGCCGTGCTCAAGGTAACCCTGCGGGGCAGGAAGGCTCTGAAGCCGCATACGTCCCCCAGATTTCGCCCGGCAAAGCCATCTTCACCGTCACGCAAGCGCTTGCGAAGAAGAACCCGCAAATGCTGCAAACCCTGAAGGAGTCTCGCGGCTTCTCTGATGAAGAAATGGCCCTGATGAAGCTTGGCGTCTACACAACGCCTCAGGAGGTTCTCGACGGACTTATGTCCCTCGGGATAACTCGTGAAACGGCCATCGCCAAAGGTTACATCGAGGTCGACAAGGAGAACCCGGACAAGCTCCTGAATGCGGATTTCGGAGCACCGTGACCGGCCGTTTCGGTTGATCGTGACCGGTCATTTCGCTAACGCGTGACCGCTCATTTCGGTAGCAACGTGACCGATTTTCCGCCTGTTCCGAAACAGGTGGTCACGGCTTACCGAAATCGCCGGTCACGACTTAGCGAAAGCCTTCCCCTTCGTTGCGCATGACCTGATGCGCCGCCATCCTCGACCGATTTCGGGAGAGGAAGATGGCGGCGCCGCGAGTAGCCATGCGAAACATCAAAGAATGTCTGCGCCTCAAGTTTGAGGCCGGCTTGTCCCACGAGAAGATTGCCCGTGCCTTGCAGCTGTCCAAGGGCGTGGTTAGCAAGTACATCGCGGCGGCGCGGGTGGCCGGGCTGGACTGGCCGGCGCTGGTGGCCATGGACGAGGCCGCGCTGGCGGCCGCCTTGTTTGCACCGACGTCGACGAACAAGCCGCGCGGTGAGCGAGTGCTGCCCGATGTGCTGAGCATCCACCGCGAGTTGCGACGCAAGGGCGTGACCTTGCAGCTGCTGTGGGAGGAATATCTCGCCGCGCATGCGGGCCAGCCGACCTACCGCTACACCCAGTTCGTCGAGCACTACCGGCGCTACGCCCAGACGCTCAAACGTTCGATGCGTCAGCTGCACCGTGCGGGCGAGAAGCTATTCATCGACTATGCCGGGCCGACGCTGCCGGTGGTCGACCCGGCCACCGGCGAAGTGCGCCGGGCGCACATCTTCGTCGCCGCCCTGGGCGCCTCGAATTACACCTATGCCTGCGCGACGCCAGGCGAAACCCAGGTGGACTGGCTGACCTCGCTGGGCCAGGCTCTGACCTACTTTGGCGGCGTGCCGGAAATGGTTGTGCCGGACAATCCGCGCGCCCTGGTCGCCCAGCCGGATCGCTACGAGCCGGGCCTGAACCGGGCCACGCTGGAGTGCGCGCGTCATTACCAGACGGTGATCCTGCCGGCACGGCCACGCAAGCCTCAGGACAAGGCCAAGGCCGAGGTGGCGGTGCAGGTGGTCGAGCGCTGGATCATGGCGCGGCTGCGCCATCGGCAGTTCTTCAGCCTGCATGCGCTTAACCAGGCCATCGCCGAGCTGCTGGAGGATCTGAATCGGCGCCCGTTCAAGCGGCTCGATGGCTGCCGGCGCGACTGGTTCGAGCGCCTGGATCGCCCGGCCTTGCGAGCGCTGCCGGTGCATCCCTACGAGGTCGCCACCTTCAAGCGCTGCAAGGTCAGCATCGACTACCACATCGAGGTCAATGGCAGCTTCTACAGCGTGCCCTCCGCCCTGGCCCGGCAGAACGTGGACGTGCGACTGACGGCACACACCCTGGAAGTGCTGCATGGCAACCGGCGGGTGGCCAGCCACCTGCTGCTGGGGCGACGCGGCGCTTACAGTACCCAGCGCGAGCACATGCCCGCGGCGCACCAGGCGCATCGCGAATGGACGCCACAACGCCTGCTCGACTGGGGCGCGCGGATCGGCCCCTACACGCGCCAACTGATCGATCACCAACTGACCCACAAGCCGCACCCGGAGATGGGCTACCGCGCCTGCCTCGGCCTGCTCTCGCTGGCCCGGCGCTATGGCAATGCACGCCTGGAAGCCGCTGCCGAACGTGCCGTACACCTGCGCGCCTTCACCGGGCGCAGCGTGCGCAACCTGCTCCAGCAAGGCCTGGATCAACAGCCGCTGCCCCAGCGTGCCGCCGAAACGACCTTACCCGGCGACCACGAGAACGTCCGTGGCGCCGACTACTACCAACCCCCGCAACAGGAGCTGTTCGATGATGCCGCAACACACCCTGAATCAACTGCACCAGCTACGCCTGGACGGCATGGCCCGCGCCCTGGAAGAGCAATGGACGCTGCCGGCCAGCCACAGCCTGAGCTTCGATGAACGCCTCGGCCTACTGCTCGACCGCGAACTGGCCTGGCGTGACAACCAGCGCCTGGTACGGCTGCGCAAGAAGGCCAAGCTCAAGTACGCCAACGCCTGCCTGGAAGATCTCGACCGCCGCACCGGACGCGCCCTGGACGAGCGTCTGATCGCCACCCTGGCCAGTGGCGACTGGATCCGCCAGCAGCACAACCTGCTGCTGACCGGCCCGACCGGTGCCGGCAAAACCTGGCTGGCCTGCGCCCTGGGCAACCAGGCCTGCCGCCAGGGCTATAGCACCCTGTACCTGCGCACCCCGCGCCTGCTGGAACAACTGCGCATCGCTCATGGCGACGGCAGCTTCGGCCGTACCCTGCAACAGCTGGCAAAGGTCGACGTCCTGGTGCTGGACGACTGGGCGCTAGCCCCGCTGGAGGAAGGAGCCCGGCATGACCTGCTGGAGGTGATCGACGACCGCGCTGGCAGCCGCTCCACCATCCTGACGAGCCAACTGCCCATCGAGCACTGGCACGGCTGGATCAACGACCCGACCCTGGCCGATGCCATCCTCGACCGCCTGGTGCACAACGCCTACCGACTGACGATGAAAGGCGAGTCGCTGCGCCGAAAAAAAGCCGAGGAACAAGCCGCATCGTGACCGATGCGATTACAATCCAGAACCCGCGCAACCGGGGTGGAAGCACCGGTCACGTATTAGCGAAACGCTCGGTCACGTTCACCGAAATCCGCACCTGAAAGGCACCTCAGGCCGGGTTGTTGGCTACTGGCCTCACCCCGACAAGGATGTACGAATCTGGGGGCGACTGCCCTCCGGGAGCGGCGACAGGTACAACCCAAAGTACCGCTTTGCCCCGACCATCTCAAAAGAGATCCCCTATCTCTTCCAGATGCGCAAGCCGACGATTCTCTGCGCTATCGAAGGGATGTTTGACGCATGGTCCCTGTCACTCATGGGTTTTTGGGTCGCCTGCGTCGGCGGCGATCGCATCATCGATGCCCAAGCTGCTTACTTTGCTGGCCAGAACGTCACCGAGCTGGCGTTCATCACTGACGGTGACACCGCCGGGTACGACGCAGCCGTTGCCACGATCCGCAACTGCGAGTCGCTAGGCATCGTCGTGAACATTGTGCCCCTTGGGGCCGGAATGGACGACCCGGATGCGCTGCGCCGCGCGGGCCGCGGCGAAGAAATGGTTCAGATGATCGAGCGCCGCATGAATAGCGGCGAATACCTCGCAAGGCTGGCAACCAGTTACGCCTCCGAAGACCCTCCAAACATCAGAGGCCTCCGCCGAATCAGTGCAGCAGCAAGTCAGTTGACGCCGGTTTCAATGCGCAAGTGGGTTGACTACAGGGGCTCTCTGTCAGTCCCGGTGCACAACGAGACCACCGCCCTGCGCATGCTCGCCAGCTTGTCCGAGGCTGGATTCGACTTCGAATCCGCCGCGAAGCGAGTAATGGAGCAGACCGGCTACGAATTCACCATGCAGGGATAAGGCAATGGCAGGCACCCAACACCAAGCTCCAGGCAAAAGCACCTTCTTCTGGATCGTGATCATCGTGATTTTTCTGTACGTGCTGAAGATCCACCTTCGGGAACCCCAGTACCGCCATGTGGAGGTCTGTTACCTGCCGCACAAGGTTGCGTCGTTGTTTTGGGTCGACCTGTGGGGCGCAATCATCCCAGATGACAACCGCTCCCTGCTGAAGCACGCACGCGATCTGGAGCATTTCTTCTTCAGCTGCACCAGCACAACCCGTAACTGGGACTTCCTTCGTTACGGTGAACAAACCAAAGGTGCCCAGCAGTAAGCGGGCACTCACCCCGAATCATGGATGAACCATAGGCTCGGGCATGCCCGGCTCTCGTTTTTCCGTTACACCACCCCAGAGAGGAACATGAGATGGCTGATAACACCACCGCCCAACCGGGGCGCACGAAAGAAATCCGTATTACCGGTGCCATGGTTGCATCGCTCGTTGGCATCGTCCCCCAGGTTTCGCGCCTTGAGGACAAGATGATCAACATGTCGATGTCGGCAGCGCCAGCAATGCGTGCGCGGGTGAATAACCTCACCGATCGCTTCCAGCGTGCGGTTCGCGCATTCGAGGATGAACTCAAATCGTTGAGCAAAGACGCCGAAGTGGACGGCCGGCGCAAAGATAGCCAGCGCCCGAATCAGCAAAAGCAGTCTGGCCAACGTAACGACTCTGCGCAGCAGGCCCAGCAGAAGGCCCAGCCTAAAGCCCAACCCAAAGCCGGTGATAACTCCCAGGCTAAAGGCCAGAGCCCCAAGGCCGAGCAAGGCAAGCAAAATGAACAGGGCAAACCGGCACAGGGCAAAGGCACCCAGCAAGGCTCTCAAGCCGCGCCTGTAGCCAAAGCACCGGCCCAGGCCCCCAAGAAAGCTGATAGCGGCAAGCCACAGAAGAAAGAAGCGGCCACGAAGCCGGCTGCCAGCGAAGTCCAGAAACCTCAGGTTGAGGTTGCTGAAACCACAACCGTGCAGCCGATCACTGCAATCGAGACTCCCACCCAGCCGGAAGTGGTGAAGCAGGAAGCCTCCAATACTTCCGCCAAACCAGCAGCGGCAGTCCCGCAACTCTGATAACAGTGAGCCAGTGATGAACTCCATTCGAAATCTGAAGGCCGCGGCGGCGCTTATGCCCGCATGGTCGCTTCCGCTTACTTTGGCGCTTGGGATTCTCGGGGCGTTTTTCTTCGCTCAAGACTCCCTCGCAGACAAGCCTCACCCTCTTGTGACTGCCGGGACTCTGTATGCCGTCATTGGCTCACTGATCCTTGCCGCGATAACCGTCTTCCAGTCGATCATCAGCGCCAAGCCTGGACTGCTGAAGTCATCGATGGAGGATGGTTTTATCCGCGGCTTGAACTTCGTGTGGTCGACCTCTTCCGTCGCTCTGGTTGTCTTTGTTTGCGCTGTGCCGGTTTACAGCGCACTCACGGCGGACATCAGCTACACCCTCACAGGTGTTGTTGCTGCCATGGTTCTCGGTGTCGCGTACTACTTCAGCAAGCCGCGCGCCGAACAAGAAACTGTGGTCGATCCCATTAGCGGCCTCCCGGCAACCCGCGCAGTAGCTCTGGCACCGGCCGGACTGGTCGAATCCCAACAGCAAAGGCCGGCCTTTCAGGTGTCGATGGCTGATCTGACAAGACTCATGATCCACCAAGCTGGCCGGCTGATCGCATACAAAGGCTCGAACTGTGTCTTCGAAGACTCGTTCAGTGCAGATTTGGATGTGAATGCTCGGACGGCAAAGATTTTCACTGAGATGAACCTGATCGCCACTCCCGAATTTCTGTACTGGCGTTTGCACATGCTGATGATGGGTTCCGCGGCCGAACATGCTCTGCGAAACACCACCAGCGAGGCCGCCCTGGACGATCTGGCGAACTTCGACGAACTCGCCTCCAGATTTATGCTGCTGAGCGATGGCAAGAACAGCTTCTACCGCCCGGCGAATGAAACTGAAGCTGCCATCAAGGCAACCAGGCTCGGCATGCTGCGCAAACAGATCTGGTCCCGCTGTGTCAGCGCATGCATTGCCAACAAAGCCGTCCTCCTGGACATGATCCGCCTGTTGCGAGGCCAGCACTGCTTGGCGTATGGCGACATAAAGCATCTGTTGGATCGCGTTGTAATGCCGCCTGACTTCCCGGTGGCTAGCTTTGACAGCGACGAGATGATGGAACGCGCCCTGCTGAAACTTAGCCACGACATCGAGCCTGAAGCCCCGGTGGCGCACGCTGGCGAAGTGGCATCTGACCTCCCGCAGGCGCAGCCGGCCAAACCTCAGGAGACTGCTGAGGTCCTGAACTTCGCCACCCGCTGAGTAGCAGCCAAAAAAGACCCGGCAATTGCCGGGTTTTTTATTGCCCAGATCAGGGTCCGGATTAAACCGATGGCTCTGCAATGATGACCTGGTTCCGGCCCGAATGCTTAGCCAAGTAGAGCGCCTCATCCGCCTGGCGGAACGCTTCATTGAGTCCGGAACTCAGGTCTGCAATCCCGCAACTGAAGGTGCACGAAAAGCCGCTGCCTTCAACCTCATGCTTGATCACCATGAAGCATTTGCGGATACGCTCCAGGACAACCCGCGCAGCCTCGGTCGTTGTGTCCGGGAGCAGCACCGCAAACTCTTCGCCGCCCATCCGGCCCACCGTATCGGTGTCTCGAAGGGATGCTGTAAGTACATCCGCCATCTTGATGAGCACCCGGTCCCCTACAGGATGGCCATAGGTGTCGTTCACGCTCTTAAAGTGATCGATGTCGATGATCGCGAGCGCCCCGCCCCGCTTCTCGGCGATGACTCGTTTGACTGATTCGACGGTTTGCCCGTGGTTCAAGAGCTGGGTCAACGGATCTCTGCGCATGCGCCTGTCGATCGCCTTGGCGCGGTTGATCATTGATGTGATGGCCTTGATGAATGCGCCCTCTTGCAAAGGCTTGAGGACAAAGCCATCTGCCCCGTGCGACAGGGCCAGCAACTGCTTCTCGCTGTCGGTCTCGCTGCTGAGGAAGATGATCGGCATCGTCATCTCCGGGTCTTGCCGGATGAGCGCTGCCAGGGTGTCCCCATTTACCACGGGCATGTGGTAATCCATCACGATCAAATCAGGTCCGAAGTTGCGGATTGCATCGAGGGTGTCTTCAGGAGCGTACACATGCTCGACCAGCAGGCCAGCTGCTCGCATGTAAGTGGTGGCCCGGTAAGCATCGGTCGGCGAATCGTCGATAAGCAGAACCTTGGAGCCAGCCAGCTTTGCTTCAGCGGTGATGGTCGTCAGCATGTCGCGAATCATCCGAGGGTCGTCGTCAGACCGGAATATGCGAACGCTGCCCAGCTGGGTTGCGCAAAGCCTCTGCTCGAAGGAAAGCGAGGCCTCTGTTGCCAGCACCACTGGTGGCCTTATCCCGCGCATCTCACGGATCTTCGAGAGGTAGGAATTGATCGCCCGGATAGCCACTTGGCTTTGAAGTACATCCGAACCGACAACCACCAAACTTGCGTCCAGATGTTCGGGCTTCTCGCTAGATGACAGCTCATCCAGGTCGCTCACCATGCAGATGTCGATCGACATTTGCGCGAGTGCAAGGCAGAGGTTCTTAGCCAGCTGACCATAGCCATCGGCAAAGAGCACCAGCGCTTTTCTATCTCCGTCGCCGTCTGAAGATCGGCGGCGAAGACTCGGCAAATCGTTGACCATCTTTGTTACCACCTCGATTTCGAGAGGCGTCAATGAATCGGACGCCGCGATGGATCTGTTCAGGGTCTGGATGATCCTGGTGTATGGGCATTCGCCGTCTACGCCGGCTATGTCTCTTGCTTCAAGAACGATGTGTCGCATTCCCTCAAGGGAAGAGAGGTTCGGCCTTGGCAAGACTTCCAGGAACCATGTGGTCCTGATTGCCTCCGCATATGCAGTTATCAATTTGCACTCCCTCCAATCCCCTAATAACTGCTCTCTAGTGGCCAAAAACTGCACATATTTGGAGCGACGCCCTCTTCCGAGCCGCGAATTCGTGACCTGAGTTCGGTATTGAACCGTTGGGGGCGTATCTGAGGGTTCGACTGCCGGCTTTCGGGGTTCGCGCGAATCCGCGGCCAATCTTCGGGTCTGAAGCGTTCAGGTCTTGGATTGGGCTGCGAATGCTCGCGGCTGAACATCGGCGGGGAATTGCGCCGGTACCGTATGTGCATCTCGGGCCGACCTGGTGGCACGTAGCAGGGCGGGCAAAATGTAGGCATGTTCAGTAAGTGGGCTCTCCCATGATCGAATTGATGCAGCACCTTCGCCGCCGCGACCTGTTTGGTCTGGTCAGCAAGGCGGTTCAAGGGGATGCGGTGGCTTCAGCAGGCCTTTGCGAGGCAGGGAGCTTTATCGCGTCGGCGGTGGAGGCCGGCTGGTTTGCACTGCCTGCCGGCCGGAACGGGGCATACAGCCGTTCCCAGCACTTCTGGATGGGGAGGCTGTTCGAGGCTGCTCCTTGGGTGGCTAGTGCGCGGGCCTTCGCCGAGACCCAAAGTGGCGTGCTCCGGGATCGCATCGGCGACATCGCCTTCCAGGCCCTCTGGAGTCACCCACAAGGGCTATCGAGCTTTAACCACCAGGCTAAGGCCTTGGCCGGCAAAACAGCCCGCATGCCTCTCGAATGGGCTTCAGGCGCGATCACTGTCGACCTTTTGGTTCAGTGCCTTGAGGACAACTATCGGTGTGCCGAAGCTCTCACACTCCAGATCACCCATCTCATGGATCACCGGACGCTTGAGCCCGGTACCGAACTGGGAGAGCGATTTGACGCCATGATCTCGGGCGGCATGCGTTACGACATCCCGAGGATGCTGACCAGCACACTCCGCCTGTATTTGGAAAATGAGGTTCGCCGGAAGATTTTCGAGGGCATCGACGGTGCTGGGTTCGTGGCTCTACTGGAAAGCCGTAAACGCGCCGCCCAACAGGTATCGGAAAGCGCCTGGCGCAACGTCTTCCGTGAGATCCAGTGGCTTGCCGGAATCTTGGAGGATCACGCCAATACGGAGCACCTGGGCACGATTAACCGCCGCCTGAAGCAGCATGCAGGCCCGGCGTACCGGCTTACCCGGCAAAGTCGCCCGCTTACCGACAAGGAATCACTCACACTCTCCCTGTCTGGCCACTATGTTGCGGGTCGGTACGTGGATATCGAGACGGTCTGGGCGTTCAAAAACTGGGTTTTGGCGCTGGCAGACATCCTGGAAGATTCGGAGCCGAACTTTGAGGCCTATATCAGCGCCGAGAAGGAAGCACTTGAGCGGCTCGATCTTGTGGGAGATAAGCCCTTGCCTACTCCGGAGGTTCGCCGGCGTCCCCTGGATGACTTTGACGAGGAAGAACTGATGCGCGGTCAGTCCGTGATAGCGCCTCTACCAATGGCCCCCGAGATTCATGGGGCACCCATGTCGGTTTGATACAGGCCTGCATCTGTTGGCACGCATTGCTCTAACTGAAGATGGCCTCACTTTCAGACATCAGCAGGAACCAACGCCATGACCAACGCACTGCCCCTCGACCTGATCGACCCGTCCACCTTCGAAGTGGATGTCACCCTTGAGATCTCCTGTGACGACGAGGACCAGATTCTCAGCCGTCCGGTCGGTGATGGCTTCACCTATCAGGAACTGGAGCAGTCTCATGTCCGCTTCAGTGGTGATGATGAATCGGCAGGCGCAGTCCCGGAGCACGCTGCAAGCGACATCCACAGTGCCAGCGGATACTGCCAGTCCGTTGAGTTGACCTTGAGTGCCAAGACCTTTGGCGGGGTTACTGTCCAGCTCGGATGCTTTGGCTCGGAGGATCAGGTAGAGAAGGCCAAGGCCGCTATCGCCCTGCCCGTAAACCTCCTGCTCGGGCAGAATTGAGGGTAAGCCCCACCACACTCCCGCAGAGCCGGTGTTAAATCGCGAAAGGATGCAACCAATGAACCGCCATGCTTCCCTGACAATCCCTCTGGTACTGGCATTCCTGCTCAGTGGCTGCGGTACCAATAGCCCCCTGAGTAGCATCGGAGACGGTGCAGCTGAGATGGCCGGTAAGGTCCTGTTGGGATTGCCGTCTGATGGTGAGGCATCCGGCCAGCGCAGCACCAGCACCAGCGCCCGCACCAATACCCGGAGTGCCGATCGCCCGATGGTCCGCACCCGGAGAGTGAGCCCCGGCAATCCCGGTGACCTGTACGCCGGCCAAGTTCGGACGGCGAATGGCGGCTATACCGTCATGCTCACACTCCTGGATGGCCGCTTCTCCCATGCCAGCTACCCGGACGTTGCGTGCGCTTCCAACCTGAAGGCAGTACGCAGCTACTACGGTGACTCCATGACGTTCGTCGAGCACGTCTACGAGGATGCGGAAGGCCAGTGCGTACCGTCTGAGCAGTTGGCCGTGAAGCCACAGCGCGATGGGAGTGTGCTGCTGCGCACGATCAGCGATGGCCAGGTCACCGGGGAGGGTTCATTGCGCCCTAGCGTAGTACCGGTACCCGATAACTTGGTTGGCGATTGGGAAGCAGAGTTGGGCGGCAAATATGGCGGCCCGCGCTCCACGATCTACGTTCGACTGGCCCAGGACGGCGAAAGCTTCACCGAGTTCGAGGACAACTACTGCTCCGGCCGCAGCCGGTTCGCCTTCATGACCAGTGGCAGCATGAGCCTTGCCGGGTTTCAGGAGCCCACAGAGTGTGACGATGGCGGCATGGTCAGCTATCAGCAGATCAACCGGAACATGCTGGAACGCCGGACCTACACCCCGGATGGGCGCGTAGCCAGCTCTGTACGCATGGCTCGCCGGTAAGCGTGTTTCACGAAGCCATATTGGGATGACACCCCTGACCTGATTGTTATCCTGATCATCCACTCAAGTGGTTCTGTGTAGAGCTGTACCTTTTCCCGCCTTCCCCCTTGGCGGGATTTTTTTGCCCGCAGGTTTTAGGCACGCGATATCGGAGCCTATCTCTGGGGGCAAATCATCAGACGCCAAGACGCCAATTGGCCGCAGGCCTGGACAGGAGGTTGATGGATGGAAAAGCAGACAGTGTTCTTCACCATGGTGCAGCACCCGATCAAAGGCTGGATGCGTGTCGGTAAGCCCTATCCCTCCCGTGCGGCAGCGAAAGAGTGGCTGCCCGTTGTGCGTGGGTCATGGCGAGGGTTTCGCGCCAAGGTAGCGCAGTGCACAGTGCGTTTTGAGGGCGGCAAGGTGAGCGAGAAGTCCAGGCAGATCCTCGACACCAAGTTCAACATGGATGTCGAGATCACCAAGAGCGGTACCGACTCCCTCGCTGCAACCCCTGCCCCGTAACCCCTATCGATGCCGAAGTTGGTTTGCGGACTGGCCTACGAAGCGCCCGCCCGCCTATCACTCACTCGTCACCGGTACCGCCTCAACGAACTCGTTCTCCGCGCGGCACCAGCCCAACAGCACGAAGCACAGCAAGAGCGGCCTTTCAGGGGAGTGTGGTGGTTTGCCGAGCGGCAGGCCTGGGCGATTGCGGGCTTTTCCTACGCCGCGAATTGGGGGCCGAACCTCGGGCTGGAAGCATGCCGGTTTCAGGGCATCACATGGGCCGTGAACGGGTGGTTTTCATGATGGGCATTTGACCTGCTGGCACGCATTCAGTGGACGCACAATGAACCCAAGTCGAAACGAACACCCACGGAGTCAACCATGAGCATCCTCGGTAACCGCAACCAGCCTGAAGCAAACCCCTGCGCTGGCCGCTGCACCCAGAGCGTGGGCGATTACGTGTGTGCCACCTGCGGCCGTACCGTCGAGGAAACCCGCGACTGGAATGCCCTCTCGGTTGAGGAACGTATCCGCATCAAGGCCCAAGCGAAGGCACGCCTGGCAGCCATCCGCAACGGTGCCCACCCGAGCGACAAAGCCCTGTTCACCAATGCCGCCATCGCCTAAGCGCAAGGAAGCCGCCGCATGAACCTCTACAGCCAAACCAGCGCCAGCACCCCTGCAATGCCCCTGGCTGCGCCTTCACTCGAAGCACTGGCCTTCTTCCGGGTTTCACCCGATCGCCCGTTCCAGGCCGGCTGGAAGGCGTATGGCGGCCATCGCATGTATGTCGGTGCCTTCGAGTCCGCGCTTGGGGACTGGATTCTGCTGGCGACGGACAAGGCCCACGAGGCGGCAGGCTTCGAAACCGTGGAAGAGTGTGAGCGAGCGATGGTTGAGGCCGGATTCTTGGGGCCGAACTCGCACCACATCGAGATTGGCCCGTTCAAAGGCCAGATGACCCTGTTCTGATCGGCCCGGTACCGAACACCTCGACAGCCGGCACAAGTCGGCACCGAACATAGACCCGCAAAGGACGACAGCCATGGCCATGAACACCGAGATCATCAGCAAGGGCCGCATCGCCAAGGTCACCGATGAGCAGCTCGACGAGCTCCGGGCACTTAAAGTGAGCTGGCTTGCCTACTGCCAAGCCCGCCTGACCCGCAGCCATGAAAGCTCGGTTGAACACCTGACGCGATTCCGCCGCGTGGCGTGATGGCTTCGCCCTTGATTGCCTGGCGTGCCGATCAGATCTGCTGGCACGCAAAGGCTCAGGGGAACATAAGCCCATCAACTCAACAGCTGGAGCTAACCCGATGAGCACTGCACAAAAGACTGACGCAACCCTGCTGGCCGCCCGCATCCAGGAAGCCGACAAACGCTTCAAGGCAGGCCATTTCGGCTACGGCTACCTCTCCGACGAGCCGTGGTTCGAGGAAGATGGCCTCCTGATCAAAGTGCTGCACGGCACGGCCTACGACAAGCCGGTCCTGCTGGAGGCCCGCGTAGGTTTCGTCAACGGCAGCGCCGAATTCGCCCACAGCCGGGTCATGAACGTCACCGAGGCGATCTCTGAAGACCCGAATTGGGAGCCCATGTTCACCCGCTGGCGTCATGGTGGCTGGTATGTCCACGGCATTTCCCACATCAGCGGTGGCTGCGGCTGCGTCAGCAACAACTACGAGGACGGCAAGTGGAGGGTCGTCTGCGACCCGCGTCGATCTGCCCTGCACGAAGAGGGTGACTTCACCTTCAAGACCCGCAATGAGGCCGCACACGCAGAGCGCGCCCTGATTCGTGATCAGGTACTGGAAATGCTCAAGCGCCGCACCAGCACCAGCACCGGCGCACTGGCAGCAGCCAGCTAACAGCGGCCATTCAGCGAGGGATGCCATGAGCACGAAGATTTACAACGGCCTGCGTCTGCGTAACTGCACGCTGGAGCAGGCACTGGCAAAGCTTCGGAGCATCCGCCCGGCATGCGTGGAGGCAGGCGCGAAAGCCATCGCCTCCGGCATTGCCACGCGCATGGCATTCGCCGCCGATCTGGCCGAGAATTACTGCCCTCTCAAGCCGGCGTCAGGTTCAAGCCCCTACATGCGAGCCCAAACGGACTTCTTCGCCGCCAAGGCAGAGGTGCTGGGCAAGAGCATCCGTAGCGTCGACTGGGACTGCACACTCTCCATCACCCTTATCCCTCACCAGGGCGACCTGCTCGCCCTGTACTTCATCGAGCGCGATTGCGGCTACATCGATTCGCTGCTCGATCTCGGGTTTGAACGCTACGGGTACCAGAATTCGACCGATCGCCCCGCCGAGGTTTCCCAAGAGGAATGGGACGCCAGGGAGTGTGATTGGGAGGCAGCCCTAGGCCGGTGCGCCCCATGCGAAGTTGGTTTCACCTACGACGTGGTGACATGGCATGACCTCGGGGCCGGCTTCTACTGCATAGACCGCATCAAGCAAGCACTCCCCTCCGCGAGGGCACGGGCGCTGGCGGTAGCCGTCGAACTCAGCGAACTGGAACTCGATTACAGCACCGAAGCCAAAGCCATGCGCCTCAGTGCCCTGGTAAGACATGTCGATGCCGAGGCGGCTAAGCGCGCAGACGGCATCCGGCTGGCCGAAGGCGTGTGCGAAGTACGGGACTGTTGAGCAACCAAGTTCGGCACCCAACCGAGCGGATGAAATAAACCCGCACCCTCTGCTGGCACGCATCCACCAGGGCGATGATGGCCTCACTTCGAAACAGCCAAGAGGCACACCGAAATGAGCGCAGACAAAACCACCAAGGCCAAGCCGAAAGCGTCCGTCACCCCGACCGGGAGTGACCTTGCCCTGCTGGACAAGCTCAAGCACTTACTCGGCTGCGATACCCGCGAGCTGGCCATGATGGCTGGCATGGTTGTGCGCAGCGATGAGCCGACCGTCGAGGCGCTGATCATGATGATGAACAACACCATCCTCGAATTGCGCCACGAGATTCTCCGGCTGAAGCCGATGCCCAACATGCGCCGCATGAAATAACAGGGGGAACACCGATGACCACTCAGAGCACCAGCACCAGCAACGCTAAAGCCATGGCCGATGCCCAGCGCCGCGCCGACAAAGCCCACCATGAGAAGCGCGTGAACTGGCTGATGGGCACGAACCCGGTCTATGCCTGCGGTACCAGGGTCGCGCCTTCCGACGTTGCCCAGATGCTGCGTCAAAGCCGTGAGTACCTGCGCAACCCTGCCGGCTCCACCATGAACCACTGCCAGTGCGAGCCGCGCTGCGCGTAGTCATCCAAGCAACCTGATTGGGGGCCGATGTTGGAGGGTGAAGCGAGTTGCTTCTGACCGGCCCCCTCGCGAGATTTTCTTTCACCCCATCTGCTGGCACGCATCCTCCAAGGCGATGATGGCCTCACTTCGAAACAACACACAGGAACACCGAGATGAGCGCAATCCAAGCCCAAGCACTGGTAACTGGCAATCAGAAGATGACTGATGCCCAGTGGAAGAAGGAAGCCACCCGCTTAAAGGGCGCTATCACCCGCGCCAAGTCGCGTGTGAGCACGCTGGTCACCCTCGCTGAGAAGATCGAGGCACGGGCCGCGCAGAAGGCGGCTGAGGAAGCCCTGCGCGAGCACAAGCTGAACTACCACGAGCTGGTGGCCGGCTAAGCCGTCATCCCCAACCATTACTCCGAAAGAAGGAAATAGAGATGTTCACGACTAATAAATGGATTGCCTTTTGGTTTTCCCTGCTGGTTCTGGATTTTTTCACTGCTGTTGCCACAGAGCCTTCGTCCATTTCTTCCGCGCTAAAGCTGGTCACGGTTTGGCTGACGGCTTGGTGCTTCATGTACGGGTTTCTTGAAGCTTTTCGTCCCCCTCAACAGCTGGGGAGCCAGGAGATCACTCCTGCTGGGCAAACGGTTCAACAGAAAGAATGCTGATCGGCTAAAGGACTCCACCCCATGATCAAGCGCCACTACTTCATCGCTGTGAAGCTCAAGGGCTCTGATGTCCACGCTTCGGGCGTTATCACCGTGCGCAGCTTTTTCAGGCCGTCTGCCGAGAGTGTGTTTGAAAACTCGAAGCGCAAGATCGCGGAGCAATGCGGTCTTCAGGTCGATGACTTTGTGTCCGTCGCATTCAATCGCATTTAGAGGAATCCCCGTGAGCGCCTACTTTGCCGCCTTCGTGAACCTGCCCGTCGTAGTCGACGAGCCCGGCGATTACGTCACCCGCTGCGGCGAGACCGTCACCGTCAGCAAGGCCTCCAGCCGTCATGACTTCGGCTGCGTTGGCACCTATGCCAATTGCGGTACCGAAGACCGCTGGCACAAGAGCGGTCGCCTGCAAGCCGGCCGCGAGAGCAATAACGACATCGTGAGCAAGGCTGAATCTACTCAGGAGCAAGCGCAATGAACTGGAAATGCCCGGAGTGTGGGTCGCTGGAGTTGACCGTAAGCGGCGTCTGCGAAGCCTACGTCAACCAACGCCCTGATGGTTCGCGCCCGAATCTCGTGCCTGTAGGTGGTATCGACTTCGACCTGACCTCGCTCATGACCTGCTGCAAGTGCTCCTACTGCGATGCAAGCGCCAGCTTCGTGTGCGAGGACAAGTTGCAACGCCCTATCCCACCGGGACTGGTTGACCTGAGCTTGCTGCCAATCAGCGTGGCCGGCATCAACGCGGGCCTGTTCTTCGACTCGACCGGAAACGTGCGGACTATCCAGCACGCACACTCGGAGGCCGAGATTCTGATCTCATTCTCCGGGGTGTCTGGCCAACGCTATCTGCGCGTTGCAGAGCGCAAGCCAGATGGTGCCGGCCCCAGCTACCTGACCGAGTATTACCCTTCGGCGAAGGACATCGAACCCCTTATCGGCTCTTCAGGGCAGGTAGAGGGTCTGATCGACCTGCCGGGCAAGCTGGCCATGCCGGACGCCATGAGAATCGCCATGGTTTACCACCGCGACGAAACCGATCTGCCCACCCGCCGCGAAGCCATTGCCTATGAAGCGATTGGCCTTTGCGCCGGCGTTGATCGTCGGACGTTCCCCACCTGCTCCCTGGACGCCACAGCAGACGAAGACGGTGCACTGCGCATCAAGCTCAAGGCCTATGTTGATCGCCCAACTCTGGTGAAGTGTTTCTACGAAAACTGGGTTTGGGTCGGCAACACCTACTACGACGACGAGGCACCGGATGGCGTGAACGACATCCGCGAGCTGGAGAGCTTCAAGCGCGCCCGCCAGTACGCTGAAAGCCTTGGCTACTTGGTTGAGTTCATCTAACCCGCCACCACCCCGGCAGCATGGCCCAGTCGCTTCAGGCTGGGCCATCCACACTCAGGAGATAGCTCGATGGTCAAATCATCCGTAAGCCGGGCCTACGCCAAGGCCGGCCTTCCGCTCTGGGTCACCCCGTGCGAGGCGCATCACCTGCTTCGCATCCGCAATTTCGCCGTCAATGTCGCAGACGAGTTGGCCGACTGGATTGCCCGGCGACTGAGCATGAACTTTGCCGCAGGGTTTCTGGGCCTGAAAGCAGTACCCGTCCGGGAAACGGATGTCGTGCGCCAGCTCCTGAAGATGGGGTACTGCCAGGCAAACGCCCAAGAGATCGGTGGCTTGATCTGCGAGCTTCAGCCAGGCCTCTACCAAAAGGGCTGCCAACGCCGGTCCATGGTCGACTTCCCCGCCTAGCCTGATTGCCTTCGCCGCCGGAGAGTGGGAGTGAAATCCCTTCTCCGGGGGGCGGCGCGTTCGAATCGGGGCTTTTCCTGCTCTCCCTCTGCTGGCACGCACCCGGTTGCTCGATGATGACCCCCATCAACGCAATTCAACCGGACCTCAGAGGACACCGACATGAGCCAGACAGCCACCACCGCCCGCAACGCCTTCCGCAATCATGAGATTCCCGGCTTGTGCCAGCGCTCCATCAATTCGACCACCAAGGCGATTGATGGCAGCTATGTCAGCTACAACCCCAGCTCCAGGGATTACGGCTGCCATACCACGGCGCTGGTGCTGGGTGGCCGCGTGTTCCTTATCCTCAATGGCGACCATCGCGAGGGTCTGTTTGGCGCTGTTGTTGAGGGTGGCATCGCCGCAGGGGCGGCCTACTTCATTGAGCGCATAGCTCAAGCGAATTCCCGCAGCGAGCATCACGAGATTACTGGTCAGTGCGCAGATATATTCGAACTCACTCCCACAGCCGTGCGGTGCATCGGTCAGGAGTTGGTTGATCGCATGACGCAAGCCGCCAACGCTATCCGTGATTGAGGGCCGAATCATGGTGATCATCAATCCGACCCCCAACGACACCCCTGAGAGCCTTGGCGTCCAGCCGGGCTGGTTCGTTCGCCACGGCAGCTGCTCGATCTGGTTCGAGGTCATCGATGTCGTTGCCGGCCGCTGGGTGACGTGTGTGGCGCGAGACCCGAAGAAAGGGACTGAAATGGTCTCCATCGGCAACTTCTTCTCCAGCATCACCGCATTCGCCACGGCATGCCCTGGTGGTAGCTGGATAGCCAAGGACCGGAAAAAGAGCTTCTACGACAAGTTCTACCCCGAGCTTGATCGCATCGTTCCCTACTCCCCGGCCGCCTAAGCGCGGCATCGCAACAAGACGATTTCACACCCCCTACTTGGCGGGCCTTAACCGGCCTGCCTCTGTACCCTATCAATCCATTTTTCAGGGACTCTGCACCGTGTTCATGCAGTTCATCCTCGGCGCTCAAGATGCAGAAATGCAGAAGATCGAGAACATTCTCCGGGCGTCTGGTCACGTAGTCAGGCACGCCATCCGTCACGGTAGACGGGTGCCGTCGAAATTCGCCTATGAGGCCCAGCGTCCGTCTGGCGCGGTCAAATGGGAGAGCCAGATCGTCTGGGTGGAGTGTGCCATTCCAGGCAAGCGCAAGAGCCATCACGTTAGCGTTGACCATCACCGTCATGGCGACTTCGGCTACGGCAAGGGGCCAGAAGAGTTCTACGAGGCATCGAGCATTGGCCAGGTGTGCAACCTCATTGGCTATGAGCCAACTGAGGACATCCTCTACACCGCTGCCGCCGATCATTGCCTTGGCGCGGCCTATGCCGGTTTGTGCCCGAACATTGACCCCGAACGTATGCGGGACTGGCGGGCCAACACGCATGCGGCCGTCCGCCAGCTGACGGTCGAGCAGTTTCACCAGGGCTTGGATAACACCATCGAAAGCCTGAAGAAGTGTTCGATGCTCAACATCGGCGGCCATGAGTTCATTGACGCCATGGACACCCAGCATGAGTGGGTTTCGGACGCGAGCGCCATCCTGGGCCGCAGCGTCATGTATGCCTACTTCGACAGGCGAGTGCGCCGCAACAAGGTCGGCGTACTCAACGGCAGCCCGGAAGCCCTTGCAGCGTGGATGGAGTGGGCCAAGACCCGCCCGTACCTCGAAGACATCTATGGCGACCCCGTGCGGGGCTTCGCCGGCGGCTATCTGGTCGGCTGAGAAAGGAATCAGAACTTTCAGCAATTTTGGAGCAAGAGATGCAGCAACAAGAGCAACACCAGCAACAGGCAAAGCAAATCGAGATCGGTGCCTTCACCGTGCGCCAGCACAACAAGGACTGCTACGCCGAGAAGGCCGGCACTATCGTCGGGCACTTCAGGCTGAACGAGTTCGACGAGGCCAACGTCCGTGCCTCGCTCATCATGCTCGGCATGATCTGAACCCGAACATGGCAGACCAATTTGACCATGACGTTGAACTCGATGCGCGGGGCATGGCCTGCCCTATCCCGCTGATTCAAACCAAGCTGATGCTGAACAGCATGCAGTCTGGCGAGGTCATCAAGGTCATCGCCACCGATGCCGGCACTGTCCGTGACTTCCAAACCCATTGCCGCCTGGCCGGGCATGAAGTCATCAAGCAGACCGAAGAAGGGCCGCTGATCCTGCACTGGATTCGCCGGGGATAAGCCCGCAAGGCGGCCAATTCCCCCCGTTACGATCACGATAGGCCAAGCGTGTTGGCCGACCTACTTACCAGCTCAAGGGAGTGTCTATGCCAGTCCGCAACGCCATCGTGCATCACATCGACAAGAAACCGGATGGCAGCCCAGCCGTCCTCCATACCCGATCTTCGCCCCTGGACGTATCTCAGGCAGTTGAGAACCTAGTTTCGGACCTCAACGAGAGCTACAACTCGCGGCAGAACAAGGGCTGGGGATTCTTCTTCCCCGAATCCGGCGCATACCCCTTCAGCGGTTGGCTCGGCAAATTCCTCGACGGCCAGGCAACCTTCGTTGACTTCACCACTCAGGCCGCTGAGCAGCTCACGAAGCTGATGGAAGAGTCGAACCTCACCGTGGGTGGCCATGTCCTGTTCGCCCACTACCAGCAGGGCATGACCGACTACCTCAGCATTGCCGTGCTGCAACAGAGCGAGGGCGTGACCGTTGGTGCCGATCTGGAAGTGAGCACCGCGCACCATCTCGACCTGTCCCATCTCAGCCTGGCCGCTCGCATCAACCTCAGCGAATGGCGCACCAACGAGAAGTCCAAGCAGTACATCTCCTACACGAAGTCCAAGGCCGGTGGAAAGCGCGGCTATGACTACTTCCGCGACTTCCTCGGTTGCCAGGAAGGTATCGATGGCCCGAGCGAGACGCGCACGTTGCTCAAGGCATTCTCTGACTTCATGGAGAAGGAAGACCTTCCCGAGCCCAGTGCACGCGAGAAAACCGGGGCCCTGCTCGATTACGCCACTGCACAGTCCAAGATCGGCCAGCCCATCAGCCTCGAAGCCCTCTCCGAGTTGATCGACGAAGATCGCCCGCGAGCCTTCTTCGAGCACATCCGCAACCTGGACTACGGTCTGTCGCCGGAGATCCCTGCCGATAAGCGAACCCTCAACCAGTTCCGCCGCTTTACCGGCCGGGCCGAGGGGCTGTCGATCAGCTTCGAATCCCATCTTCTGGGGTCGAAGATCGAGTACGACGAGGGCCGCGACGCCCTGATTATCAGGAGCGTTCCTCAGCAGCTCAAAGACCAGATCAAGCGGCAAAAGGAAAAGGCGAACTAAGCGCCGGAGGCCCGCCACAGAGCGGGCCTTTCACTTTCTGGGGTTGCGCGAATTGGAGGCTAAAGCTCGGGCTTGAAGTGTGAATGACCCATCGCTGCGACCTGCTGGCACGGGCTCAGCGAAGGGACACTGGCATCACCTTCACAACTGACCTGCATAGGTGCCGCAATGACTGTTCGACTTTTCTCCCTGCTCAATAGCGCCGACATCATCTACGTCGATAGCAAAGAGTCCGATGGTGTCCTGTTCGATGACAATTGCCTGCCCGGCCGTAAGGTACCGACTGCCCGCTTGCTGTTCGAAAACATGGATTACTACTTCCTCGACCAAGACGTTGAGCTGGTTGATGGCGAGTGTGTGGCCAATGCCGAAGACTGGGGGGGTGGCGATATTCTTGAGATCTGCCGCTTGCGCTTCGACATTACCAAGCCTTTGACCCTGGAGGACATCCTCCCGGCGTTCCAGAGCGGTACTCCCGAAGCAGGCACCGTCGCTGTTGAGCCGGCCGCTGAAGCCAAAGCCGCTTCTGCCGAGAACTGCGAACCGGTGGCAGCCCATGGCGATGCCCATCAGCCGATCCCACGTCACCACTTCATCGGAGAGGGTCGCCTCCCGTTCCTCATCATCGGTCGCGTACCGGAGGACGACGACGACACCGGTTACCTCGTGATGGCCGACGACGAAAGCCAGGCGCAGGCGATCTTCGTCGAGCAGCTGCATGCCGACTCGGGCATCGATACCGAGGCGCGCGTACGACTGATGGACAGCCGCCGACGGGATCACATCATCACCACCAGTCAGGGCCTGTTCTAAGCGCGGCCCAATCCGTTCCCGGCCCGTGTTCGGCACCGAAAGGACTTCATGCAGAAAGGCGCATGAGACCTGCTGGCACGGTCGGGATGGTCTGAAGCTATGGCTCGTAACAGCAAACAACCCCAAGGAGATCCACATGAACTCATTCGCTGCACGCCTGCTCGCCCCTCTGCTTCTGATGGTCGCCGCCCTGCTCGGTGGCATCTCGATTGGCCGCTTCGGTGAGGTGAGCCCGATGGTGGCGAACATCGCTATCACCCTGACGATCTGCCTCGCGCTGATCTCTGGTCTGCTGGCACCCAGCTCGTTCCGCCGTGCTGCCAAGGCGGTAAAGCCGGCTATTCAGGGCAATAACGGGCTCGCTCCGCTGGAAGGCATGCAAAGCCACCGGGCCAACGCATAGGCACGGGAAAAGGCGCGTGACCGATCTACTGGCACGCGCCGGGCGACACCAAACTGGCTCCAACATTCACAGCAAGGAAGACCCGAAATGCTCCGTACCATTCTCTTCACCCTTGGCTTGATCGCTGTTGGCTCGGCTTCTGTCATGGCTTGCCTGTTCAGCATGACCTTCAGCGGCTCCATCGAGCGCGGCATCACTGATGGGATGGCCTTCATATCCCTGACGCTGGCCATGCTCACCGGCTTTATGAGTGTGCTGGGCGAAGGCGAAAGCGCCCCTAGCCCGGCTTGGAAGCGTGCCCTCTCGGTCATGTCTGGCCTGCTGATGGCGGCCGTGTCGATTGGCCTGATCCAGTTCGCCACCAGCTACAGCGGCTCTATCGAGGACTTGATCGTCAATATCGCTGCCGGCCTTGCGCTGATGTTTGGTCTGGGTGCTGGCATTTCGGTTGGTGCTGGCCTGCTGGGTAGCCCGGTATCCCTTCCGGCCACGGATGAAGCTCGCTTCTACCCGACCCCGGCCCCGGTTGCTGAGCGCCTTGCCAAAGAACCTCAGGCGCTGGCGCTGAGCCCGGCTGACGCAGCCTGACCATCCCGGCCCCGTAGGAACGTCTTGCGGGGCTTTGTCACCAAATCACGGGGTTCAGCCCCGCTTTCTGCTTTCGAGGGTGAGCCGCATGTCGAGTCAGTCCAGAACCAAAGCCTCCCACTTGCCTGCCGAGCTTCGGGCATCGATCAACATGGTGTTGCAGGCACTGGATCGTGACGCCGCAGAGGGTCGCCCGGTGCGCGGGGAAATGGCTGCCGAACTTCGCAAAGCCCTGGACGGCGCAGCGACCACCCCGAGCGAGCTGAAAGAACTGCGCGAACACATCCTGCACATGCGGCGCGAGCTGACACGGGCTGATCGCAGTCCCCTGCCCCAGCGCCAGCGCCTCGCCGAGCGCGTTACCTCGCTGCTCGATGCTCTGAACCTTCTGGCCGCGCCAGCACCCGAAGACGGCGAGCTGCTCCAGGAATTCATCAGCAGCGGCGGCACCTGCTACATGCAGTGGCTTGAGGCGCAATTGAAGCTGGCGCGGGCCAACGCTTAGGATGGTGGCTCGCATGACCCTTACCCCCACACTCTCCACGCGCTAAGGAAGGCTGAAGGCTATGGCTATCCGTTTCTCCACCCTGCTGATCCTGGGCATGCTTTCGACGCCGATATTTGCCGCTGATGATGAGCGTCCGATCATTCAGACGGTTAATGCCCTGGAGCCTGACCAGTGCTCGGCGGACAATTACATCTACCAGGCCGGGGAGCAGTTCACCTTCGAGGATGGCATTACCCGCGTCTGCGTAGCGTCCATCCGTCACGGAGAGTGGGTCGCCGTGCCGAATACAGCACCAGCAAAGTAGGTTTCCCAGGATGAAGGCTCAGACGCTCACCAAGGCCATGCTCAAGGCAAACGCCTGCTTCTGGAAGGCAACCGTCGATACTGACCCGGATACGGGCAAGTCAACGGTCAAGATCGAAGAGTGGCGAGTCCGAAGCGTACTCAATCGACGCCCATCTGAGGGGCTGGAGCCGTTACCCACGGCCTTCTTCGTCAAGAAGGTGGATGGCAGTACCTGGGTGAAGCTCAGCCCCCGCACTGGCGACTACGGTTGGGCCTCCAATATCAGGGGAATCGACAAGGCCACCTGCCACCTTGGCTGCCCGTTACCCGATGGTATGGCCACCACAAAGTATCGAGCCTGTGAGCGGGCCAAGATCCTGCACCGCGAGAGCCGTGAGAGTCTGGCAAAATCCCTGATTAGGTTTGGGCATTCATCACCGGACGACGACCCCGAGTACATGGCCGAAGTGGCAAATGAGGTGGCAGCCCTTGATCGAGCAGCCGCGTACTGGAAGACCCGCGAAAAGGCGGTCTGATTCAATCCCGAAGTTGAGGCATCACCTGTGGCGCGATCCCTGTTTCCGAAACTGGCTGATGGCCGGTACATGGCCAAGTGCAAAGAGGCGACCCCTCTCGCTGCCGCACTCAATGGGCACGCTCAGGTCTGGCCGGAGGCGCTTGTCGTAGTGAAAGCAGGGGTGGCCGTCTTCTACAAGAACGGCACCAAGGTTTGGGAATGTAACCCCACCTATGCCCGTGGCAACTTCGAAATAAATCCCGCGACGTGACCTTCTGGCACGCGGTTGCTAGACGCAAAGTAGCGTCATCAACAACCACGCAGGATTTACGACATGACCACCCAGCGCCCCACCGTCGCCGTCACCCCCATCGAAAACGCCAATGGTGATCTGACCCACTGTGTCATCACCATCAATGGCATCAGCTACGACGCCCCCTTCACCGAAGGCCATGTATCGCTGCGCAATCGCATCGAAGAGGCCAGCGGCATTGAGCTGACCACCCCCGAAATCATGGCCGTCACTAATGCATCTCGCGCCCAGGTAGAGCGTGAGTCCGTGCGCCTGATGCAGTACCTCCAGGCTGCCCCCAGCGGCACCGTTGCTGAAACGGAGAAGAATTTGTTCTGGTGGCTGGATCGTAAGGGCGAGCTGGTATGGGCCGAGCAGGTGACTATTGGGGGCTCTATTGACGGTGTTTACTCTGGCCCGGTGACCGAGTTCGGCGAAATCGACACCGAAGAGCTGTATGCCGTTGCCGAGGGCATTCGTAACTGGCTGAAAGACCCGAAGCCGATCACCGCTGATACCGAATGGCTTTTCTCCATCGGCGAATAAGGTCGTTCCAGCCAACGCCGCGGCCTGGTTTAGGCCGTGGCATTACCCGCCCAACCCGTTCGCAGGTATCCCAGCGTGTTTATGACTACTGCCGTTCCCACTCACGACCGCCCTCTCGCTGCCCCCGGCCTCATCAGCTACCGCTACAAGGGTCGCTATGGCTGGGTGATGATCGGTGCCATTTCGGCTGACGACGCCCTCCAGCAGGCTCGCCGCAGCATCAGCGAGCCCCCGCGCTTGGAGAACCTTCAGGTGTGGAATGGGCAGAGCTATGAGCCTGTCATCGTGGAAGCGGGCGAAACCGAGCCCGCTCTCTGAGTTCACAGGCCGGCACCGAGGGAGCTCACCGTGCGCGAATGCGGGATTCTGTTCAGTAACGACCTTGGTGGTGGCCCAACTGACGATACGGGCTGCCAACTGCCATCGGGTCACGACGGCCCGCATGAGTTCAGCGACTTGGGCGGCAAAGTTTGGCAGTGGGAAACCGACTGGTCCTGCTGCTGTGAACACTGCCGTGACGACGAGAGTGACCAGTGCTCGTTCTATTGGCCCAAGAAGCCGGGCAATGCAGTTAAACCAAGTTGAGCGGGGATAAGGATGAAGCTCTATCACGGCACGTCAAAGGAGTTCCTTCAGGGCATCGAGGATGATGGGCTCGATGCTCCGTCTTACTGGGGAACGCGCGATCAGGCTCTCGAATATGCGGCCAGCTATGGCGAAAACGGTATTCTCCTGGTCGCCGATATCGATGAAGACGACCTCAAGGCCAGCATTTACGTCGCTCAGGCGATGTATGACGACAGCCAAATTGAGGTGATGCCGGACGAGGATGATCTCGCCTACTCCCTGGAATACTTGGGCGGCGTGACTTGCCACGTTACGGTGCATAACTTCGATGTCGAATTTCCGACCACAACGAGCGGTACCGACGATGAGCACACTTGAAGCGAAAACCGAGAAAGGCGTTGTTCTTCGCATAGTCCCCTATGCGGATGGCTCCTACCGCCTGGACTGTGACTGGAGTGAACGCGGCAAGCCCATCATCGAACTGCCCCGCTTCTATCGTTCCGAGCGCGGGGCCAAACAGGGCGCGGCCTTGATTACAGGTGAGCGCCTGACATGGGCACCGAAAGATGCTGCCCAGCAAGCTAATTGAACAAGGGGATCAGGATATGCCCAAGGTACTGCAAGTCCCAGAGCGCCGGATCGCGAAGGATGCCGGCAGCGAGAACATAGGTGCCGCCGGCGAGGCCGTGCGCTGCCCAGAGTGCCGCACCAAAGGCTGCGACTTTTGCGGCGGTACCGGATATCGACGGATCTGCCACAAGTTTGATTGCCATGAGCACGGCTGCTCGTTCGGCACATGCTCGGCAACCAAAGAGGAATTCCAGCGCGATGAAGCGCGCCGGAACGCCGGAAGCTGACGGGGACCCACTATGAGCATCGATCAAGCAGCACAGCCGACCTATGACTCCTATGGGCGGATGAATTACCACCCAGATTTCCACCCGAATCAAGGCGCTCCGTGGACGACCAAAGACCAGCAGTACCTGATCCAGTATTACGAGAAGCTCGGGCCAGAACAGGTGAGCCTCGAACTGGGCCGGACGATTCACACGGTGATGACCCGCGCCTATGAACTGCGCAAGCGCGGCGAAATGCCCAAGCCAGCGGTGAAAACCTACCACCGCCGCATGCGGATGACCGCCTGAAGCCCCACGGCTTGACTGATGTGAGGCCGGCGATCCGGGGGTGTGATTTGGGACGCCCCTTTTGACCAGGTAGAGCATTGATGCGGGGGTAGAATGCGGCCCGGTTGGTGGCATACCTCTCGGTGGCCATCTAGCTCTGGATGATTTCCGCGCCTGAGTTGGGCGGTAAATCATCCGGCTCTGAGCCCTGGGGTGCCCGATCCGTGTCGGCAAACCACCCGGTCACCCCAGGCTCTACCTTTCCACCTGCTTCAACCCTGTTGCCGCTATCGCGAACTGCAATTCGATTTCTCAAAGATCAATCGGGATCTGCTGGCACGCATTCACTGACCAGATCATAAGCCACATCGAGAGGCGACAACTCGCCACTGAGCGCATGAATCTGGAGCAAGCATGAACGTCGAGCGAATCAAAGCAGCAGTATCTGCCGGCCTGCCGGTGTGCTGGATGAACCACGCCTACAGCGTACTGCCCGACACTGGCGCGGCCAGCGGGTTTTCTGTGGTCTACGACGCTGGTGGCCGCAAAGAGAACCGCATCGGCCTCACTTGGTCCGATGGTGAAACCCTCAATGGCAATCCGGCTGACTTCTTCGTCGACTACCGGGTGCCGGCTCACGTTGTCGATGACGCCCTCGCTGAGCACACCGCCGAAAGCATCCTCAACCAAGAATGCCGCTTCGTGGCATTTCAGGTGGGTGATGATCGCTTCTGGGTGGCCGTGTTCAGCTACCTCGGCGGCCTGATCGGCAAAGAGGAAGCGGTCGAGCTGGCGGCAGACCTGCTCCGCGAAAAGGGTGTGCTTGCCGATGATGGCAAGGCAGTCCACTTCACTGTGGTTTAAGCCATAGATTCCGAACTCAATACCCTACGGCACCGCCGTGGGGCCACCAGCTGGAGGTGCAGGATGTTTTTGCTCAACACGAATGGCCACTACTTCGAAATCGACACAGCCAAAGTCCCTGTGACTCAGGAGAGCTTTCAAGGCTGCCGCTTCTTCGATGACGAGAAAACGCTGCTCGAAACCGTGTGCGCTGAATCCGATCTCGACCTCGAAGACATTGAAGGCACGACCTTCTATGTCACCGAGCGCAATGGCCAGCCGGTGGTCATTGATGATCGCGGCTTTGCCACGGCCATTGACGAGCCGGTCGAGGCTTACCTGTCCGAGTTCGCTCTCTAACTTCTGGCGTGATTGGCGGCTGATAGCCTGCCCCGTGCGCGCGTGCCCATTAGGACAGACTCACCTACTGGCACGCGCTGGGTGGGGCGAAGATGAGGCCATCAACAAGTAGCGCGGGCACTCGGCCCGGACGCAAGGAGAACCGCCCAATGATCGCCAATCACGAAGAACGCTATGCAGCAGTGGTCGCGGAAATGATCGCTGCCGGCCTGGTGGACCGTTCGGAGCTGCCCACCCTGGAAGCCCTTACCCAGACCATCAAGGACACCATGGAGGATGAGGCGCTCTCCTTCCCGGACTTCGAAAGCTTCTTTGCCTGGTGGGATGTCGTCACCGCCTATGACCAGATGGACGAGGAATCCTCCGCAGAGCGGCACAAGCCGGCTCTCGAAGTGGCTTTCGATCTGCTGGTTTCGCAGGGGTACTTTGAGTCGACCTGACGCGAGCCGTCGTTACAATCTGCGCATCAAGCACCCGTAGCTCAGTTGGATAGAGCATCCGCCTTCTAAGCGGATGGTCGCTGGTTCGAGTCCAGCCGGGTGCACCACTTTCCTACCCCAGAACCACCTCCCGAGACGCTGCATGAGCATTGAGCAAAGCGAAGCCCAGACGTTGGACATGAAGTTGCGTGCCGCTGGCATGCTCACGGTTGCCGAAATGCTGAATGGCGGCCCCTTGGATGCCTTCATCAAGCACGCCGGCGTCACGGACATTTCCAGTCTGCTCAAGTGGGCCGAAATGCGCCGGGCTGAACTGCTTCGCCAGATTGCCCTCTATGAGATCGGGGAGCGCGACAAGGGCGATGATCTCTATGAGTGGGTGCTCGCCCACTGTTCGGCCTTCACAGAGCTGCATATCAACCTGAAGGCAGGCCTCGCCAGCGCCAGCAATCTTGCCGCTGATGTCAGTTCGGCCTTGGACCACTTGAATCGAGTCGAGTCCAATCTTCGGGATCTGATCTCTCGGCATGAGGTGATCGTGCAGAGCACCAATCGCCTGATCGATAAGCTCACGACCGCCCGTGACAGCATGGCTCGACTGGCCAATCATGCCGGTGTCTCTGAGTATTCAGCCGTTCAGGTTGAGATCAAGGACATCGACGAAGCCCTTGCCCAGGCACGCCAAAGCTTGGCTTCACTTGATAGCGTCCCGACTGAAAGTGCCGCTTAACCGGCCAAAAAGGAAACCCCTGAAATGGTAAACGTACTGTCCCAGGTCATCACGGGGCTTCGCTCCGGGGTTAAAGAGCGCCATAAAGGCTTCCTGACTCTGCTCGCGATCTGTCTGGCCATGGTTCCCGCAATGCTGCTGGGAACAAGTCTGGTAGTTCACGAACCGCTCAACTGGGCCTTTATCGTTGGGGTGGGGCCAACCCTCTGGATTTCGATTGCTTTCAGCGCGTATTTGGCTGTTATCGCGTGCCTTCAGCAGTACCATCGCAGCCGTGGAGACCGCGTGAAGTTTGCGGCCCTGGCCATTCAGGTTGATGTAGTGGTTTCAGCAGGACTTTTCGCCCTAATTCTTGTCAACGTAGGCGGCTAGGGAATCATGGCCTCTATGACGCCCGATCAATTTACGGCTGTGCTGGAACGTGCGACCGGACGCGAGCTTGAAGCGCTTGATGAAGCGCATTGGCGTTACATCAGCATGATCGGTCTTGTCTCCAATGTGCTGCCCCCTGAAGTAGTAGCAACAGATCAAAGGTCGCACCCACACCTGATCAAGCAGGAAGATGGCCGACCAGTTTTCAACGACGAAGATTGCAAGGCATTCATGGCGGAGGTCACCGGGCTTTCTGCCGAATTTTGTGCGGCTTGGCGTGATCGAGATTTCTACGAGCTGCATGGTGAAACTGCCGAAGAAATGGCTGCACGGCAGCGCGCCGCAAGCTAAGCCTGGGAAATTCGAGGATATCCGTCATGAAAAAGAGACGCATGGTAGAGATTGAAGAAACCTTCTGCGATGTCTGCGGGGAACAGTGTGGCAACCACGTAATCCGGACTGACGCCGAGGGCAATGAGCAGCACGCCTGCCTGGACTACAACGAACAGCACTGCAAGCAGTGTGCTGCTGTGCTCGATGAGCGTCTGCTGGCTGCTGCAATTGCCAAGCGGCAGTCGGCATAGGTTCGAGGGAATCCCTGTGAGATACCACGCGCCCAGCAAGCAGTTCACTGTCTCACCGGATCAGCTCCAGAGTTGCGCCGCAAACCTGCTTTTTGCCATCAAGAAAATTCGCCAAGCCTCCGGCCTTCCGCTGGAAGTTAGCGAACGCCACGCCGCGATGACTGAGGCCTGCCACGCAGAGCAGGCTGTTCTCGACGCAGCACAAGCCATCGGTATCGACCTTGGGGCGACCCGCGCCGGGGCGCTTGATGTCCGAAGCGCCGGCTGACGCGGTGCCTTTACAGCCAGCCCTTCGGCCCCGCGAATTGGGGTCTGATATTTGGGGTTGATCTTCCTGGTTGCGGATTTCGGAGCACCGTGACCGGCCGTTTCGGTTGATCGTGACCGGTCATTTCGCTAACGCGTGACCGCTCATTTCGGTAGCAACGTGACCGATTTTCCGCCTGTTCCGAAACAGGTGGTCACGGCTTACCGAAATCGCCGGTCACGACTTAGCGAAAGCCTTCCCCTTCGTTGCGCATGACCTGATGCGCCGCCATCCTCGACCGATTTCGGGAGAGGAAGATGGCGGCGCCGCGAGTAGCCATGCGAAACATCAAAGAATGTCTGCGCCTCAAGTTTGAGGCCGGCTTGTCCCACGAGAAGATTGCCCGTGCCTTGCAGCTGTCCAAGGGCGTGGTTAGCAAGTACATCGCGGCGGCGCGGGTGGCCGGGCTGGACTGGCCGGCGCTGGTGGCCATGGACGAGGCCGCGCTGGCGGCCGCCTTGTTTGCACCGACGTCGACGAACAAGCCGCGCGGTGAGCGAGTGCTGCCCGATGTGCTGAGCATCCACCGCGAGTTGCGACGCAAGGGCGTGACCTTGCAGCTGCTGTGGGAGGAATATCTCGCCGCGCATGCGGGCCAGCCGACCTACCGCTACACCCAGTTCGTCGAGCACTACCGGCGCTACGCCCAGACGCTCAAACGTTCGATGCGTCAGCTGCACCGTGCGGGCGAGAAGCTATTCATCGACTATGCCGGGCCGACGCTGCCGGTGGTCGACCCGGCCACCGGCGAAGTGCGCCGGGCGCACATCTTCGTCGCCGCCCTGGGCGCCTCGAATTACACCTATGCCTGCGCGACGCCAGGCGAAACCCAGGTGGACTGGCTGACCTCGCTGGGCCAGGCTCTGACCTACTTTGGCGGCGTGCCGGAAATGGTTGTGCCGGACAATCCGCGCGCCCTGGTCGCCCAGCCGGATCGCTACGAGCCGGGCCTGAACCGGGCCACGCTGGAGTGCGCGCGTCATTACCAGACGGTGATCCTGCCGGCACGGCCACGCAAGCCTCAGGACAAGGCCAAGGCCGAGGTGGCGGTGCAGGTGGTCGAGCGCTGGATCATGGCGCGGCTGCGCCATCGGCAGTTCTTCAGCCTGCATGCGCTTAACCAGGCCATCGCCGAGCTGCTGGAGGATCTGAATCGGCGCCCGTTCAAGCGGCTCGATGGCTGCCGGCGCGACTGGTTCGAGCGCCTGGATCGCCCGGCCTTGCGAGCGCTGCCGGTGCATCCCTACGAGGTCGCCACCTTCAAGCGCTGCAAGGTCAGCATCGACTACCACATCGAGGTCAATGGCAGCTTCTACAGCGTGCCCTCCGCCCTGGCCCGGCAGAACGTGGACGTGCGACTGACGGCACACACCCTGGAAGTGCTGCATGGCAACCGGCGGGTGGCCAGCCACCTGCTGCTGGGGCGACGCGGCGCTTACAGTACCCAGCGCGAGCACATGCCCGCGGCGCACCAGGCGCATCGCGAATGGACGCCACAACGCCTGCTCGACTGGGGCGCGCGGATCGGCCCCTACACGCGCCAACTGATCGATCACCAACTGACCCACAAGCCGCACCCGGAGATGGGCTACCGCGCCTGCCTCGGCCTGCTCTCGCTGGCCCGGCGCTATGGCAATGCACGCCTGGAAGCCGCTGCCGAACGTGCCGTACACCTGCGCGCCTTCACCGGGCGCAGCGTGCGCAACCTGCTCCAGCAAGGCCTGGATCAACAGCCGCTGCCCCAGCGTGCCGCCGAAACGACCTTACCCGGCGACCACGAGAACGTCCGTGGCGCCGACTACTACCAACCCCCGCAACAGGAGCTGTTCGATGATGCCGCAACACACCCTGAATCAACTGCACCAGCTACGCCTGGACGGCATGGCCCGCGCCCTGGAAGAGCAATGGACGCTGCCGGCCAGCCACAGCCTGAGCTTCGATGAACGCCTCGGCCTACTGCTCGACCGCGAACTGGCCTGGCGTGACAACCAGCGCCTGGTACGGCTGCGCAAGAAGGCCAAGCTCAAGTACGCCAACGCCTGCCTGGAAGATCTCGACCGCCGCACCGGACGCGCCCTGGACGAGCGTCTGATCGCCACCCTGGCCAGTGGCGACTGGATCCGCCAGCAGCACAACCTGCTGCTGACCGGCCCGACCGGTGCCGGCAAAACCTGGCTGGCCTGCGCCCTGGGCAACCAGGCCTGCCGCCAGGGCTATAGCACCCTGTACCTGCGCACCCCGCGCCTGCTGGAACAACTGCGCATCGCTCATGGCGACGGCAGCTTCGGCCGTACCCTGCAACAGCTGGCAAAGGTCGACGTCCTGGTGCTGGACGACTGGGCGCTAGCCCCGCTGGAGGAAGGAGCCCGGCATGACCTGCTGGAGGTGATCGACGACCGCGCTGGCAGCCGCTCCACCATCCTGACGAGCCAACTGCCCATCGAGCACTGGCACGGCTGGATCAACGACCCGACCCTGGCCGATGCCATCCTCGACCGCCTGGTGCACAACGCCTACCGACTGACGATGAAAGGCGAGTCGCTGCGCCGAAAAAAAGCCGAGGAACAAGCCGCATCGTGACCGATGCGATTACAATCCAGAACCCGCGCAACCGGGGTGGAAGCACCGGTCACGTATTAGCGAAACGCTCGGTCACGTTCACCGAAATCCGCACCTGGTCACCCTGTCATTCGTCTCTGGAATTGCGGCCTGAACATCCCTCTGGCCCGGCATCTCCTGATCTACCGGCACGCACCTGCCACCTTGAAGATTGCCTCATCACCAACCAGCAAGAGGCATCACCATGTCGCAAGAACTGCGCACCCGCTTCACCTTCACCGAAGGCTCCAGTGACAAGGAGTACATCATTCAGCTTAAGGCCCGCGACGGCGGCTTCGTCCTCATCACCTATCACGGTCGCCGTGGCTCGACCCTGACCGAGACCCTGAAGACCAAAGCCCCCGTCGAGTACGATGTTGCCAAGAAGGCCTTCGATAAGGCCGTCAATGAACGTCTCGGCAAGCGCTATGTGCCTGATGGCGACCAAGGCGCGGCGATGGTGTCTGCCGGTCAGGAGCTGGTTCCCACCGGCCTGATCCCCCACCTGCTCAACGTGATGACTGAAGCCGAGCTTGAGCAAGCCATCGAGGATGATGGCTGGGTGTTGCAGGAAAAGCACAATGGCCACCGCCGCGGCTTTGCCCTGAACGAGTCGGCCATCATCAGCGCGAACCGCAAGGGCTTCTCGGTGGCCTACCCGAGCGAGGTGTCTGGCGATCTGGAGCGCTGCTGCGTCGATTTCCTCCCCCTGACCGTTGACGGCGAGCTGATCGGCACCCGCTATGTGGTGTTCGATGTCCGTGAAGTGCGTGGGCAGCGTGTTGAAGCGATGTCGCTCGAAACGCGCCTCGAACACATGGAGCAGCTGCGCGCTGCCCTGTCGGCAGGCGGGTCTAAGCATGTTGAGGTGGTTGTCAGCGCCTATACCCCTGAAGCCAAGCGCCAGCTCTTCGAGCGCGTCAAAGCCGAGAAAGGTGAAGGCGTCGTGGCCAAGAAGCGTGGAACCCCGTACACGCCCGGCAAACCGGCGTCTGGCGGTACTCACCTGAAGTTCCCGTTCCTCCAGTTCACCACTGCGATCGTTACCTCTCAGCACCCCACCAAGTCGAGCTTCGGTGTCAGCATGCTGGATGAACTGGGCAACCTCGTTTCTGTTGGCAACTGCACTGTGCCGGCCAACAAGAGCACCCCGGCCATCGGCAGCCTCGTGGAGATTCGCTACCTCTACGCGCACAAGGGCGGTTCTCTCTTCCAGCCGGTCTTTCAGGGTCAGCGTGACGACGTGAGCCGCGATGAATGCACGCTCGCGTCACTGCACTACAAGCCCGAAGCTGCCGAGGACAGCGACATGGACGTAGCCGCCTGACCAGTAAAGCCCGCGCCTCAGTGGCGCGGGCGCATCATGGGAGGTTTTGCCCGCAATTGCAGTCGGTTTGACCCCGAGATTGAGGGGTGATCCGGCCCCGCCGCATACTCCCTCCACCGGCCCGCCTTGTGCGGGCTTTGTCAGTACCAGGACACTGTTATCGTCCATGACTGAGGACTTTATGAAGGACACCGCTTTGCTTGTGATCGGCATCGGGGGTTTGGTAGCCGTAATGCTGGTTTGTGTTTGGGTAATCCGCCGAGAGCAGCGGAGAATCAAGCAGGAAGCCCGTGACGGCTGGGACGAGGCCGGCAAGAAACACTAGGCCGCTCGATGATCTCTGCTGGCACGCCCCGCCCGGCCTGATGATGAGTTTCCTCGCCGGGATTCGCCGGCGATCTCCCTCACCACCCAATCGAGGTAACCATTGTGGCGAAGATCGATGATTTCCACTGCAAGGGCTGTGACAAGTGGTACGACGTGTTCAAGAAAGGGGCGAAGAAGGGCTACTGCATGACGTGCAAGCCTCGCCCGCAGGTTGAGCCGAAACGTAAATAGTTTGAGGAACACCATTGTGGTGAATCAGATTGCGCTGAATCCCGGCGTCGAGCTGGCCGAGATTGACGGTATCACCAGCATTACCGTTGAGGGCGAGAAGATCAGAATCGTCTTTGCCGATGGCGTTGAAGCCAGCGTAGGGCGATCCGATTTGAACCCAAACAAGTTCGATATCTTTTTCCCCAATCCGAACCATGTACCCGGCGAAAACATGGCTGGGTCTTTCATGCTGCTGCTCACTGGTGACGCAGTAGTGAAACAAGTCAACGAACTGGCAGCAAAGGCAGCCAAGACGAACTAAGGGAATCCATCATGGATGTAATCGAGATGACCGCTGAGCAGATTCAAGATCGCCTGGATAAGTTGGAAATGTCACTGAAGGGCGACGAGACGGATGATGACACCCGCGCCGATATCCTGGACGAGATCGCCGAGCTTGAAGCCAAGCTCGAAGATCAGGCCGCCTAACTGGGAAACGTGAGGGAATCCACCGATGGCAATAAGGAGCTAGTTCTATGCCTGACTTCATCCCCGAACAAGCCCGAGTTATAGGCGGCGCATGGAATACATTCATCGCTAACCCGATGGTTTCCACAACTGGAGCTTATATCAAGGCCGGGGCGCTGATCGAACGAGAAGAGCTGGCGGCACAAAATACTTGCGGCTTGTACTACGAGATTTACGATGTTCGGGTTCTCGGGGCGCTGCGCGGTTTGCTGACTAAATTCTCACCTGAAGATCGAAAAGTGTTCGAGCAGGCAGCATCAGAACGAGGTCACCTCTTGGATGATGCGTCATACGCGGATGCGCAGAAAGCCTACGCAGAGTGCATGGCCGAAATCCAACAAGAGCAAGGCGCTAGCGATGACTGCCAAGATGACGAGCCTTTCTTCAACGATGACGATGCACTGCCTAACACCGACGAAGGTGCGTACTGGAGCAGCGAACTCGACGCGGCAGCAGCAAAGGAAGGATGGGGCCTGAGGGAGACTTTCGGAAGTCCCCACGGGGACTGGCAAGTCCTGATGATTGACGATGCGGCAGCCAGCTCTAAGAGGTTCGGTTTCGACGTGCCTCAACTGAATAGTGATGAGCAGGCATGGCTACTTGTTATGAGTGAGGCTGAACCGGTCCATCATGCTGTGATTGAGTTCATGGGCTTTAACAACCCAGAAATGCTTGAGCGTATGCGGGCTTTCCACGAGGCCAGCGGCAAGACCCTGCTGGCGCAGAATTGAGAACAGAGGACATCACGAAATGAACCAATTCATCTACGTGCTGCTTGCAGCAGCGGCCATGTACTTCGTGCTGGTCGTTATCCCTAAGACGACCATAGCGCTGATGTCCGCGAGCGTCAGCATTGGCGGGCTGAATGTGCCTGCCCTTCCCGGCATTCTATTTACCGGGCTGCTTGGCCTGATCGGCTGGGTGCTCTTCGATGCTTTCGGCATCCGGCTGGCTTCTGCTTTCGCCGTAATAGCAATCCAATCTTTGGCCTTCTACTCGATGGAAAGCGGGGAAGCATCGAGCGGTGGCGCTTTCATGTGGCTTATCAAGGCGTTCGTTCTCGGCGGCCTGTTCATGGCATCGCTCACCCTGCTGGCTACGCCCCCCACCATCTGACCAGGCAGCACCAGCACCTGCTGGCACGACCACCGATGAGTGATAGTTGTTCAATCAACTTTCGGAGGTCGTCATGCAGCAGGCTCAGCTAAACCTAGTTATCGGATCGGTCGCTTCCTTCCAGGCATCGTCCTTTATCCCTGCTGGCTTGGAGCGTGACGCGGTAGTTTCCCCTGCGGAATGCTCTCTCCTGGTCAGCGACATGGAGATCAGTGCATACCTCCGTCGCCTAATGACCTTCGAGCAGATGACGGCTGAGATCACCCGTATCTGTGACTTGGCCAAGGCGCGAGAAGAGTTCGGCGAGTGGGGACTCTTTGACTTCGATTCGCTCCAAACGGCCTACGCATGCATCGATAGCGGTTCGAGCAGCCTCGGCTGGCTCTACGGGCATGAGCGCCAGCGCCTCAATCAGCTGAAGATTGCCCTACCGACTTCGGGCGAGTCTGCTGCGGAGGCCCGAGAGCGGATTCAGGCCCGTATCGCAGCTCGCCGGCAGGCTCGCCTGGAGGCCGCGCACGAAGCGGTGTTTCACGCACCTGACTTGACGCGACAAACGAGCGGATGCGCCGCAGAATTGGCGGTTTATTCACTACCAGTCTGCGGGAGTCAACATGCCGCCGTCCCTGCCATCCACCATCCGCGTGCAATTCCAAGCGCGATCGGCTGACCTCGGGTTTGAGGTCACTGAGCGGGGTTGCGGCGACCTGCACACTCTGGCCGACCTTTGCCCCCACGGCCACCATGACGCGCATGACTCGGAGATCGTTCAGGTCACAGTATCCCGGCCTCAGCTGGCCTCCTGGCATGAATACCTGACCGAGAAGTACCCGGCAGGAGCCAGACACCAGCCGGCCGAAGTCCTCTGGCACATCGGCGACATCAGCCGGCTGCTGGTGCATCGCTGTGTGCCCGTCCGGCACCGGCACCTCTTCCTGAGACCTGGGAACGAGTTCGACAATTTCCTGAACCCGGATCAGTGCTCTGCCGGCGTAACGCCATTGGTCGTCTATCGCCCGACCAGCCAAACGAGCTCCGAATACGGGGCGCTGAAATGGCTTGGCGTAACCCCGAAGGTTGGCGTTGAGATTGGTGCTGGCGCACCGGTTGAGAAAGTGCTGCTGGCAGTGCGCTCGCCCTATCTCAGCGTCCCTGTGACTGGCCTGCGCGACCTGCACGCACTGAAGATTCCGGCGACTGTGGCTGGCATTACCGCGTGCGGCATCGTTGACGGTATGCCGCTGGCCATCGCCACCCAGGATGACTCGGCTGCTATGGTGATCGACGCCGCCAACGATGAACTGGCCGCCTGGCTGGAGTCGTGGCGGTTCTATGCCCCACGGGTTTCTCGGCAAGCGGACTCAGCTGCCGTCGCATGACCTATTACGCCAGCTTCTTCTGCCCCTTGAGGGTACGAAGCTGGCGTTCGGTTGCGCCCTGAAGTACGGCGCTGTAAACCCGCTTCTTCTCCCCCGCACTCGCATGGCGAATGAAGTCGGCAAAGCGGCTCGATGACCGCTCTGGTGCTGGCGCTGTTGTATCGGTCATGGTCATGCTGATCCAGAGCTGAAGCCCGGACTTTAGCCATTTTCGGATCTACTGGCACGCACTCCTGGGATTGAGACTGCACACAGCAGCTAACCCATAGGAGCGATCATGCAGGAAACCCAAATCGTCACCCGCGACCAGTACCTCAATGGCGAGTGCCTTCTCCAGTCCTTCCAGCCCCACGACATCAAGCGCAAGCGCATCAAGACCGCGCAGATCGAGTTCGCATCTGTGCTGTTCTTCGTTGGACTGTGGATGTGGCCGTTCGGGTATGAACATCTTTGCGCCTTTGCCAAATCAATTAGCACCCTCTCCTTGCCGGCAACCCAAGATGCTGCGTGCTTTGTGTTCTTCGCCGTCGCTCTTCGCTTTGCCTGGGAAAAGCTGACTCGCATTGCGAAAGAAGTGCGAAGCCATAGCAAGGCCCAGCTGGTACTGGCTGACATGCGCGGCTGGTTGACGATGCTCGCGCGCTCCGGTGCTGGTCTGCGCGTCAATCTGATCACTCATTCTGATTCCGGCCAGAACATGAGGCTTGAACTGTATGGGGTGAACAAAGACGGTCAGGCCGTGCTCTTGACCATGAACTCTCAAGGCTACAGCCGCAGCTACGACACCCTGTCTCATACCAAGCGCCCGGCCATCCTCAAGCGAATCCTGGACAACCACCCGCGTCTGCCGAAGGCAGTTGCCGAGCAGCTACTGGCCCTGCCGCCGGCGTCCACTGAGGTTTACCAAGAGTTGTGATGCACCTGCTGGCACGCGCAGCCTTGCCCGATCATAGCTGTGTGTTCGGGCAAGTCGCCCCATAGATACCCGGCCCAAAGCTGACCGAGGATGCCAAGAATGACCAATGCAAGCGCAAGCGTGTGCCAGAACTGCTGCTACTGGGTTTTAGAGCCCGAGAGCAAAACGCATCGTCACTGCGACTTCATCAACACCATCCAGGGCGAGCGCGTAGCTGGGACTTCCGGTTGCGCCATTGTCGTCGAGGTGAATGACGATTCCGGCTTGAGCGTCTTCATGCGTACCGGGCCTGACTTCAGCTGCCCCAACTTCAGCGCCAAATGACAGGGAGTACCAACGTGGCCGTTCGAGCGATCAGAACTCCTAAGACCCACCCCGATCACGAAACGATCGGGCGCACCTTCAAAGCGTGGGATGGGCACAAGTACGTCTGCGACTCCTGGGAAGAAAATCTCGGTTTCTGGATGACGCGAGTAGACGCCCCTGCCGAGCATCGAGCAGACCAGCATTCCGAGTTTCGTCGGAACGTCTCCGAAGCCGCCATCGGCCGTACCTTTCACCTGATCCACCAGCCCTAAGGTCTCCACATGGCAACGCAAGTGAAGATTCAAGACCGCGATCAATTGCTGGTGTGCGGCGTTCGTTACGAATGGAACCCGGTTTTCCACGGGTACTGGTCGGTTAATGGCCAGCCTCGTGAGTTGCAGCAGGCTGACCTCTCCGGCCTGGCAGAAGTGGCTGCCGGTGAATACGCACCAACTTCAACTCCGCAGATCGGACACTGAATACAGGGAGTCCATGATGACCATCGTTAATGCCGGGCACACCCACCCTCACGCCCATGACCAGTCCTGCCATTGCGTAGCCTGTCGACCACTGGAGCGCCCTTGCGGCTGCTTTGGGTGCCAACAACTGGTGCAGGCTCCGAACATGATGCCCACTGACATCGAGCGTCAGGGCTTGCAGCAGTTTCTCCAGTCGCTCACTCAGCAGGGCTGGCTCCCGCACGAGGTCATGCTCGATGGGGCGTGGCAGCACACCCCCAGCATTGAGCAGACCCTGGAGCACAGCAACCAATGCTCCAAACCGATTATCCGTGTGCTCAAGGACGGCGATAAGACGGGCGTCATTCGCTTTGCATGGGGTCGTGGTAACGCCGGTCTGATTGACGACCACTCGGCAAGCTACGGGCTCGGCCTCGCGATTGAGCAAGCCCGCAGCGCTTTGGCAGCACCAGCACCCTAAAGGTTGTCCCTGTCGCAACTCTCCAATAACCGAGGAACCCCGATGATCATCACTCTGCAAGCTGAGAACCCCGAGACTGGCGACAAGGCGAGCTATCAGATGGGAGCACGCAATTCCGCCGCTGCCCGCGATGCGTTCCGCCATTACCTTCGCGGGCGTGGCTGGACTGAAGCCCAAATCAGCGCCGCGAAAATTGAACAAGCACCTGTCGCGCTCGGGGCAGCCGCTGTTTGCGCGTAGCTGAAGCCAAATAACAAGAGAAGACCCAAGAGCGCGAAATCTGCTGCCTTGCAGGGCCATAGCAGACGTAGGAACCTCGGCGGTGCTGCGACATCGCTGCAAGGTGAGACCTCTTCGTCCCATCCTGAGGATGCCAATATCAGGACTCCAATTTAGGGCGGCCACATGGCTGCCCTTTTTCTTGCCTGAAAGCAGGTACTGCACAGAAATTCCCTGACCTCACCTACTGGCACGCACCCCGCGCGCAGAAACTGACTCCATCGAAAGCGGGCCTGACGCCCGCCGCTACTGGAGAGAGAATATGGATACTGCGGAAATGGAAGCGGCTCGACTGATCCAGGCTGGAGTTCGCCAAGTGTCGGCCAAGGAAATGCGCAGCGAGATTGAGGCCCTGGGCTATCGGATTGATCTGCGTAACCGTGCCGACTCTGTGGCTCGCTACGTTGATGGGCCGTTTACTGGTGTGTCCTACCCAGCCCGCCATTTTGATTCCCCCCGCGAGGCGGATACCGGGCTGAGCTTCTGCCATTTCCAGGCTCGCCGTGATGAGTGCTTCCAAAAGCTTCAGGCTCTTCGCGACGAAATCTTTTGCATCGTCAAAGACCGTAAAGGGGTGGCCCGGATTGGAACTTTCTAAGGTGGTAATTCGCATGTCACGCCGGACTCTGCGCTGTATCTTTGCCGCACGAGGCCAGCGGCAGGGTTGCAAAGGGAGGCGCAAAGCGCTTCCCTCTCGCCGGCTCCTGCGGGCTATCCGCGCCGCGCAAATCAATTCCCGGCTGGCAAATGCTCTCCGGGCTGGAGATTACGAGGTGAGACGTGAAGAACAGCCTTGATGCGTTCGTTGCAGAGGTTCAAGCCGACATCGAAGGGTTCGCGGCTGAATATCGGCGGCAGCATGCTCTCAATCCCGAGCAGTACCCGCTTGAACTAAGCGATGACAACTCTGGCCTGTGGATTGAGTTTTTTGTCGACTACATGACCCGAGATACCGGGGCTCAGGGATAGGTTGCTATGGCACTGATTACCAGTTTGGCGATAGAGGAAGCGGCCAGTATGGAGCTGGCAGACGGCGGGTGCTTTGGAGACAGCTTTTTCGGCTCCCAGGTGCTGGAAGCTGCCCGTGAGCTCCTGAGCCAGTCGGAGCAGCCCAAAGACCCCCTACCGCTCGGAGAGTTCTTCGAGCGCCGTGAGGATATGGGGAAAGGCCGTCTACGCCTGATTCTCGATGGTGACTCTGATGTCTCGATTGCCGTGATCAGCGATGAGGGCGAGATGGCCGATGTAGAGTTTTGCGTCCCGTTCTCAGGGGGCGGACGCTCCCCGAAGGTTCGTCAGGCGCTGCTTGATCTATGCCGGGCCATCCGCGACGAAAACCTTACCAACCCGATTCTGTAACCATTCGAGGGCGCTTCAAGTGGCGACAAAAACTACAGGCGCTGAGCTGAAGGCGTTCTACAACGACGACCAATACTGGCGTAAAACCCCGGACAGCGGCAGCGATGATGTCTGGCACGAAGACCTGGTACTGGTCGTCAACGGCGCAGAAGTAGACGACCACTTCTCGATCGAGGATGACCTGAAAAACGATGATCAAGTCACCATCGTTGACGGGTTCGTCACCTCCAATATCGCCGGCTTCAAGGAAGTCAGTTTCGAGTCGTTCTTCAAGGCCTGGCGCAAGAAGCAGAACACCGCCTACCTCTCGGTATCTGTGCCCAAGGAAAAACTGGAGGCCGTTCGAGCTGCAATCATCGCCGCTGGCGGCTCTGTCGCTTAGCTCTCAGGAAGGGTTTGCTATGGGAACTGGTCATAACGGTCACGCTGTGTGTCGGATCTGCGGAGCAGAGCTGCGCATGCTGACATTCGCCAAGCGGAACATGATGGGGCTTTGCCGCGCTTGGCGTAACCGGCACGAACCGGCGTGCTCCAAGAGGACTCCCGCTCAGCGCCGAAGCTGGGCCAAGAAGTACGCCGGAGCTGATTCCGTCGACAGCAGCATCACTGTTGACCTCGGGCATCCTGCCTTCCAGGACAGCGCCAGCGCCGACACCCAGTCTGGCGGGTAAATCTCGGCCCCAAAGTTGGTTCCCGTACGGGGACTACTCGCCGCCTTCTGGCACGCCGTCCCCTGGGCGAAGATGGCCTTGTGTAACCGGGACTCAACGGGAGTCCTGGAACGGACAGGCCTCAAGGGGGCGCGAATGCCGATCATCACCAAGAGCTTTTACGCCAAGGCAGCGCTTCTAACCCTGCGCCTCGGGCTTTTGCGGCTGTCTTACCTGTGCGCCCGCAAGGCCGGCTTCTTCGAGATGTAACGCCCAGCAGCATTGCTGCCGGCTACCACGGTCAGATACCTGGAGACCCCATGAACGCATTCGAGACATCCCTTTGGGCAGCGCGCAAAACTGCCCGCCAAGCCGCACTCAGCTTCGACGGCATCCTGTCTGACGCCTTCGTGATGCGCGCAGCAGTTGGCCATGCCTACGACGTTGAAGGGTATGCACCCGGCGAGTGGATTCGCACTGCCGAAGTGACCAAAACGGGCTCGCTGATCAACTATGACTTCATCGAGACGGCTGACGGCAAGCGGTACCTGATCCATAGGCATGAGTGCCCGGACGCAAAGCGCTCATTCGAGCACATTGGGAGAGTGATTGCGGTCAATTCCACTCTTTCGGGACAATCGCCGAGCCTGGCAGCCCAGGCATAACCACTCTCTCAAGGAGCCTCAGATTGGCCGTCATCATTTCCGACCTCGACGCCGAAATTAAGCAGCGAACCGGGGAGTTCCTTGCCTTCAGGCGGTTCCCTGATGGCCGGGCCGCCGCTGTGGTCCAGTTCGCCTTCACCTTCGCCATCATCGCGGATGTGACGGATGTTGGTTATACGCGCCGCTGGTGCTACTCGGATCGCATGCAGACCCTCTGCGCGTTCGAAGACTGGGACGACTACGAAGGCCGCCCCGAAGGCTGGCACCGTGAGGTTCACACCGGCCAGCGCCGGGATGATCAAGGCAACGATATAGGCGTGTGGTGATCTACTGGCACGCGCCTGCCACCGTGAAACTGTGCTCATCGGCAATAACTCAACAGGAGCACGCCATGAGCACCGAAACCTACTTTGAAGATTTGAACACCCTCTTCGCCCGCTGTGTTCAAGCAGGCATCGCCAGCGACATGCAGGTGCGTGTCGTTGTGACCGAGCAGGCGAGCCCCAAGATTGGCTTCCGTGTTGTCGTCCTGGTCGACTATCGCCCCAACAGCAAAGCGCGTTCTGAGGCTACCTACTACGCCGTCGCGGCGGTAGTCCTGTTCGAAGGCCTGCCCCGCCGATCGTATGCTGCCCACTGTGACGCCGCACGCCTGGCCAAGCCGCAATCGTTTGATCACCGTAAGCGTGATGCTGAAGCGCTCGCTGCCAAGTTTCTGATCGCAGACAGCCGGGCAGTCTGCGTGTTTCGTGATGAGCTGGTGCTGGAGCACCTTCGCCAGGCGGAGAACAACCGCTACGAGCCGTTCGATTCCGACGCAATCGACCAGCTGGCTTCAATGCCTGTCTTTGGTGGTCATCGTGATCTCCAAGCGGTGCATGGCCCGATCACCCCCGAAATGCTTCAGCGCCATATCGATGACTCGATCGCCAAGAACATGACCTGCGTTCGCCATTCGGCATTTGAGTCATGGGTGCAGGCGGGGCCGCACCCGTCCCGTCTCAACACAAGCGCGGCATAACCCGCGCCTCTGGCTCATGGCGGTAACCAGTGGATGCCGCCGTTACATTCCCAATTCAAGCATTCAGACCAAGGATTCACCGTGGAAGCATTCAAAGAGATCCCGAACGAGCAGATCATTGACTACCTGGTACAGCGCATCGGCCACATGGCCGCAGAGTACGACAACAACCTGTTCAATCTGATGCGCAAGTTTGCTCCTGAGCATTACGACGGCGGGCTGTGGGAGGTGCGTGAGTATCCGAATGGGGCATTCGCCTACGTCCTCCCGGAGGACACCATTGTTCCGCGTGTTCACTCCCTGAATCAGACACCCGTTTCGTGCTCGCTTGAAGCCCTGTCTGTGGCGGCGAACCTGTTCCAGCTCAGCTTCCTGGTAGAAGCCGCCGCTGAGCACAATGACTTCGAAATGGCCGAGCGATTCCGGCTCTACTACGACGCGCTTTACGATGTTGTCTTTGGTCGCCGCAACTTCATGGTCGAGAACAATGCTCCACGCAAACCGACTGAAGAAGAGCTCAACGCACCGCGCCTCTCCTTCCCAGAGTCGGACGCCATCAGTGCGCTGATCGACTAGGCCCAGGCAACGCAAATACACAGAACAATGCCCATTTGGCTTTCCTGAATGGGCATGCTGTGCAAGGATGAAATGGCAACCGCGCTGGATTTAAGTCTGCGCGGGCACCCTCGAAGCAAGATCACCACTCAGAGCCCTATGAGCAAACCGATAGACAAGAACGCCCTGCGCGACATGCTGGCCGGCGCAGTTGAAGAAAAACTTAAGCAAGACCCTGACGCCATCACCCTCTACGCTCCCGTAGCGCCCATTACACGCCGCCCCTGGCAAAGCAAAGCCACCCAATCCGAGCAGGCCTACCGAGAAGAGCTTGAACGCATCAAGCAGCAGGCCGTTCAAGGGGAAACATCGCCGGCAAAACCCCAGAGCATTGAGGACGAGTTCGCCGCTTTTGCTGAGCAGGCCAAGGAATACGCCAGTCGTCACAAGCGGCACGACCGGCCCAGCCGATAACCCACCAGGCACCTGCTGGCACGCGCCGGCGGCACGTCTAATAGACCCCATCGACTCAACCGATGGGGCTAACCAATGAACTCTCACGCCGATGTCCGCTGCCACTTCACCAAAGCGGCTGAAGGGATCGTCTACCTGAATCCCGAGCAGGAACTGCCATCATTCGATGACGTTCGGGCCGTGATTATCGAAATGCTCGACATCAACAAGGACAGCCCTGCCGGCTGCGCTGGCGTGCGTCAGCTTTTGGCCTACCCCGACTTCCCCGCCTTCTTCGCGCATGTGCGTAGCTACTTCCACTATGACGCGGAGGACACGGGGCACCAGGTCGAGTGCGACGAGCCCTTGTTCGAGGTCATGTTCAACGCTATGCGTGCGGAGCTTGGCCCTGCTGCCCGCACTGCGGCTGATTTGACGGCCGAAGTGCGCAGCTCAAACGATCTGGGGGCTCACTGATGAATATGTCACTTGAGCACGCCAAGGGCTGCGCGGCGACTACTGTTCTGGAAGCGCTGCTGTGCAAGGATAGCTATCGCGCCGCTGGCGTTTCCTTCACACATGCTGCGGGGATTACCTCCCTGCATCATCGCGGAGTGTGCATTCTCAGCTACAGCGGCGACTTCACGAGGGATCAGGTTGTTCAAGACCTGAGATTGCTCGCGAAAGCTCACCGGGACAGCATCCTGGAGATGGTGCTCACCTCCTTCAGGCAAATGGGGTTGCCGGACGAATATCTGATCAGCTTTAACTCTGATTCTGACCGCATCAACCATCGGCTGAACTGCGCGACACTCACGATTAGCAGCACCATGAATTACCTCCACATGGAGGCTGTTCAGACGATATTGACGGGCCATATTCGGGTTTTCTTCGACGCCCCGCAGATTCGCTATGCCTTCCATAGCGGCCAGCAATTCAGCCGAGGTCAGATCGACCTGCTGGGCAATCGCGGGATGCTTGCCGGCCGCAAGCATGATGACTACGCGCCGGCCATTGCTGACGCGCACAGCGCGATGATGCAGGCATTTGAGGCTCTGAACTCAAAGCAGCATCTGCTGGCACGGGCCTAATCCCCTGAAGATGAAGACCACTTCAACAAGGGAGATCCACAAGATGGCCAGCCAAGAATCCGCACGCATTAGCGCCCAGTTCGTTTCGGTTTGGGACGGCGGGCTCGAACTTGTTTCAGCCTGCTCCATAGACCCGCTGACCGGTGAGGTTGCGCAGGAGCCCGCCAGTTATCCCGATAATCTCGAACTGAATGTGTGCGAAGGTGAGGTGATTCGCCTCGGCGACGGAACTGAGTTTCCGGTGGTTGATGTCTCGGGCAGGCTCATCGTCGCGGACCTTGCAGCCCTTCAAAACCACACCCTGATCGCCAATGCTGCCGCCTATGACGATCTGGATGATTCGGCCCGCGCAATCCAGAACGCAATTGGGCAAGACGATGGCGGCCTTGCCGGCATGTTCTTCGCCGATTTCGAGGACATCGAAAGCCGCTGGCCAACTATGTCCCCCTCTGAGCGCCACCCCATCCTGAAGGACTACCTGGCCTTCGAGCTTCGGATCGCGCGGAACCTGTCCCAAGCTGCGGCACCGGTGAAAGCCAGTGTTCCTGCTGGTGCTGGCGCGACCCCGGTATCGCTTCAGGCTGCAAGACAGGTCGCCAATATCTACCGCCTGACGTTCTCAGCGCTTTGCCCCTCAGATGGCGAAGAGATCGAATACAAGCTGGAGATCAAGCGCCCGACCATTTTGATGGTGGAGCATCTGAAGGCCGAGATTGATTGCATCAAGACGGGCTACCAGGAGGACATTGCTGACTTTCTTATTGAGCGTTTCGGCGGCGAGCAGCGGATGGTGGCCACGCATCAGGGTGTCGAAATCGAGACCTACCGCAAGGCATAAGCAGCTTGCCTGGCGGGTAAAACCGCCAGCTTTTGCACCTACTGGCACGCGACCCGTGGCCTGAAGATGAACCCATCAAACACACAAAGGGAGCACATCTAAATGGCCAAGTCCGTTGAATACCGTGGTTTCGTTATCGCCAACCCCCGAGGCGGCCTGTCCAACTGGCAGTGCACTTTCACTGATAATGGCCAGCCCCGGACTCGCTTCGGCACTCTGGATGAGCTAAAAGCCGATTGTGACCTGGTGGCTGATGGGATCGGCCTGCCGCCCCGCGAGCATGGCCCGCACGGCACCTTCTAAAACAACACAGGCCGGCACATGGCAGCACCCAGCACAGCGTCAGGTGCGAGTTGGATTTTCATGAGTGGCCTGCTGGCCGCTGATTTAAGCACCATCATGGCCTTGCGTTTCCGGCGACCCGTGAGACGCTGAGCCCATAACGAACACCGAGGAAAACACGCCATGCAGACCATGTACGAAGACGGGTACTACTGGACGCATTCGACCTTCGGGCCTTCGGTGCGGGCTGCATGGCGAAAAGTCGAAATAAGGAATGGGGCTGTTGGCGTCATTGAGGCTGACCAGCCTGAACACTGGTTCGATCAGCCCTTCTTCTTCGCTGTGAACACCATGGTCGGCAAGGCCGACTGAACGGATAGGAAAACAGCGCAATGCACGCAAAGGGTGTGATCAGCGGATTCTCGCCGAAGGAACTGGCCCTGGAGATTCACCCTGGTGCGTACTGCAAGGTGAAGCACTCCGAGCATGTCTCTGGCTATGTGATCTATGACGCGGAAGGTCGCGCTCTGGCGTCTGCCGGGAGCGCTAAGCAGGCATGGCGAGACGCTATTTCAGTCGCTCCGTTCGCCACCAAACAGAGTTAAAGGAAATCACCTATGGCTACCCGCAGCGCAGCCTTGAAGTCTGCAATCAGCGAGCACTGGAAGGGTTTACCGGCAGGCGCAGCTGCCATTCAGATCATAAGCAGCATTGAGGCTCTGGAGGCACCTGCGGAGAAGTGGACCTTAACCGACATACTGGCATTGCTTGGCCCTACGGCCGAATTCAAAGATGCCTGTCAAGGACTAGCAATCCTGGTCCAAGCCGAGTACGCAATCTTCCGCTCGGCCGCCTTGTTTGTTGACGAGAAGATGCAGAGCCACCGCCTTTCAGTCGAAGACGTGCAGCGCGTGCTCGATCAAGACATGCTGGCGCACCCGGTGACTGGCGTTATGGTTACCAATGCCTCCGAGCACTTAGTAACGCTATTTGAGCTGATCCCCGGCGTTCTGGGGTTTGCGCAACCCCGCTCGCACTGATCAAGGAATCCCCGAATGAAACTGAAGACCTACACCCGCGCCGCGACTGTTTCCCTGTTCCTTGCCGTCGCCATTCTTGGTTATCAATTCGTAACCACGATGAAGGCGGTGGACAGCGCACGCGAGGACGCCATCCAGGCTTGGGCCTCAGCAAATCCTGATAGCGCGGAAACGGTGACTCGCTACAGAGAAATTTGCCAGGGTGGCCCCGTTGAACAACCCACCAACCAGGCCCCAGTTCGGCCTATCACGTTCGCTGAATGTGCAGCGCAGCTGGGCAACGACTCGCTGGCAGAGGTGATCGAGCACGCTGCTGATTCAGTCGTAGCTCCGGCCCCACTGCGCTGGCTTTGAGATCAAGGGAAACTCCAATGCAAGCATGTCAGCCTGAACCTGCATGGACTGAACAGCGTGACGGCTATACCCACACGCCTTCCGGCAACCGTGTTATCCCTTGCGGCCCATGCTCCTTCGCTGTGATGAAGGGCGGCAAGCAGGTTCGGTCGGAAAGTGGAAGGCTTCGTCGCTGGCATGATCTTGATAAGGCTCGCGCCTTTGTCGAGCAATCCCACTAATCAAGGAAGCTTACATGGCCACCTTAGACACGATTTTCTGCGGCGGAAGTTCTGATAGTCAGTGGCCACGAAAAGTCCACTTGCTCGATCCGCTTACCAATGGGGCTCGCTGTGGTCAGCACTTTCCACCCAGCGCCAATACCGACCATGGCGAGATCGAGCAGAGCAATTTTGTCGGTAACGACGCATGCAAGAAGTGCAGAAATCTTCTCGCCTCGGACAGTTAAGGGAAATCGCTAATGATCGACAACGCAGGCAAGACCCGAGTTATTCCAGAGCTGATCCGAGACGCGATGCGTGATGGACGTAAATTTTCCTCCGAACAGCGGCTTGAGGATGCCCTCTATCAAACCGTGCTGGAGGCTGAATTGCAGGTGCGTTCCCGTCGCTTCCTTCCCAAGCAGGCGATCAAGGCAGCACTGCGTAAAGCCATTGAGGAATCGAAGCGCCAGGGCTCTTGCGTTCTGGCGAATGGCGATAAGGTGCTTGTCACTCACATGACGGACGCCTTTGCCAATGCCCGTGGCTTCGTTTAACTGATCGAGGAAAACGACCATGAGCCTCCAAATCACCGCACGGATTGAGCGTCGTACCTGGTACGTGAACGGCCAGTACCGGGGCGATAAGTCGCAATTCATCCTCGATGCCGGCGAGACGGCGCGGGAACTGACCGGAGACTTTTACGGCGAATGGCAGGGAACCCGCCATTTCGACGGGGCGGCAATCGTTCAGGCAGATATGGATCGTGCCATTGAGGATCGACGCATGCTGCTGGAGAACCACCCTGACAGCCTGCTTGGCGATGCCTCTGGCTATCCCATCAAGCTCGGCGACTGGGGCGAATACCGCATCGTCACCACCGCCGTAGCCAACGCAAACTGATCGAGGAAACCACGATGAAGCCCGAATTGCACGACCTGGAGCAGCGCGCTTTGCGCAGCGCGGCCAAGGCCACATCGCTTGTCCGCAAGCTCGTAGCAAACTCGCCGCATGCGTCCCTGGAGGCGCTGGAGCAAGAAATTGCAGAGCTTCGGGTTGTTCGCACCGAGCTGGCCGACCGCACTGGTCGAAGCGCATTGGAATAGACAGGAAAACAGCCGTGAGAAAAATACTGGCTTTGCTGCTCGCCACTTTGGCAGGGGTTCTGGTGGTAGTGGTCGGCCTTGCGATATGGGATAGCTCAACCGCGTTCTGGCTGAAGCTTCCAAGCTGGGCTCCGATCCTGCCCATGGCTTGCTATGTAGGGGCTGTGATGTGGGTAACTTCCCGAGTGATTTTTGGTGTTCACCGCCGCGTTGCCGGCACTTAGGAAACCATCGTGAAACTGAAAATCCTGATCTTTCTAATCTCAATTATGCCAATTGTTCTTGGGGTTGCACTGCTCTACGGGCTTGAGCTGGCTCTGGGTTGGGAGGTAGTGAATAAGGGTATTGGTTTGCTTTTTAGTGCCTCCCTAATTGGCCTCGGCGTTACCATTTGCCTAATCGTGTATCGCCGCTATAAACCAGCTAAATAGTTAAGGGAAAACAACCATGGTGGCCACGGCAGCAAAATTATTTCAGGTGAGTATCGCCATTTTACTCGTAAGCATGATCGGACTGACTCTCCTTACGCTCATCGCAACAGATAAGTCCCACTCACGTACTGCATGCCTAAATTCTGCTTCGAGCTTGGAGGAATGCCCCGTACCAAGCGGTTGGGAGAAAATACTGCGGCGGATAGTTGGCTGATTGTTGAAGGAACACGGCCCATGACGCCCCCGAGACGCATCGTGATTACCCGGCACTGGAATGCCTGAAGTACCAGCACCTGCGCAAGCCGCAGCGACTGAACCAAGATGGCACGCTGATCGACTGATCAAGGAAAACTCAGCTCGCATTTATCGCTGTGTTCGCAAACCGTATTCGCAGATAGCGATAGGCCCTACACACATGATGTCGGCCTGTCTCTTTCAGACCCAAAGAAAAGGAATCCGCATGAAAGGATCACTCCGTAGCACCGCCCTCAGCCTGCTGTTTTGCATGCCGGTTATGGGCGTTGCGCAGAACCTCCCGCTCGCCATGATTGCTGAAGGCACCTACGAGGGCCAGGCTGCCATGTTCACGAGCATGCCCACCATGTTCAAGGCCACCGGCACCTTCAAGATAAAGCAGCAGACCGCGCTTTGCCCGGAGGCTTTGCAGTACCCCAAGCTTCGGGAAGAAGAATTCCTGACGCCATCCGATGCCATCGACTCCTATCTTCGCTCCCCAAACAAGGATGCTCAGGCGGCCGGCCGTGAAACGCTGAAAGGGCATTTGGAAATGGAGATCTGCCAAGCGCTCCAGCCCGGTGACACGATCGAGGTTGTTGCGGCCTTTTTGCCCATCACAGGTTGCCAGAAGGCCTGGATGCCCCCGGAGTATGTCCGCGAGGTACCGAATACGCCCTCCTACTCGTGCTTCTACATTCCGGCCGTAATGTCGGGCGGCAAGATGCACATGGTGCCTGGGATACATGTTGAGGGCTTTGATGAGTGGGCTGCCAAAGAGTGGCAGAAGCACAAAGTAACCCCCTGATGAACAAAGGCCCCAATGGGGCCTTTGTTTTAGCTGGTTAGGCGATGATGCCTTTTGCCTTGGCTTCCTTCAGCCACTGAGGGAATTCTTCCATCATCTTCCCGTACATGGCGTCTTCTGAGATCTCGTGCAGGTGCTGGAGCTCGAAGAAATTGCAGTTGTCGACTGCGCGCCCTGGTAGATCATCCAGCTTCTTGAAGATCCCGTAGTCCCGACCACCGATACCCACTATCTGCCAGAAGATCGGAAGCGAAGATGCACGCTTCATGGCTTCGGTAATCGCACGGTTCTCGTGTACGCCTCCATCGGAGATGAACAGGACATAGACCGGCGTCCGGTCACCGCTGCGCTCATAGTGGTCGATGACCATTTCCATGGCCCGCGGTTCATGGTTGATCCGAGAACCCAGCTCCCAATTTCGCCAACCACCATTATCGGCATCGATAAAATTCGCGTAGTTGTCAGCTGTAATGGTGCTGAGCTGTTGCGGATAGTTGCCAAACGCCCAGCAGTCGATCGCACCGTCATCGTTGCGGATTTCGGAGCACCGTGACCGGCCGTTTCGGTTGATCGTGACCGCTCATTTCGGTAGCAACGTGACCGATTCTCCGCCTGTTCCGAAACAGGTGGTCACGGCTTACCGAAATCGCCGGTCACGACTTAGCGAAAGCCTTCCCCTTCGTTGCGCATGACCTGATGCGCCGCCATCCTCGACCGATTTCGGGAGAGGAAGATGGCGGCGCCGCGAGTAGCCATGCGAAACATCAAAGAATGTCTGCGCCTCAAGTTTGAGGCCGGCTTGTCCCACGAGAAGATTGCCCGTGCCTTGCAGCTGTCCAAGGGCGTGGTTAGCAAGTACATCGCGGCGGCGCGGGTGGCCGGGCTGGACTGGCCGGCGCTGGTGGCCATGGACGAGGCCGCGCTGGCGGCCGCCTTGTTTGCACCGACGTCGACGAACAAGCCGCGCGGTGAGCGAGTGCTGCCCGATGTGCTGAGCATCCACCGCGAGTTGCGACGCAAGGGCGTGACCTTGCAGCTGCTGTGGGAGGAATATCTCGCCGCGCATGCGGGCCAGCCGACCTACCGCTACACCCAGTTCGTCGAGCACTACCGGCGCTACGCCCAGACGCTCAAACGTTCGATGCGTCAGCTGCACCGTGCGGGCGAGAAGCTATTCATCGACTATGCCGGGCCGACGCTGCCGGTGGTCGACCCGGCCACCGGCGAAGTGCGCCGGGCGCACATCTTCGTCGCCGCCCTGGGCGCCTCGAATTACACCTATGCCTGCGCGACGCCAGGCGAAACCCAGGTGGACTGGCTGACCTCGCTGGGCCAGGCTCTGACCTACTTTGGCGGCGTGCCGGAAATGGTTGTGCCGGACAATCCGCGCGCCCTGGTCGCCCAGCCGGATCGCTACGAGCCGGGCCTGAACCGGGCCACGCTGGAGTGCGCGCGTCATTACCAGACGGTGATCCTGCCGGCACGGCCACGCAAGCCTCAGGACAAGGCCAAGGCCGAGGTGGCGGTGCAGGTGGTCGAGCGCTGGATCATGGCGCGGCTGCGCCATCGGCAGTTCTTCAGCCTGCATGCGCTTAACCAGGCCATCGCCGAGCTGCTGGAGGATCTGAATCGGCGCCCGTTCAAGCGGCTCGATGGCTGCCGGCGCGACTGGTTCGAGCGCCTGGATCGCCCGGCCTTGCGAGCGCTGCCGGTGCATCCCTACGAGGTCGCCACCTTCAAGCGCTGCAAGGTCAGCATCGACTACCACATCGAGGTCAATGGCAGCTTCTACAGCGTGCCCTCCGCCCTGGCCCGGCAGAACGTGGACGTGCGACTGACGGCACACACCCTGGAAGTGCTGCATGGCAACCGGCGGGTGGCCAGCCACCTGCTGCTGGGGCGACGCGGCGCTTACAGTACCCAGCGCGAGCACATGCCCGCGGCGCACCAGGCGCATCGCGAATGGACGCCACAACGCCTGCTCGACTGGGGCGCGCGGATCGGCCCCTACACGCGCCAACTGATCGATCACCAACTGACCCACAAGCCGCACCCGGAGATGGGCTACCGCGCCTGCCTCGGCCTGCTCTCGCTGGCCCGGCGCTATGGCAATGCACGCCTGGAAGCCGCTGCCGAACGTGCCGTACACCTGCGCGCCTTCACCGGGCGCAGCGTGCGCAACCTGCTCCAGCAAGGCCTGGATCAACAGCCGCTGCCCCAGCGTGCCGCCGAAACGACCTTACCCGGCGACCACGAGAACGTCCGTGGCGCCGACTACTACCAACCCCCGCAACAGGAGCTGTTCGATGATGCCGCAACACACCCTGAATCAACTGCACCAGCTACGCCTGGACGGCATGGCCCGCGCCCTGGAAGAGCAATGGACGCTGCCGGCCAGCCACAGCCTGAGCTTCGATGAACGCCTCGGCCTACTGCTCGACCGCGAACTGGCCTGGCGTGACAACCAGCGCCTGGTACGGCTGCGCAAGAAGGCCAAGCTCAAGTACGCCAACGCCTGCCTGGAAGATCTCGACCGCCGCACCGGACGCGCCCTGGACGAGCGTCTGATCGCCACCCTGGCCAGTGGCGACTGGATCCGCCAGCAGCACAACCTGCTGCTGACCGGCCCGACCGGTGCCGGCAAAACCTGGCTGGCCTGCGCCCTGGGCAACCAGGCCTGCCGCCAGGGCTATAGCACCCTGTACCTGCGCACCCCGCGCCTGCTGGAACAACTGCGCATCGCTCATGGCGACGGCAGCTTCGGCCGTACCCTGCAACAGCTGGCAAAGGTCGACGTCCTGGTGCTGGACGACTGGGCGCTAGCCCCGCTGGAGGAAGGAGCCCGGCATGACCTGCTGGAGGTGATCGACGACCGCGCTGGCAGCCGCTCCACCATCCTGACGAGCCAACTGCCCATCGAGCACTGGCACGGCTGGATCAACGACCCGACCCTGGCCGATGCCATCCTCGACCGCCTGGTGCACAACGCCTACCGGCTGACGATGAAAGGCGAGTCGCTGCGCCGAAAAAAAGCCGAGGAACAAGCCGCATCGTGACCGATGCGATTACAATCCAGAACCCGCGCAACCGGGGTGGAAGCACCGGTCACGTATTAGCGAAACGCTCGGTCACGTTCACCGAAATCCGCATCATCGTCGAAGTGGAGAGCCAGGGGGAGCATTCGATTGACTACCTCCTGGACATGGCCGGCCCGGTACTGGCCGCTCATGCTTCCAGAGGCATCGAGCACAAGGGCGACTCTTGCCACGACATCGGTCAGCTTGGCCTTCTCCAGGCTGATTTGGGCTGTTTTAGCCAGACTGATTAGCGCTGGAGCCTTTTCAGCAACCTTCTTCTCAAGCGAGATTTTGCCGGATGCAGGCTGCGGCGCTGGCGCTGGGTTTTCCTCGGCTACCTCGCCGCCAAAGTGCCGAACGAGCGCATCGAGACCATCGTTGAAGCCTTGGAGGACGATATTCAGCCTCCATTCGCCGTTCTTTCGGTAGACCTCAGCCAACATGATTGCCTTTTCGGCAGCGAAGGTTTCACCGCCGAAGTTGCAGGTCGCCTTGACCGAGCCGCCCTCTTGCACAGTGAAGAAGCTCGGTTTGATGTCTCGCATAGCGCCAGCACCATCGATCGAGGCCGTAAGAACCAGCTTATCGATGCTGGCTGGTACTGCGCTCAAGTCCATGGAGAACTCAGCGTGGCCTACTTGGCGAATTGCACCGCAGGGGGACACCGGCTGATTGAAGAAAACCATATAGCGGTCATCCGACATCTTGCCTTGGGCGTCGATCCCGAAGCACGCCAGGTCAATCGTGTGCGGAGATGAGAGAGTGATCGCGACACTGATTTTGTTGGACGGAGCCAGAGAGGCAATAGAGACGCGCTGGCCTTGTTGGAGATTGGACATGGACGATCCTTGTATGAGCTTCGATGAATTATCACTGAGACGAACCGATTTTAACGCGACCGATCACAAGGCAAGGTATTTTGAATTCATGCCCCCTACTTGGCTTGCCGCTTAATTGCGATGCGGGATACTGACGGCCTTCCGACAGATCCAGCCAAAGGGGCTCAGTGTGACCCATCATGTTTTTACTGATCGCCAGAAGAAACTCATCCTGGACCGTTCTCTGCCGGATAGCACGATCGCGACTCGCCTCGGCATCTCCCCGCGTGAAGTGAAGCGCCAGCGTTCCCGTTTGCTCAGCGAACTACCAAGCGCCCAGGACATGGCAGCCCGAGCGTCAGCTTGATGATGCTTCTGCCTGACGGGACATCCCCGGCTGTTCTCCATGAACTGAGGGCACTGTTCCGCGCCTCCCCAGCCTTCTCGACGATTCAGGAAATGCAGGCCTTTGCCTCGGCAATTGGCAGCACCTGCCAGCTTGAAACATCCAACTGCCGCTCCGTCTCAGGTGTCATAGCCGGGAATTGTGTGGTGCTGGAGCGCACTCGGCAGTTTCTTGGGCCTATGTTTGGCGTTTATTGCCTTGGCCCAGATGGTTACCTCATGCCATTGCCTGGGGCCTTTTTCGCGACGAAGCAAGCCGCCCTGGAGTTCGCTGAGTCGGACTATTTCCCGCAGAGAAAGCTGGACCTGATCTCCAGCGGCGAGATCAACCTTCACGAGATGGGGGAAGAGAGGGTTCTCCAGCTGGCCGGCGGAGATACCAACTCCGATCTGTACAAGCAGCACCTGATATTCCAAGCCACCTTCATGCAGTGGCTTCATGCGCGCATCGAATCACCTGGTACCAGCACCAAAACAGACATCGCCCCTTCAAGAATCGAGCTTCTGACATCGTGAGCAATCAGCACAGACCTGCCTTTTCCCCGGATAAGGTCCAACCCTTCTTCCTGCTCGCGCTCGCCATTGCAGCCGTTGCCGTCGTCTACAGGCCGATGTCTCCGGGCATGTTCTTTGATGAAGCCTTGACCGCTACGCTCAACTCCCACGGCAAACCGCCTGCTGTTCCACCGGGAAAAACCTACTTCGTCCAGATTGAGCCGCTCACATCGGAGGGCAAAGAGTGCTCTGTGACCATGGGTACCGGAACGCTGGACGAGATCGTTGATGGTAAGGCCCTGGTCACGAAGAACTTCACCGGGCATGGCAGCTACTGCATTGACACCAAGGCTCACTGGAGCTTCACCGTATTGCTGAGCGGCGATAACCAGCGCTACACGGCTTATGCCCACCGCACCGACACGTACATTGGATCTGGCTGGAAATATGGCTACGGTGCGGATACTGCTGCCCCTCCCGTGGTCGACGCCTACCTAGCTCAAATCCCCAATATCGCCGGCGAAGGCAGGATGTAAGCTGCCTCTGCTGGCACGAACTGCATCGACCTACATTGCCTCCACTGATTACTCATCAACGGAGAGCAACATGAGCACGAATGTTCGACCGGCAATCACTGAGCGCGTAATGCTCAATGGCAAATTCCTGATCGGCGGCACCGAAGGCACCGGCCGCATCATCTTCAAGAACCTCAGCGGCGAGAATTTCCAACCTGGCCGTCCTGCTTTCTTCCAGACACACGGCCAGTACCTGGCCCAGATGCAACATGAGCTCGGCTGTGAGTTCGCTGAAGGCGATGTGATCACGCTTCACATTGCTGGTCAGGATCAGCAGGAGACCACGCTCACTGCCGAGCAGATTTCCGGCATCAATTCCGGGGCCCAGGCTGTTTGCGGAGGTGCCCAATGAAGGGGGGCTTGCAGTTTGAGTGGTGGCGCGGCGATGGTGCCGATGTTCCAGAAGAGCACAAGCCTGAACTCATCGCTGAGGCCCTGCGCCGGGCTTCGAGCATGATCAACGACGGGTATATCAGCGGCGAGCTGCACTGTGAAATTGAAGACGTGAACTATCGCGGGCACTGGGAATTCAAGTAAGTGCTACCCATGGAAATCCCCCAGCTCTGGGGGCTTTTTTGTTTGTGGCGGATCTGCTGGCACGGGGCATGGCGCTGATCATGACCCCATCTACACAGGAGATCGTCATGTCCCATCTCAGCGCAGAAGAACAGCAACTGGTTGCCACTCTCGAAGAAAACTTCCGCATTGCGAAAGAACCGACCAACCTGCTCAACACTGAATACCCGATGGTCGTTGAGTTCGGTGGCCGCAAGCGCTGCATGACGGCCTGGCGCAAGGTCACGCTGGGCAACCTCTACATCAAAGTCCTGTTCACGTCTCAGCTCGGGCCGTACTTCCAGGTGTACTCGGTTTCGCGCAAAACCGGCATCAAGCTTCATGGGGAAATCAACCTGTTTGCCCGCACGCCTGAAGTCCTGGATGAGTTGCTGCGCGAGTTCACTGACAAGTTTCCTGGGCACTTCAATGGTGATGCGGTTAGCGGTGCTGCTGAAGGTCAGGCGGCCTAAAGAGGCTACCTCCTGGCACGCGCCAAGGGCGTCAACAATGACGCCATCTGATCAAGTACAGCTGCATGGGCAGCTCCCCAGACAAGGAACATCAAATGTCCAACTCAATCCAGAAGCTCAAAGCAACAACCGTGAAGGGGTCTGTCGACCTGGTGAAGACCTGTTTCTCGCGCGGCGATCGATTCACTCGTTTCAACGATGGGTTCGTGCGTGTGTATCCGAAGCGCCCGGAGATCACGCCGGCGACCCTCGGCGACGTGCTCAGCGACTTCTTCCGCGAGGGCGGCCCGGATTACGGCTCGCCGTTCCTGGTGAACGTCGAATTCTACGAGCAGGCCATGCGAGACCTGGGCCACTCGCCTTCCGCCATCCTCGAACTGAACAAGGCTGCCTGACCCATGAACAATGCATCGATCATGATTCACCCGCGAACTTCTGCCCTGACCGGGCTCATCTCGGCATATGCCCAGGCCTGCGCCAGCGCTGACCTGTCGCATGCACCGTCCCGCGTCAATGTTCAGCGTTTCCTGCTGCCCAAGCTGAAGGCTCACCGTGCGGAGCTGCTCCAGGGCATCAATGCCGATCGTCGCTCGGCCAATCGTGCCTACGTGCCGAGTGTGATGGCGATCGTTTCCGAGGTGCGCGCGGTGATCAGTGATGTCAGCCGTCGACTGCGCGAAATTCACATCGCGGAGTCTGCTGGCACGCAGCTGACGGCCTGAGAATAAACACGTCGCCAAACAGGAGCATTCGCCATGTTCAATCTTCAAGCAACGCAAGAGTTCAAGGAATGGTTTCGCGAGAGCGCCGCTGTCACTGAAGCTGGTGCCCCGCTTGATCTGTTCCATGGCACCTATGCGCAGTATTCCGAGATCGCACCTTCCAAGCGTGGCCTGTTCGGTTCGGGGATCTATCTGACCCCTTATAGCGGCAACGCTCAGGAATATGGCGATATCGTCCTGAAGGTTCACGCATCGCTTCAAGCACCAGTCCGCGGCACCGCTGCGGAGATCCGTTCCATGCGCCTGGCCGGCGAGACTGATGCCGACTTCACTGCGCGCCTTCAGTTGTTCGGCTATGACGGAATCATCGTAGTGGACGCCTGCGGCTTCCCATACACCGTCGTGGCGTTCGCCAGCTCCCAGGTCAAGATCGCCAGCCAGAACATCTGGGCGGCTGACTTTGCCCGTGAACCCGTAATCCACTGAGGGCTGAACCATGAGCAGCAACAACGTACCCGGCATGGTTGCATTTGCACGCGTAGGCACGAGCCTGCTGAAGGTTTATGACCGTGGCGATGATATTGAGGCGGTCGTTGGTGACCGATCCCGCTGGTTTTCCAAGTGGTCAGCTGACCCTAAAGGGTCGATCACCAAAGCTGCGCACGCCATTGCTCGTGACTGCGGCATTCCGCTCCAGAACTCCGACCTGGTGCTGGTTTGACGCTGAGCCATGCCGTACTTAAGGGGCGTCACCGTTAGCGTGCCCTGGGCAAATCCTTCCAAGCGGTGGTGTACGCGGGGCTCAGCATCTCGCGTCGCATCGACCACTTCCCTGCTGAGGTATCTCGGGCCAGGCGGAGCGCACCCCGACCCTGCTTGGCATTGATGGCATCCATCACTCTCATCAGATCATCGCTGCCCTGACGCGGCTTCGGGGCGAATAGATCGCCCGTGACTGTCCCGCGTTCAACGAACTGAGTTAGGACCACCCCGGCCTTGGCGTAGGCCGGCCCGGCCCGGTAGAGGCTACGCAGGCCGGTCAGCGCCGCGTGCACTATGTCTCTGGTGTCGGATGTCGGGTAAGGCATAGCCATGATCCGGCTTGCGCCGTACTGCTCGCCGCCGGCGAAATGGCTGGTCCTGGCAAACACCTGGACGCAGTTGGCGAGGCTGTCCTGAGCCCGGAGCTTCCCAGCCGCCGTGCTGGCGAATGCGGTCACCGCCGATTCCATCTCTTCGAGAGCGAATACTTTCGACCCAAAAGATCGGGAACAAATTATCTGCTGCTTGCGTTCGGGGCTGCCATCGACGAAAGGAAAGCAGGGAAGGCCCTTTAGCTCGCGGGCCGTGCGCTCGACGTTCACGCTGAACTGCCGGCGAATGTGCTTGGGATCAGCCGTCGCGAGTTGCCAGGCAGTGTGAATGTTGAGGTCCGCCTTGAGCCTGGCGCTGAGCTGGCGGCCTATTCCCCAGACCTCTTCGACCGGCGCATAGCGCAATAGCTTCTCCTGCTTCACCGGGTCTCTCAGGTCGACGACGCAGCCGGTCTTGGCTTTCCATTTCTTCGCCGCCCAGTTGGCCAGTTTGGCGAGAGTCTTGGTTGGGCCTATACCGACCCCCACCGGCATGCCCAGCCGCCGCTGGATCTCATCTCGGGCATTTCTACCCCAGGCCTCCGGGTCAGGCACGCCAGTGAGATCCGACCAACATTCATCAATACTGTAGGGGACTATTTCTGCCGAAAGCTCTTCGAGAACTGCCATGATTCGGTTACTGATCGACTGGTACAGCGCGTAATTCGAGGAATAAATTTTGACCTCGTTTCTCGCGATCATGTCCTTCAGTTCGAACACCGGCTGCCCCATTTTCAGGCCAAGCGCCTTCGCCGCATCGTTGCGGCTCACGATGCTGCCATCGTTGTTGCTCGCGACGGCTACCGGCTTATCGCGGTACCAGGGTTCGAACAGGGTCTGGGCACTGCAATAGAACGAGTTGCAGTCGATGAGGGCTATAACCGGACGGTGGAGGCCCATCAGTCAAGCCCGTGCAGGACCCAGCGACACACCCCCCAGACTTCCAGTATCTCATCCTCGACCAGCACGATAGGTGCGTACCCCTCGTGCTCCGCTACCAGCATCGCCCTGCCCTGCCCGTCTACCTGAAGACGCTTAACGAGAAACTCAGCACCAACCACGGCAAGAACCACATTCCCCGGCTGCGCCTGCTTTGCCTTGTCCACGACCAGAACGTCACCGTCATGGATGCCCGCGCCCATCATGGAGTTGCCCCAGGCGCGAAAGAGGAAGATCGAGGACGTGGGAGTGATGCCGACCAGCTGATCGAGAGACAGGTCCGGCTCCTGGTAGTCGGCGGCCGGCGACGGAAACCCGCAGCTTGCCTGCCCGCCGAAAGGGAGGGGAATCGATTGGTCGGAGGCGAATTGGCCTATGAGATCTGCACGCATTGCTGACACTGTATACCTGTACAGTGTCAGTGTATCCCGCAGCCGGATTGGGATGCAAAGTTCAGCGGTTAATTTCTTCTGGGCGCAGTACCAGGCCGAGGCTAAACCCCGAAAGGTCAGCTCAATCGGCCTTGCCTGCCCGGCATGAGAGAGCCTGGGTTAGTCTTCATCGACCCGCAGTTCGAAGGGAGTCCCGTCATTCTCAAAGTGCCAAGACTCGCTGACAGGATAGCTTCCGTCGATATGGCTATCCGCAACCATCCGGCCCGCTGCGATCTGTAGGGCTTGCGCCTCGGTTTCAGCCTCAACCTTCGTCCAGCAAGAGACGGTCATGCGGCCCGCCACCATAAATTCAGGCATCTTGTTCTCCTAGTAGGTCCAGTATTCAACACTGCCTTTGCTGCCGCAGCGCTTCAAGCGCATGCCGGCGGCGCGGGATTCGGAGCAGCGTACCAAGTAGCTGATCCGCGAGTGAGTTGAGCGTTTGCGGCCGAACGTGTGCCGCGGAACGCGACGAATCTCGGCCTTGAGAGCAGCGCCAGCACGGGCTAGGTCACCCTCCATCATTTCCAGAGCCTCGAAGGCATCGCAGGCGTCGAAGATCAGGTCGAACTTCGCCAGCCAGCGCCAGCGGGTACCAATGCGAAACCCACTGCCCTCGATGTGCACCAGAAAGATTCTGGTGCCATCCAGGCTGAACGAGCTGCGCAAAACGGTCTCTGCTTTCACGTATAACTCCCGGCTTATGCAGCCAGATCAGGCAAAACATCAGAGCGATGATTGCGCAGGGCTTGGTTCGCCTTGAAGTATTCAAGGCAAGCATCAAAGCCTTGCCCCATCAGCTGCGCATACTGCTGCCGATGATCGCCATTGAGGATGTAGAACCGCTCCATCTGGCCGAGGACCAAGGCGGTCGTTTCATCCCCGTAAATGGCCAGATCGTGATCGTTGTGGCTCACGTAGAAGCCATTGCCATCGATCACCGAGTTGTAGATGTTCACTGGCACCAAGCCACCGTTACTCAAAGGCATCATTTCAATTCGCATCTCTGTGCTCCCTCGCTAGTTGATGGTTCGAATGGTGACGGCTTGTACTGCGTGCCAGTAGTCCTTAACCGACCGGATGCTGGTAGCAATCCTTGGCCCAGGCCTCAGCAATGCTCGATACCTGCTGGACGAAATCCGGCAGATCGCCGAAATGCTTGGCGAGCTTGTCGTAAACGCTGTTCAGGCCTTCTTCGACAACAATCGTTTCGAGGGCCACTTTGTTTTGTCGCTCAACTTCGGCAGCGACCTCTGCGGCAAGCTCGGCGGGCACCTCCAGGGAGCCCATGTCGGCGTTTGTGGTCGGTTCGTTGGAGCCGGCTCGGGTGAACATGGCCCACTCCGGAATCGCTTGCTTAGCGAGGGCCCAGAGCATGATTTCAGCTTCTCGCTCGGTCGCTACGCTCATCGAGCTGCAACTGTCTTCCGCTTCTGGTGCTTCCGAGATGTACACCGTGACTGCTACGGGCTTCTTCGTGGACTGCATGCTGCTCTCCTGGTGGTTGCTGGCTGATTCAGTGTGGGCATGATCGATGTACGCCTTGCGTGCCAACAGGTGGACTCACACGAATTCGGTTTGTGCCGGCGGCTCAAGCCGTTATCTTGACGAGGTACCGGGATTGATCCCAAACATCGGGGTTAGCCCATTCATCCGCATGCCCAGACTCAGCGGACGAGCTCACATCACATCCATCAAGGAAGTCCCATGTCGAAAAAACGACTGCACATCACCCAGGTCTACGCGCTGCCGGCTGACGAGGCCGCCAGAACCAAGTTCTTGGATGGGGTTAAATCCCTGGCCAGCGAATGCAAGGCCGAGTGGGTTGCCGGTTCAAGGCATGACGAGATGTCGTATCTGGAGATTATCGAGAAGGAGCTGGAAACTCATATCGGTGAGTCCGGCGTCGAAGGCCTGCGCCAGAAATTCGAGCGCAAAGACAAATAATCACATCTGCCTGCCGAGATTCAGCCATGAAGCGTATTGCTATTGCCCTTGCCGCCCTCTCCCTGGCCGGCTGTGATGCCATTTTCAACCCGGTCAACGACTACAAGCAGACCTGCTTTGGCAACTTCACCAACGAGTGTGAAGACATGCTGGTCGATGCGAACCTCTTCCTGATTGAGAAATTCATTGAGGACGTTGAGTCCAAGGAAGATGATCTGACCGCGCTATACGGTGCGGAGGGCTATGCATCGATCTTCAAGCTCACCGATTACCTCGTGGCCAAGCAGGAGGAACTGAGGCCGGGCTTCTTCGCCCGTAACTTCTTTGGTGAAGCCCAACCATTCCGCGGCCCTCGCAACGCGCTGATGAGTGGAGCGGAATTCCGAGCCATCGAGGAAGCTGTTGAAGAGCGCTTCGGCAAGAAGAACTCTGCACCGGTGGCGGAAGAAAGCGCACCAGATCCGGAGATCGCGCCTGAAGCGGAATATCAGGCCGAGCCGGAACCGGAACCGCAGCCTGTTGAAGAACCGGCAGATCCTTCGACTGCTGACGCTGGCGCGAGCACTCTGGAAGAGGCGATCGCCCAATACGTTGAACAGGACCCAGACCGAAATGGCGGGGCCGAATACCTCGATGCCCGCTCAACGATCGAGGCGGACTTCACCGGCGAGGGTATGCCTGACGTGGCGGTGCTCTACACCATTGAGGGGGCTGGCGGCTCCAATTCGTCCTTCCAGAAACTGGCCCTGTTCGAAGGCATGCCCGATGGTCGCTATCGGCCGCTGACTTCTACGATCCTACCCGGCTCGATTAGCGGGCTTCAGGTGGTCGTCGAAGATGGTCGTTCGTTCATGGGGGTTGCGACGCTCACCCATAGTCCTGATGACCCTGATTGCTGCCCATCGGTTGAGTCCCTGGTCAAATACCGTTTTGACGTTACCGGCGTGCTTGTATCGGTCACCCCTGAGCAATAGACGGTGCCTGTTGGCACGAGGCCTGTGCGGTTAGCATGGGCCTATCTACTGCTGGACTAAACAGATGAACCCCGATCCTTACAGCCTCAAAAAGCCTTGCGCAAACTGCCCCTTCAACAAAGTCGGGGCAATTGAGCTTATGCCTGGCCGAGTGGAAGGCATCATCAAGGATCTGGTGAACGGCACGGCCACCGGCTTCTCCTGCCATAAAACGGTCTACAAGAACCGTAGCTGCTCAAAGCGCGAGAAGGAAAACCACAAGCAATGCGCCGGCAGCCTGATCCTCCTTGAGAAGATGGGCCGTCAAACCCAGTTGATGCAGGTGATGGAGCGCCTCGGCCTTTACCACCCAGATGACCTCAAGCCCTACCATGATCAGGTTATCGATGTTCCAGAGCTGGTACTTGAGGGGCATTACCGAGTTAAGTCTGTCACGATAAAGCCAGCTACCCAGGACTGAACCTGGCCTGTCGGCACATCGGACTTCCAGGATGGATCGTTACCAGACTTTCAGACTCACTATCTCTTCAGGCGGGGTTGTCCCGCTTGAGGTCGCAAGACACGCGCCGAGAACCGTGCGCGTAAAGGTCGCTGACCCTGCCGCACTACAGCATGTGGCTACAGTCACGAGTACCGAAAAGGCTTCTCTGCCGGTCTATGAGGTCTACTTCGCGGATGGCGGATTTTATTCATCCGGCCTCATCAACGCACAAGCGAAGACCCCGATCTCGATTGACCCTTCCTGCGCCACTCCAACGATCAATATCGACATCTCTGGTGCTCCCGGCACTGAGGGGGTGAATCAGGCTCCTAATCCATCGATGGGCCCTATCCTGGCCGACTATCTGGCTTCAGGTGCTCTCATCATCAATGGCCTCCCTCACTATCGATCGTCCAACGCCCCATTTCTGCTGGTGTCGGAGAGGACCATTGAAAAGATACGCCTCAAGGTCATCACGCTGTCTGTGACGACTCGCTATCCCAGAGACGATGAAGAAGTCCCAATGGGCGGTTTCCCGTTGTTTGACATGGAGCAGGCCAAAGCCTTTCTCGGGCGGGAGGTTCAGCGCCGGCGGGAGGAATGTAAGGGCTCCTGGTTCGTCGATCACTGGGTCATCCCGAGCACCATCTCGATTCACTTCGATGGTCAGCACCATCACCAAGCCATGATGGATGCCTACCGAATCTCGGCAGCCGAATCCATGGTGCGCGCCGAGTGAATGCCATCGGCCATTCCCTGACAGAACCTCATCGGGTCTGCTGGCACGCTCTTTCCGCCGCCAAGCTGTGCTCCATCGTTTTTGGAGCACAACTCATGGAACAAGCCTCCCTTTTCCAAGCGGCTGCATTTGAGGGCTGGGATATTGCCTTTCACTCCGGCATGTCTGCCGAGCAAGACCTCTCGGCAGCTCTGACTGCCGGGCTCCCGGTAGGTGTGGTCGCTACACGAATTCCGCTGGGTAAACGGTTGTTCGGGCTTCCCCGTGCCTTGGACCAAGGATGCAAGGTTTTCGTCGACAGCGGCGCTTTCACCGCATTCACCAAGGGCGATTCAGTGGATTGGGGCCGGGTCTTCTCCGTGTACGAAGGACTGATCGACCGCACCGAGCGCCCAGAGAATCTAACCATCGTGGCTCCTGATGTCATCGGCAACCAAGAGGCCACCCTCGCCTGCTGGGATCGACACAAAGGCGTGATCACGGCCTGGATTGAGTGCGGGGCGAGGGTCGTGCTTCCGCTGCAATGCGGTGAACTGAGCGCGGGAGAACTGCTCAATCGCGGGATCGCAATTTTGGGCACCAACCGCTTCTGCGCGGGTATCCCCTCGAACCTGGCCGCGATGTCTGCGGAGGATTGCGCCACCCTCTCGCATCACGACTTTCACATTCTCGGGCGGGTCGAAATCAACCCGCAGCTCGCTGAGAAAATGCATCACCTGACATCGAACAACCCCACGGCGCATTTTTCATCAGACGCCACCTGGCTGCGCTCAAGGCTGGCCAAGATCGCCAGGACCAGGGGGGTAAAAGCTCACATGCTCGAATCAACTCGCACTGCGTCCATCCGTGAACTGCTCATGCAGGAAGGCTATCAGCAGCGTAGCGCATAAATTGCCGGAAGGGTCTCCTGGCACGCCCAGGAGGCCTGGAATATGGAGCCTCACTCAACAAGGAGTTCCACCATGTGCAGTCGTAAAGAAGTCAAGCGTGTTCTCGATGAAGCCATCAAATTAGGTTTCACCGTTGGCCGGGCAAGCAATGGCCACTACCGCTTTGATAAACCAGGCGTCCAGGCCGTTTTCTTCAGCAGCACCCCTGGCGACAATCGCGCCATCTTGAATGGCACCGCCAAGCTGCGTCGCGCAGCGAAGCTGGCTGCGGCGTGAGGCCCGGTATGATCGAGGCCAGCCTTCCCCAGCCGTTAATTCGTGGCCAGGCGCGTTCCACGCCCATCTGCTCGCTGTTTATGGGTACACCACTGGTCTGCACCGTCCCTGCTGAGCGACAACTGCTGAGGCTTGTATTGCCGCCATGGCAGCGCCCTGCCGTGTGGAGCGAACAGCAGCAGATCAGCTTCATCGAAGGCATATTCCTGGGCCTTGGTGCCGGGGTCTATGTTGTCAATGGGAGCGACTTCCACCAGGACGGCGGCGAGAAGTACATGTCCGGTTGGCTTATTGATGGTCAGCAGCGGATCACTGCTATTGCGCGCTTCATTCAGGGCGAAATTGCGGTATTCAACGGTATTCGCTACCAAGACCTCAGCCAGGCTCAGCGCTTCATTCGATTCGATAACGTGGTGTTCAACCGCTACGAGCTGGACTACCAGGGTGACGAGCAAGTCCTGAAGGATATCTATCGACGCCTGAATTTCGGTGGGACACCCCACACGAATGATGATCTGCTCAGGCTTGATGAGTCCGCCAGCGAACCTCTGATTGCCGGTCTGGCCCGCTGATGCCCTATTTCCATGGCAGCCCGGTGCGCGATTCCGCACCGGTATTTGGATCTGAGGGGAATACCACCCCAAGGATTACCCCTGGGCGACCCTTCTTCATCTGCGAGGACATGGAGTTCGCGGAGTTCTTTGCGCGCGGCGGGCTCGTTTCCGAAGTTCGACCTGATCTCACCCGGCTTGCCGATCTGCAAGATCCCGACCTTCTGGATCGCCTTCTGGGCGTTTTCAATGAGGATGCGGCCATAGTCGCAGGTCGGGGAGTTTGGGATGAAGACCTGGATGTGGATATCGCCGACAGCAGCTACTTCCTTCTCGAATCAGTGGATGTTTGCCAGGCGCTACTGGCCGAGGGTTTTACTTCAGCTCGGTGCATCGAGTGTGTCGAGCGCAAGGTCTACTCAATAGCGCTCTTGTGCCCAACGGCTGTGCTTGACGTAAAGCTGGTCAACTCCCCAATGCGGTGAGTTATTTCGATCCCCAAATGAGGTTGTGAGCGATGCCTGCTGATCAAGATTCTATAGCGCGTATCCGAAAGTTATCAGGCGCGTGATGGGCCTGAAGGTCGCCACGGCTGCGGGCCTAATTCGGTTCTGTGGGTCTATGTACTTGGCCGTGTGCCGTTGGCTTCTGCGGTCTTTACCATCCTCTACTGAGGTGTGTTGGCACGCACTGAGGGATGAGACGCTATCTCCAACCTAAACAGGAGATCCGCAACATGCAGCAGGCCTTAGCAGCGATCAAATCCCGAGTGACCGACAAACTTCCGTTTGATGTTGATCCGAGCTGGGTGGTGATGAATGCCCCTCGCCCGCTGGCCGGGCATCTGACCACTGACTCCGGGGAGTTTCTGACTGGCCGCTTCTACGCAGCCATTGACCCCGCTGACTCGATGGCCGCGGCGTATCTCGAAACCAACACCAAGCTCGATGCTTGCGTGGTGGTGATCGCCAGCAAGGCTGTTCAAGTGGAAATGGCCCTGGTCGGTTCCCGTTACGCTGACCGGTACCGGAATGAATTTACCGGCGACGACCTGTATAAGGCCGTAAGCCCAGACCGTCATCTACGCGACCTGCCTTTTTCGGAAATGCAGTCGCGGCTGATTCAGGCTAAAAGCCTGGCAACCAACTAAGCAGGAGAAACCATGTACAAGACCTACACAGGCTTTGCCATCGCCGTCATCGCGGCCGCCGTCCTAACCTTGGGGCTCATCATTACTCAGAAGGTTGGGTTCGCCAGTTCCTTCACTGACGGCATCGACGCCATGCGCGGGGCTGTTGGCGGGGTCCTCTTGCTCGCCGCCGCGTGGTACTACCAGTCGATGAATACCTACAAACCGGTCTTCCGCATTGGGGTGGTCTGGCCCTTTGCCCTAGCCATGGTGTGGGACAGTTTCTTCTCGGTACTGGAAGCGTGGGGCCGCAATACCCCTCACTCCATGGACGTACTGTTCGAGCGGCTGCCGGAGCTGGAATCGGCCTCCGACATGGCCTGGTACGCCAGTGACTGGATGTACGCGATCGTTCTGGTCGGGATCATCGTCGGCGGGTTCGCTTACAACCTCACCCGCGACGAATTCTAAGCGGCGTGAGATCCGCCACAGGGCCGGCACTGCCGGCCCTTTTTGTTTGCCTGGAATGACTGCCGCCATAGAAGGAAAACACCGCAATTCCCCCTACTGGCACTCAGTGGCTGGAGTGATCATTGTTCCATCAGCCACACAGAGAAGCAGCAATGAAAAACTCGCATCCAGCAGCACAGCCACTGACCTCCGATTCAACGCCGCTCCCCTTTTTCTACTTCAAAGATGGTGTTCTTCAGCTCTGCGAGCACCATGGCATGAGCATGCTGCCCGCGGACTGGGAAGGCCTGATCAGCGGCCCGAATGGGGTTAAAGACCTTTGGTACCTGGGAATGGAACTCGGCGAGCGTACCTTCAACAAGCTGCGCGCCACGACCAAAGAGGCCGCGATTGCCGAAATTCAGGCGCTGCTGGCAGTACCGGCCGCCGCATAAGCATTTTCACGCCACGGCATTACATGGTGCCGTGGCCCTCAATTCGTAATGGGAGATCCTGCATGTCCAGCACCGTAACTTTGCTTGAAGATTTCAACCCCGAGCTTGAGCTGCCAAGCCTTGAAGCGGCTGAGCAAATCATTGCCGATCGCCTCAAAGGCCTGGCTGTGCCCCGCACCTATGTCGTCATCCAGGGCGGCGAGACCATCAAGTTCCAGAGCACACGCCGCATCCTTGGCGACTTTGTGAAGCAGGTTAATGCCGGCCTGAAGTTCGACATGGCCACCGAGATCGACCGCGAGAGCTTTGACGCGACTGATGCCGTTTTGATGCTGACTCGGGCTGAGATCATCGAGCTGGGCGAGTGTGATGAGGCGGTAGATGCATTCGCCCGCGCATTCGTGTCCTGGGATGGTCCGTTCGCAGTTGAGTCGCTCGTGGACTCGATTGCAGAGTTCTTTGCCATCGACGACATCTCCGACCTGACGCAGGACCGCCTCGATGCTGCCGTAAAGGCACAAGGGGGCGGTGTCGAAGACTTCACCGTGACCCTGACGATTCAGGTGAGCGGTAAGCGCTTTAGCAACGTAGACCTCAATGAGTTCATCGGGGATCTGGACTACAGCGTGCGGAGCAACACTGCTGGGGTCATGGTCACCGCAACCGAGATGACTGACGCCTGATGTCGCGGCGCGTGGCGGTGTGCTCGTGCATCGCCACGCCTTCATAGGAGGAAAAGCCCGCAATGCCTAAGTTAAAGCTGTCTGCGGCGCAGCAGCGAGTGATGAACTGGCTCAGTCAGGGCTGGGGCGCTCGCGTTTCTCATGGCGCTGCCGTTGAGATCAATGGCGAGCGCGTCTGCAACGTCGACACCATGACGACGTTGACCCGCCTCGGTCTGGTTGAGCGGGAAAGTCGCGCCCCATATTGTGTGGCCACTGAGGAAGGCAAGAAGCTGAAGCCTGGCCACCAGCCAGATTGATTACGTCAGGCACCTTCCGGCACGCATTGCCTGGCCTGAAGATGGTCTCACTTTCAACGGAGACCACCACCATGAAGATCATCAATCTCGACTGCATTACCCTCGCTAACGAGTCGGCGCTGGCGGCGTGTTCTTCGCGCGACCTGCCGGAGTGGGTGAATTCCCGATCCGTCAAAGTGGGCGCAATGCTGGTTTCCCCGGTCAACGGCGACACCTATGTCGTCGACTTCAACAAGCAGGTAGCGGCCGTTTTCATTGCTGAAAAAGGCAGTGGCACCGATAAACGCCGGCAGTTCATCAAAGCGACGATCTACTTTGAGTCGCTGCCCGAGCAAGCGGATCTCCTTCGCGCTGCCGCTTAAGCGGAACCACCTTCGTGCCAGGGGCTGGATCATTCCTCCCCTGGTCTACGCCTGTTTAGAAGCCAAACATTGGCATTGGCATGTGAAAGCAAAGTTCAAGGGAATCCAATGAGTTACGCAAAGGCCATGAGACACTCCGTCCGCAAATCGCGGAAGCAGGCGAACAACCATTTTGGTTTTTCGACCCTTGGCACCAATGAGCGGCGTCGCAATCCAGTGCTAGGTTCCGCGTGGTTCGAGCCTGGTCAGGAGGAAGAGCGCGCTGCTTTTATTCGTGAGTGGCATGCGAAGACGGAAGAAATGCTGCGCCTGAACCCCAGTCTTCGGATCGTAGATTAAGCAAGGAATACACCATGGAATCGCAAGAGGCTTACGACCCAGATAATCCTTTTAAGGTCGGCAACTCCCTGTGCTGGCTTCATGGTGACAACTACCGTGTTGCCGAGGTGCTGGAAGTCGAGGCTGACAGGGTACGACTCTCGGGCATGACGGCTACTTACTGGCGAAGTAAGAAGTCTCTCCTGCCTCGCCTGGATAAAAGGCGATTGCCACGCAGATGAAGCGGGCTAACGACTTGAAGGAGGCCGAACTGCGCTCTCAAGGCGTGATTATTGAATCCCGCAGAGCTGACGAAGCTGAGGCATAGGAAAACACGCCATTCCCCTGCTTGAGCCTGGAGATATTAAGATCCACCGGACAGCCTAGCCGGGAGTCAGCTATGGGAGACAAGCGCAAATCAGATGCCCTGGACAGATGGGATGAATTGGCTAAGGCCGCTGTTGCTCGGGCCGTTCAAGAGAACAAAGACCTTGGCCTTGTGCCCAAGGAAAGGCGCACTGAATGGGTAGATGGCGTCCTTTGCAACATCGAGGGCGACAAGGTAACGCCAGTGCAGCCCTTAAAACCGCGCAAAAAAGGGGGCGATGAACCTGCAACGGTAGTTTTCAAATTCTAAGGACTATCAGGCTTACCGGACCCGAAATAAAGGCCCCAATTGGGGCCTTTATTTTGAGCAGCGGACTTAAGCGCGGATCAGTCGGCGACCTTGCGCAAGACCATCGTGGTACCGCAAATGCGGCCAGTCATTGTCCCATCAGGATTTGGGGCACCACTTACCTTCGGAGCAACGAGGTTTTTGGCGTAATCCCCGCCGAACCAGTCAAAGAAGCGCTCTTGGGTAATGTGGAACGCACCGCTGGGGTCCGTAAAACCGTCGAACTGGGTTGTGCCGCCATAAGTCTTGTTGTCATAGGTAGTCAGGGTGTAATGCCCTGTTCCCGTGAACTTCTGCGCTTCGAACGGTTTCACGTCGAAATCCCCTTGAGAGGCGTTTCGAAGTGTGCCGATGAGAGGGGCAATCGAGCTAACGTCCGGTCCAACTGGCTCGAACGTCATCCGCGCCACTGATGGAATCGACTTGAAGCCCGAATTTTGGGCGCAGATGTATTTGCCTTCCCAGGTACCGGCAACCGACGATCTGCCGACTTGAATGCCTTCCAAAGGTGAACCGGCGCAACCAGTGAGTAGCGCCGCAACGACGGTCAGTGAAAGCGCTTTACGAATAGTCATCATCACTTCCCGGTCTTGATCTTGGTCCAGGTGCGGGTGATCGTGCGCTGGATCTTGGCCGGCAGAATGTCGGAGACCCACAGACGATCGATGGTTTCCTGCGGCGGGTAAATGCCGGTGTTCGAGGTGATGCCCTTATCCACCAGCGGAGTCGCATCCCGGTTGGGGTTGGCGTAAGAAACGTAGTTGGAAATGGGCGCGATCACTTCAGGCTGAAGGATGTAGTTGATGAACAGGTAGGCGTTCTCGCGGTTTTTCGCGTCCGCCGGAATCGCCATCATGTCGAACCACAGCGTGGAGCCCTCTTTCGGGATGCTGTAGGCGATGGTGTATGGCTTCTTCGCTTCCTTCGCAGCCGCAGCGGCTTGCAGGATGTCACCGGAGTAGCCAACAGCTACGCAGATGTTCCCGTTGGCCAGATCGGTGATGTAGTTGCTGCCGTTAAAAGAACGGATGTGTTGGCGGACTTCACCGAGCTTGGCAGCGGCTTTCGAGTAATCGCCAGGCTTAGTGCTCTGCGATGGCAAACCGATGTAGTTCAGAACCAGAGGCAGAATCTCGGAGCCGGAATCCAGAAGGTTGATGCCGCACTTTGCCAGCTTCTCGGCATTCTCGGGCTTCAGGATCAGATCCAGCGAGTCGACCGGCGCATTTTCGCCAAGCACCTCTTTCACCTTCTCGGCGTTGTAGCCGATGCCGATCGTGCCCCAGAGATAAGGCACACCATGCTTGTTGCCCGGATCGAGCTTCTCCAGGGGCTTGAGCAGGCTTTGGTCCAGGTGCTTCAGGTTGGGCAGCTTGCTCTTGTCCAGCTCCGCGAACACGCCTGCTTGAATACATAGAGTGTTCGAGTGCCCATGACTATCTCCTTTGGATGTGATGGAGACAGTCTCACCGGGTGCCAGCCGTGCCAGTAGGTAGGTCCTGCCGGATGCTACTCAGTTGAACTTGGCGGGCTTGGCCTTACCGGCAGCCCGTTGCTGTTCGTAGAGTGCTTTGCGCTGCTGACTGCACTTGGTGTGATTGCGCTTCGTGCGCGCCCAGCCGCAGATGTCGCACAGCGGGGATAGGGTGGGGCGTTTTACCGAGGGAGCGGCCTGTGCCGGCGCTTCCGAGGTAAAGATCTGGTCCAAATCAAACTGCTGGTCAGTCACGGCTTCACTCCCGAATTTTCTTGGCGAATTGCTCGATGTCATCGCCAGTCAAGCGCTCAAAACTGTCGCCAATTTGCGAGCCGTCACCGGACACCCAATAGAACCTTGCATCATCCCCAAGCCCTGTCAGGCGAAGATCAAAGCGCTCCCCTCGAATGAGCACGGTGTGAACCGTGTACGAGCTCTCGGGTGTGCTGTTGACGATGCCTGCGAGCGAGTAGTTCTTGATTTCACGCTCCATTGGGCGATACCCAAGGTTCGCGAGGACGGGGAAAACCTCTATGACGGGTCGGTCAGCAACTGCGCGCATACTGGTCAATCCAAGTGCATATTTCGGAGCGAATACTCAGTCCAACAATCACTCTCTGCAATCCAAAGTGAGGTCGCGAAATACCTGTCAGCGGTTGAAGTGATGGGCCGATCCCAAAGGATCTGCCGTCACTGGTGATGTATATAGGGGGTTGTCTGAGATGGCAGGCTCAAACCCTTCTTCACCAGTGATGCACGGACAGACTGGGCCTTCTTCTTTGCTTTCTCGAAGCTCTCAGCCTGGATCAGATATACCTCGCACTGCGCGTAGTCCGGATCTGATGGGCGTCCGCCGCCGCTCCAATCGCCGGCCGGGAAGCGAACCACCGTCAAAGTCTTGATGTCCATTGCTGCAAACCTCTCGTCGTTAGTCTCTGTCATTGCTCATCATCGGCCTTGAAGATCGTCACGATCCGGGCGCTGACACCTGTTCGAACCGGCAGGGATGGGTCCATGAAGGTTCCGTCTGGGAGTCGCTCAGAAACGCCTCCAACCTCATCAAGCCAGTGGCGGAAGCTGGTGGCTTCGGCATCAGTGCCAAAGAACAGCCCCTCAGACGCAATGCCAACCAGCACGCCGCCCGGTTTGACCAGGGAATAAGCCTTCCGGATGTGCCGGGCATCGCTTCGCTTTCCAAACGGCGGATTCATCAGAACCGCGTCAGCGTAAGGGGCCGAGACCTCGAAGTCATCGAAATCGAATCCGACCAGAGAGTGCCCTTTCAGGGACAGGATATCCCGCAGCTCGCCACTGATCTCGATGACATCAACCTCAGCGCCAGCATCTCGGGCCGCGTCCGCGATGTTTCCGCACCCGGCAGACGGCTCCACCACCTTCATGCCTTGGCGGATCGCCGCGATCTCGACCATCCGGGCGCACACGGCAGCCGGAGTCGGGAAGAAGTCGATGCCTACTGATCGGCCCACCAGCTTGCGCATGGCGGCCTTCAGGGGGCACTCAGATTGGCGCTCTTCCCGGTGAATTATCAGCTCCTGGAGAGCCGCTTTAAGTTGGTCATCAGTCTCAATGCCGGCGCGCTTGAGTCGGTTCAAATGAGCGATTCGAGACACGTTATACCAGCCCAGCTCGTACTCAGCTTTCTCCTTTCCGAGCAGCTCGAACATCAGTTCAAGAGCCTGTCCGGTAATAGCCTCAGCTCCCGTAATTAGGGCGCGAAACCGCTCAGCCCCCTCCAGACCCTCGGTTACCGCGACGGCACGCTCCCATGAAGAGCCGCTCAAGCCCCAGCGAGGGCCGTGAATTCTGGCGAAGGAATTGATCGCTTCGGAGTTCAGCGTTCTGCCGGCCTGTCGGGCGTACGTCTCAACGCACCGCAATTCACTGATGAGCGACTCGATTGCTGCCTTAGACGAAAAGCCCATGAGGGCGTTAGCTTCTCCCGCCTCAATCGCCGCGGCGATGTTGATCATCGTTCTGCCGAGGGCGCGCTCTTCAAGGGCAGACTGCTCGGCGCTGCTGGCCATGGCTGCTCGCCGGCGAGTATTCGCAAGGCGGGGACGGGAAGCACTCACCTCTGCGCGGCCTACCAGGTCCTCTCCAATGCCGCGCAGCTTGACTGCCAGCTTCTGGCGATTCCTCAGGGTCGCAGCGCTTCGTGCTGGGCTCTGGGGAAGGTTGACCACTGAGCTAACCGCAACTGATAACGCGATAGGAGCCAGCACGGCTGGGCTGAGGTCAAAGCAAAATTGGTTTGGGCTAACAGCCTGGGCGCGGGACATAGGGTTTCCATCCAATATCTGAGATGGCCCATTCTCACCAGCGCCAGCGCGTGCCAGCAGACATAGGTTTGAAGCGCAAATGTTGGCTTGGGATGAGGCTCAGTCGCCGTTAAAGTAGACACCGAGCCACTGCACCATTGCAGCCCAGATATAGGCCCCCATCAGGAGAAATCGATGATCAACCGTCAGCCGCTGTCTGTCCTCGCGCTTGCATGCGCGCTTTTTTCGGGAGCCACTCAGGCTGCCGGCCAGTTGCACATCTACAACTGGAACGACTACATCGCCGAAGACACCATCGCGAATTTCGAGAAGAAATTCGATGTCAAGGTGACCTACGACCTGTTCGACAGCAACGAAGTTCTCGAAGGCAAGCTGCTCTCCGGTGCCAGTGGCTACGACATCGTGGTACCGACCGCTAACTTCCTGGGCAAGCAGGTTCGGCAACATCCGCCGGCCAGCCTGCATCCTCTTCAGCAATTCTTCCCATGAGTCATGGGAGCCGGAGAAGGTCTTTAAACACGAGGCCGGCAAGCACAACACCATGACGCGCCTGGTTGCCGCCATGTGCGGCCATCGCTATCCGACCAACTCGGCCAATGGTCACCACAAGGCCGGTGATCAAGTGTTCGTGATTGATACAGATCCGGGCGACTTCGAGCGGTTCTTCCATATCTCTCACACCGATGCCGGCTACATCTGCGCCGAGCTATCCCGCGATGAAGTTGATCAGCTGAACCTCGGATGGCTGGAGTAATCGATGAACACTCCTTCCAACTACAAAACCCTTGCCGGCCTGCTGCGCGCTACTGAGCGCGTGCTTCAGCTGCGCAAGAAAGGTATTACCCGCTTTTCTGGCCAGTCTGACGGGATGTGGTTGCATAACGCCCGGCATGTTGCAGAGCAGGCTTTTCAGGCTGGCAATGCGATTGTCGAGCTGATTCAAAAGTACAGCGTGTCTCGCCCTCAAGACCTTCAGTCACTCTGCGGTGATGGGCATGCTGTCTTTGGGGCTCCCCTCCCCCGGCGAGACTACATCGTCGGTGATACGGTTCCGGGGTTCGGGCATGTCGATGATGCGACGGAAACTCAGCTTTTCATCTCGGGCACCTGGTACCACCGAAGTGTGTTTGAATCGTCACAGCCCGCCGCTATTGGCTAGTTAAGTCCTCTCATCCTGGCAGACCCGGAAAAATCATGGCCAAAGATAAACTCTCGATCTGGACGGTGTATGAACGTCCCTTGGATCACCCGGAAAACTTCGTGGCTCGCCGCTGGGAGGTCACGCCGGAAATCACCCCGACTGGCGATGTGCTGCTGGCAGATGACCTGAACGCCCTACGGGAAATGCTTCCAGCAGGGCTTGTCCGACTGGAGCGCCAGCCTGCCGATGATCCGGTGATAGTTGAGACTTGGCTTTAGGTCGAAACACCTGCCCATGAAAAAGCCCGCATAAGCGGGCTTTTTGTTGATCGATCAGATCGACGCTGGTGCTGGGTGGGGCTCCTGTGCAGCAGCTTCCTCAATAGGTAGCCGCTGCGGCGGTTCGATCCACTGACAGACCACCTGCCCGGCCAACTCCTGGCAATTAGGCAAAACCACGATCACCTCCTTTTCAGGCGAAACGGGGCGAGTGTCTTCGCTCTTTGCCGGTTTGCCCGCGCATCCGGCGAGCCCGGTCAGCGCGAAAAACAGTACGGTTACGATCTTGTTCATGGTGATGCTCCTTGCGTTGATTTAGCGTCATGGTCACGCACTCCTGTGCGTGCCAGCAGACCCATGCAAAGCCACCATGCAATGATTCAAGCGACCTGTTGGCACGCGAGAACGCACACGATGATGACGGCTCAACATTCAGCCGGAGATTGTCATGGAAATCCGTATTTCGTTCGACTACAGAGAGGTTACCCCCGCTTCGAATGGTAAGCGCCACTCTGTAACAACCTACACGGATGGGCTGCTCATCAGCTCGATCCCCGAAGTGTCGTCCCAGGAAGCCCCGGTGGCACTCATCAAGACTGTGCAGGGCGAGCGCATTGAGTACCGGCACTTTGGAGGCCGCCTTTGGACGCCCGATGACTCGATAACTGCGCAGGCCGAGATTTCGACTAGCGCCCCGAAATCAAGCCTCGAAATCCTGTTCTCCCGGCAATTGCGCAGTGGTGGTCGCAATGAATGCATCAGTCAACTGAACGAGCTGATCTCGAATCTGATAGCCATCGACGGTCGGATGCACATCAAAGCTGATGAACCGTTCTACCACGTAATGACTTTCGGGCTTGGCGGTAACCATGGCTCAACGGCGCTGGTGGTGGGCAGCACCCCGCATGACGGCCAGAAGCCTACTTCGAGGCGGGCTCGCAGACGGCGACCGCTCGCCTTCAAAAGGACGAAGCACGGGCCCGCTTCCATCGTGACTGGTTCAGCCGTGCTCGCGGGCTGGAGAAGGCTGAAGATCGAACAACGGCACAGCGCCACTTCGATGAAGGCTATGCCGCCGTCCAGCCGGTACGGCGCACCCTGTATCTGTGCAATCGAGCAGCGCAGCAGGCGCTGCCTTACCCAAGACTGAGCAGAGGCATCTATGACTGACCTTCGGCGCTTGAAGCTGACCCGTATCGAGGGCACCGCCACCCTCTCGTGCGAGATTTCGCCCTGTTGTTTTATGTACCCGAACTACGGGCTTCAAATTGGCGTTTCGCTCAACGGCAGCCGCGAGGCCATCAAACACGGCAAGGTCTCCATGACATCTGCCACTGGTGCCGACGTACAGGCGCTCTTCGATTCGGTGAAACTCATCGAGTGCGGTGAATGCAAAGGCCCGGCATTTGACCCGGCAACGATCTCGACCAATGCCCGCGGCCTATGCCCTGCCTGCATGGAGAAGGTTTCATCCGCCGAGTTCGAAGAGGAAATGAAGCTGATCGAGGAACGCGAGAGAGTTGCTACCTCGCGCCGGCACGCTCATGCTCGGGCGCGCGGCTTCACCCACGAAGTCATCGCATGGCTTCATCCGGAATCTGGCGATGATGAAGCCGTCATCTTTCACACCAAGACAGACGCTAAGGATGAGATCGAGAAGATCCTTCGCAAGTATGGTTCTGTGGTCACGAGCGACTTTACGGTGACAAAGCTTTGAGCACTCGAAGTCTGGACGGCAGCGGGCTGGGGACGGTCAACGTCCCCATTGCTACAGCCATGCTGTCGCTATATCTGGGGAAAATCGTAGAGGCTCAATGCGTCGAGGATGTCAGCCTCATCATCCCCCACCTGAATCTCGCGCTGGATGGCATCGCGGGAGGGTTTGCCAACGCCCCCGCAGACGATGCAGACCCTTCTGTGCTGCGGGCTAGGGAGCGGTCAATCCTCGCCCATGGCGATGCTGGTCAATTCCGGGCAGGCTCTTGGTTGGCCTATGCCTCACACTGCGCAGAAGTCTGCGCCGTGCTCTCAACGGTTACTGACGATCCGGACGCCCTGAGCGCAGCCTGGCTGCATGACTCGAAGGAGGATACTGGGTTGAGCCGCGAGCGGCTGGCGCTTGGGCACGGAGATCAGGTTGCGAATCTCATCATGGCGGTGAGTGCGCCGGAGCCCCAAGGGTTCCTCTCCAGGGCGGATCGTAAGGCGCGGTTCAGGGAGCAGCTGGCCGCCGCATCGGCTC
>NZ_FNTJ01000002.1:2100000-2273410 GCF_900105185.1 Pseudomonas saponiphila | reverse complement strand
CAACAGCAACAGGGGCAGGCGCTGTTGGGCCTGGGCGGCTACAACAGTGCCCTGGCGGCGGCCCTGGCCCTGGGTCAGCAGGCCCGTGCTCCGTGGCGCCCCCTGGCGGGGATCTTCCTGGCCCTGCTGATCACCCCCGGGATCGTCAGCCTGGGCCTTGCGCCACTCACCGCGCCCTTCGTCATCGCCTGCTGGCTGGTGCATGCCGCAACCCGGATTCTGGATCGCACGCCCCGGGACAACACACCTTGCGCTCCCCCGGCCTCTCCCCCTAGGCTGCGCTGATCTTCGATTCAGGCGACTTCCATGGGTAACCGCGACAACTGGCGCCAGCGCCTCTACGTGATGATCTTCCAGACCGATACGGTGGCCGGAAGACGCTTCGACACCACCCTGCTGCTGATCATCCTCGCCAGCCTGGTGATCGTGATCCTCGACAGCATCGACGAGGTCCACAGCAACTACGCCAACGTCCTGGCCTACATCGAATGGGGCTTCACCCTGATCTTCGCCATCGAGTACGGGCTGCGCCTGTACTGCTCGCCCAAGCCGCTGCGCTACGCCTTCAGCTTCTATGGCCTGGTGGACCTGCTGGCGATCGTCCCCGGCATCCTCGCCCTGTACTACAGCGACGCCCAGTACCTGCTGATCATCCGTATCATCCGCATGCTGCGGATCTTCCGCGTGCTCAAGCTGGCGCCCTACCTGAAACAGGCCCACTACCTGCTGGACGCCCTGCGCGGCAGCAAACAGAAGATCCTGGTGTTCCTGCTCAGCGTCTGCACCCTGGTCACGGTATTCGGCACCCTGATGTACGTGGTCGAAGGCCCGGAGCATGGCTTCACCAGTATCCCCAAGGGCATCTACTGGGCCATCGTCACCCTGACCACCGTGGGTTATGGCGATATCGTGCCCAAGACCGTGATCGGCCAGATGATCTCGTCGATGGTGAGATCACCGGTTACTCGATCATCGCCCGTGCCCACCGGGATCCTTCACCGCGGAACTGGCCAGCGCCATGCGTGGCGAACAGCTCAAGCATGACTGCCCGGTGTGCCGCAAGAACAGCCATGAACCGTCGGCGGCCTTCTGCTCGCGCTGCGGTAACGCGCTGTTCAGGAAACTGGAATAAGCAAAGTTCTTTTTAATCTTTAAAGAGATATAGCGCCCCGGCTATAGTCGGCGGCAAATTGCCTTCACTCTCGAACAAAAGGAATGTGCAGTGAAAAAATTCTTCAGCGCTTCGCTTCTGGCGGCCGGCCTGGCCCTGGGCAGCGCCGCCCAGGCCGCACCCACCCTGCTCAACGTGTCCTACGACGTGATGCGCGACTTCTACAAGGACTACAACGCCGCCTTCCAGAAACACTGGAAAGCCGAGCACAACGAAAACATCACCCTGCAGATGTCCTTCGGCGGCTCCAGCAAACAGGCGCGCTCGGTGATCGACGGCCTGCCGGCGGATGTCATCACCATGAACATGGCCACCGACATCAACGCCCTGGCGGACAACGGCCAGCTGGTGCCGGACAACTGGGTGACCCGCCTGCCGAACAACAGCGCGCCCTTCACCTCGGCCACCGTGTTCATCGTACGCAAGGGCAACCCCAAGGCCCTGAAAGACTGGCCGGACCTGCTCAAGGATGGCGTGCAAGTGATAGTGCCCAACCCCAAGACCTCGGGTAACGGCCGCTACACCTACCTCTCGGCCTGGGGTTATGTGCTGAAGAACGGCGGCGACGAGAACAAGGCCAAGGACTTCGTCGGCAAGCTGTTCAAGCAGGCGCCAGTGCTCGACACCGGTGGCCGCGCCGCCACCACCACCTTCATGACCAACCAGATCGGCGACGTGCTGGTGACTTTCGAGAACGAAGCGGAAATGATTGCCCGCGAATTCGGCCGCGATCAGTTCGAGGTGATCTACCCAAGCGTGTCCGCCGAAGCCGAGCCGCCGGTATCGGTGGTGGACAAGGTGGTGGAAAAGAAAGGCAGCCGCGCCGCAGCCGAGGAATACCTGAAGTACCTGTGGTCGCCGGAAGGCCAGGAAATCGCCGCCAACAACTACCTGCGCCCACGGGACCCGAAGGTGCTGGCCAAGTACACCGACCGCTTCCCGAAAGTCGACTTCCTCTCGGTGGAGAAGACCTTCGGCGACTGGCGCAGCGTGCAGAAGACCCACTTCAACGACGGCGGATCTTCGACCAGATCTACACCAACGCCAAATGACCCCTCGCGGGTGAATGAAAAAAGCGACCCTGGCGGTCGCTTTTTTTATGCCCTTCCAGTCCGTTCAAAGCGCGCGGGCCGAGTTGAACAACGCCGCCGTGGCCACTTGATGCTGCTCCTCCAGCACCGCCTCGGCCTCGACTTCGATCAGCCACTCGGGCAAGGACAAGCCGCTGACGATTATCCACGAAGACGCCGGCGGCTGGCTGGCAAAGCGCTCCAGCAGCACCGCGCTGATATGTTCCTGCTGGTCACGGGCGGCTTCGGCGATGTAGATCCGCAGCATCACCACATCCGCCATCTGGCCGCCCGCCGCGGCCAGGACGCTTGCGATATTGTCGAAGGCCTGCTCGGTCTGCTCCCGCAGGCCGGGACCGACCGTCCGCTCCTGCTCATCCACCCCCACCTGACCGGACAGCAGCAGGCGTCGGCCGCCCCGCACTTCCACCGCCTGGCTGAAACCGTATTGCAGCGAATTGAACACACTGGCTGGGTTGAACGTCGACTTTTCCATAAGGTGCTCCCGGCGCATTGAACGACCAGAAACCGTAAACCAAGGCTTTGGCGACTTCCACTGCAACCCGCGTGCTGCAACATTTGGCAATGCAAGCCTGGGCAGCGCAGCGCCGGAGCGGAATCTTCCACGCCGCAGACAACGGCCTTACATGGGCGGAGCCACCCCATCCTTGCCGGCGGAAATCGACTGCGCGGTGAGTTTGCCGTCGGCGCTCTGGGTGACGAACATCACCACCTTGACCCCAGCCTTGAGCAGGCTGCGATCTCCGGGGGTGAGATTGACGATGGGAACATCGTCCGGCACCAGGATCCTCTGCTGCCCGCCCTTGTAATTGACGGTCAGGGTGCGGCCGTTGCTCACCACCAGATCCCCGACGCTGCCGTTGGTCATGCTGCTGCCCTTGGCCAGGTCGAAGGGCCGATGACCATCCCCGGTGCCGGCCATCTGCGCGGGAAAGACATGCACCTCCAGGGCCTTGAGCGTACCGTCGGCCATGGGCATCGCCGCAGACCCGATGTAGCTGCCGGGCTTGATGTCCTCGATGTTGGCCAGGGTCACCCCGCGCACCTGGGTCTGTGGCGTCAGCTCGACGCTGACGCTTTCACCGCTGTTGACATGCACCCGCACCAGGTCGCCGCTGATCCCGGTGATCTCGCCGCGCACCCCCATGCGCATGCCCGGAGCCTCCTGGGCGCGGGCCTCAACGCCCACCAGGGTGAACGCCAGAACAACGCCCTGAGCGGCGCACAACCAACCACGCAAAGACCGATTCATGGGATGGATTTCCTCGATTGAAAAGGGGGCTCGGGCCACTGCGGGGCAAATGGCGAACATGAGCATGCTATCGAACAAGATGTAAGTAAATGTATCATCAACCCTCGTCAGCGGCATCCGTCCCGGCTGGCAGCGCAACGCCCTGAATCGGTCATTTATTCCCCTCAGGAATGAATGCTATTGCCCCACCCTCTCTACTGCGTTACCGCGCCGCCTCTTAACCTTGCCCCATCTTTTCGCCGCCAAGAGAATTGCGATGAGCTCAACGACCCAGGCGCTGCCCCTGCGCAGCGTGACAATGACCCGAGGCATGGTGCTGCTGTTCGCCTTCTGCTGCGGCGCCATCGTCGCCAACATCTACTACGCACAACCCATCATCGAGCTGATCGCCCCGGACCTCGGCCTGTCCAGCTCCCTGGCCAGCCTGATCGTGTCCCTGACCCAGATCGGCTATGCCCTGGGCCTGTTCTTCCTGGTGCCCCTGGGAGACTTGCTGGAAAACCGCCGTCTGATGGTGATCACCACCCTGGTAGCCATCGCCAGCCTGCTGGGAGCGGCCTGGACCCAGCAGCCCAACGTCTTTCTCCTGGTGTCGCTGCTGATCGGCTTCAGCTCGGTGTCGGTGCAGATCCTCATTCCCCTGGCTGCGCACCTGGCCCCGGAAGAGTCCCGCGGCCGTGTGGTGGGCGGGATCATGGGCGGCCTGCTGCTGGGGATTCTCCTGGCCCGTCCGGTGTCCAGCGTGGTGGCCGATCTGTTTGGCTGGCGCGCGATGTTCATTGCCGCCGCCGTGCTGATGGCGGCCATCAGCCTGGTCCTGATGCTGACCATGCCCCAGCGCCAACCGGCCCATAGCGCCACCTACGGCCAACTGCTGCGCTCACTGGGGGGCCTGCTGCGCCGGCAACCGGTCTTGCGCCAGCGGGCCTTCTACCAGGGCTGCATGTTCGCCAGCTTCAGCCTGTTCTGGACCGCGGCTCCCCTGGAGCTGGCACGGCAGCACGGCCTGTCGCAGAGCCAGATCGCGATCTTCGCCCTGGTGGGCGCCATCGGTGCCATCGCCGCCCCCATCAGCGGACGCCTGGCGGATGTGCGGATTTCGGTGAACGTGACCGAGCGTTTCGCTAATACGTGACCGGTGCTTCCACCCCGGTTGCGCGGGTTCTGGATTGTAATCGCATCGGTCACGATGCGGCTTGTTCCTCGGCTTTTTTTCGGCGCAGCGACTCGCCTTTCATCGTCAGTCGGTAGGCGTTGTGCACCAGGCGGTCGAGGATGGCATCGGCCAGGGTCGGGTCGTTGATCCAGCCGTGCCAGTGCTCGATGGGCAGTTGGCTCGTCAGGATGGTGGAGCGGCTGCCAGCGCGGTCGTCGATCACCTCCAGCAGGTCATGCCGGGCTCCTTCCTCCAGCGGGGCTAGCGCCCAGTCGTCCAGCACCAGGACGTCGACCTTTGCCAGCTGTTGCAGGGTACGGCCGAAGCTGCCGTCGCCATGAGCGATGCGCAGTTGTTCCAGCAGGCGCGGGGTGCGCAGGTACAGGGTGCTATAGCCCTGGCGGCAGGCCTGGTTGCCCAGGGCGCAGGCCAGCCAGGTTTTGCCGGCACCGGTCGGGCCGGTCAGCAGCAGGTTGTGCTGCTGGCGGATCCAGTCGCCACTGGCCAGGGTGGCGATCAGACGCTCGTCCAGGGCGCGTCCGGTGCGGCGGTCGAGATCTTCCAGGCAGGCGTTGGCGTACTTGAGCTTGGCCTTCTTGCGCAGCCGTACCAGGCGCTGGTTGTCACGCCAGGCCAGTTCGCGGTCGAGCAGTAGGCCGAGGCGTTCATCGAAGCTCAGGCTGTGGCTGGCCGGCAGCGTCCATTGCTCTTCCAGGGCGCGGGCCATGCCGTCCAGGCGTAGCTGGTGCAGTTGATTCAGGGTGTGTTGCGGCATCATCGAACAGCTCCTGTTGCGGGGGTTGGTAGTAGTCGGCGCCACGGACGTTCTCGTGGTCGCCGGGTAAGGTCGTTTCGGCGGCACGCTGGGGCAGCGGCTGTTGATCCAGGCCTTGCTGGAGCAGGTTGCGCACGCTGCGCCCGGTGAAGGCGCGCAGGTGTACGGCACGTTCGGCAGCGGCTTCCAGGCGTGCATTGCCATAGCGCCGGGCCAGCGAGAGCAGGCCGAGGCAGGCGCGGTAGCCCATCTCCGGGTGCGGCTTGTGGGTCAGTTGGTGATCGATCAGTTGGCGCGTGTAGGGGCCGATCCGCGCGCCCCAGTCGAGCAGGCGTTGTGGCGTCCATTCGCGATGCGCCTGGTGCGCCGCGGGCATGTGCTCGCGCTGGGTACTGTAAGCGCCGCGTCGCCCCAGCAGCAGGTGGCTGGCCACCCGCCGGTTGCCATGCAGCACTTCCAGGGTGTGTGCCGTCAGTCGCACGTCCACGTTCTGCCGGGCCAGGGCGGAGGGCACGCTGTAGAAGCTGCCATTGACCTCGATGTGGTAGTCGATGCTGACCTTGCAGCGCTTGAAGGTGGCGACCTCGTAGGGATGCACCGGCAGCGCTCGCAAGGCCGGGCGATCCAGGCGCTCGAACCAGTCGCGCCGGCAGCCATCGAGCCGCTTGAACGGGCGCCGATTCAGATCCTCCAGCAGCTCGGCGATGGCCTGGTTAAGCGCATGCAGGCTGAAGAACTGCCGATGGCGCAGCCGCGCCATGATCCAGCGCTCGACCACCTGCACCGCCACCTCGGCCTTGGCCTTGTCCTGAGGCTTGCGTGGCCGTGCCGGCAGGATCACCGTCTGGTAATGACGCGCGCACTCCAGCGTGGCCCGGTTCAGGCCCGGCTCGTAGCGATCCGGCTGGGCGACCAGGGCGCGCGGATTGTCCGGCACAACCATTTCCGGCACGCCGCCAAAGTAGGTCAGAGCCTGGCCCAGCGAGGTCAGCCAGTCCACCTGGGTTTCGCCTGGCGTCGCGCAGGCATAGGTGTAATTCGAGGCGCCCAGGGCGGCGACGAAGATGTGCGCCCGGCGCACTTCGCCGGTGGCCGGGTCGACCACCGGCAGCGTCGGCCCGGCATAGTCGATGAATAGCTTCTCGCCCGCACGGTGCAGCTGACGCATCGAACGTTTGAGCGTCTGGGCGTAGCGCCGGTAGTGCTCGACGAACTGGGTGTAGCGGTAGGTCGGCTGGCCCGCATGCGCGGCGAGATATTCCTCCCACAGCAGCTGCAAGGTCACGCCCTTGCGTCGCAACTCGCGGTGGATGCTCAGCACATCGGGCAGCACTCGCTCACCGCGCGGCTTGTTCGTCGACGTCGGTGCAAACAAGGCGGCCGCCAGCGCGGCCTCGTCCATGGCCACCAGCGCCGGCCAGTCCAGCCCGGCCACCCGCGCCGCCGCGATGTACTTGCTAACCACGCCCTTGGACAGCTGCAAGGCACGGGCAATCTTCTCGTGGGACAAGCCGGCCTCAAACTTGAGGCGCAGACATTCTTTGATGTTTCGCATGGCTACTCGCGGCGCCGCCATCTTCCTCTCCCGAAATCGGTCGAGGATGGCGGCGCATCAGGTCATGCGCAACGAAGGGGAAGGCTTTCGCTAAGTCGTGACCGGCGATTTCGGTAAGCCGTGACCACCTGTTTCGGAACAGGCGGAAAATCGGTCACGTTGCTACCGAAATGAGCGGTCACGCGTTAGCGAAATGACCGGTCACGATCAACCGAAACGGCCGGTCACGGTGCTCCGAAATCCGCAGCGGATGCCGGCCACACCCGTATCGCCTCGCTGCTGGCCATGCTCCTGGCGGCCCTGAGCTTTGTACCGACGCTGATCCATCCCGCCTACAGTGTGATCGGCCTGGCAGTGACCGGGGTGGTCCTGGACTTCTGCGTGCAAATGAACATGGTGCTCGGGCAACGGGCGGTGTATGCCCTGGACGCCCATAGCCGCAGCCGCCTCAACGCGCTGTACATGACCAGCATCTTCATCGGTGGCGCCTTCGGCTCATCGATTGCCAGTGCGGTGTACGAACACGGTGGCTGGCTGGGCGTGGCGTTGGTGGGCAGCGCCTTTCCTCTGCTGGCACTGCTGCGTTTTCTGCTGGTGGCGGACAACCGCCGAGCAGTGCCTGCCTAGGCAACTCGGGCTGAATCCGGTGATAGTGTCGGCGCCCGCTACCGGGTGCCCTCCCCCGCTCTCCTGCAAGGACAACCGATGGACCGCCTAGCCGCGATGGAAACCTTTGTGCATGTGGTGGAAAGCGGGTCCTTCTCCGCTGCCGCCCGACGCCTGAACCTGGGCCAGCCTGCCGTATCGAAAAGCATTGCCCAACTGGAGGCCCATCTGCAGGTGCGGCTGTTGTTGCGCTCCACCCGCGGCCTGACCCCCACCGAGGCCGGCCTGGCCTATTTCGAACGGGCGCGGCGCACCCTGGAAGAGGCCTGCGAGGCGGAAAACGCCGCCCGCGGGTCGGCTGCGGCATTGCATGGCACCCTGCGCGTCGGCGCCGCGGTGACCTTCGCCCGCATGCACATCGTGCCCCACCTGGGGGCCTTTCTCGATCGTCATCCCGGGCTGCAGATCGACGTGGTGCTGGACGATCAGCACATCAATCTGGTGGAAGCCGGGGTGGATGTGGCGCTGCGCATGGGCAGCCTGGCCGACTCGACCCTCACCGCGCGCAAAATCGCCGAATGCCCTCGCCTGCTGCTGGCCACCCCGGAATACCTGGCCACACACGGCGAGCCTCGGCATCCGGCCGATCTGAGCGAACACCAGGCCCTGATCTACAACCGGGGGCCCGGCCATCTCTGGCGCTTTTTCCAGGGCGACCAGGAGCAGCAAGTGAGCGTCAGCGGCAGGATTCGGGTGAATGCCGCAGAAGGCTTGCGTGCGGCAGTCCTGGCGCATCAGGGCCTGACGACCGCCTCGCAATGGATGTTCGCCCCGGAGCTGGCCAGCGGCGCGGTCAAGGCGCTGCTGACCGACTGGCAGCTGCCACAGCAGCAACTGTGGGCGGTGTTTCCCGGCGGGCGCCTGGTGAGTGCCAAGGCCCGGGCCTTTGTCGAGTACGTGGAGCAGTTGCTGGAGCACCTCTGAAACACGCCTCAGATGCGCTCGCGGACCAATACCTCGATGTTCAGCGCCTCGCCCCAGCGCCGCAGCCGCTCGATCAGGCCCTGATCGGTTTCGCCGACCAGGTACAGGATGTCGATGGTCTGAGTGGCGGCCCACTGCACGAACTCGCTGCCATCGAACCCGGCCAGGGTCTCGAGCCGGAATTCGTTTTCATAGAAACCCGGGGCCACCGCCACCGGGGTGTCCTGGGGACTGGCCGCGGCGATGAAGTCACAGGACAGGTGCACCACGCCCCAACGGGCCACGCGCCAGTTCCTCAGGGCTTCGTCCAGTCGCGCCCGGGCGCCGCGGACAAAGCCCAGGCCATCGAGCACCACGCGTCGGTTGACGATCAGCCACAGCCGGCGGCGCCGGGGCGCCTTGAGCAGCACCTCGCCCGTCACCTTGGAGGCGCGCAAGGCCAGGGCAATTACCAGTAACAGGGGGGCGCCATAGCCGTAGAGCCGTTCGGCCTGGCTGACCTGGGTCAGCTCATGCAGGCGGTGGACCTCGGCGCGCTGGCGCTCCAACTCCCCGAATGTCTGTCCCAGGCGCTGCAACCATTGCTGCACCAGGGGCGCCGAATATTCGCCACGCAGGTCATCCAGAGCCTGCTGCACCTTGCTCACCGCCAGGGTCGACGGACGCCCGTCGGCGCTGCGTTCCAGCGTGCCAAAGCGCTCGCACAGGCTGCTGACCTGGGCCGCATCCTGGGGCTCATGCAGCTCAAGTGCGGCCTGACAATGAGCGCTGCCGAGCATGTCGTCGATCTCGGCCAGCACCCTGCGCTGCAAGCCGGCCTGCTCGCTTTGCGCCCACTGATAGTCGCTCTGGAACCAGTCCACCCGGACCGCCTGGGTGGCGCTGATCAACGCCAGGGAAGCCAGCAGCAGCCAGCCGTAGTCGACCTTCTTCCAGCCGATCTCGCCCAGGCGGAACACCGAGATCAGGCTCCAGCAGAAGAAGTAATACATGAAGGCGAAAGCCACCAGCAGGTACAGCGGTGCCAGGGACAGATAGATCAGTTCCGGCACCTCTGCCGGCCCCAGGCCATACAGCAACAGCAGGACACAGACCACGGCCAGCCAGAACACCATCGGCGCGACATAGGGTTTGTTCAGGTCTTTCTTCATTGGGCGCTCAACGGCAGATACTCAGGAACACCCCGCTGTATCGGCCAGCCGACCCGGGGCTTAAATCATCCGCGGGTCGCGGCAAGGCGCACGCCGCCGGTGCAATCAATCAGGCAAGAAGCCTGGCGACTACTGGAACTGACGCCCCAGCCCTGCGGGTACACCATGAACATCAGTGTCTTCCCAAGGTCCGTCGGGGCTGATGGAGCGGCTCCAACCGTTGTTCCAACGGTAATAGGTGCGCTGGCGGTAGAACGTGTTGTTCTGGTCGTCCAGCACATAGACCCCGAGCCGGGCGTCCCAGTGACTGTGCCCACCTGGCGGCGGGGCAAAACTGGCGGAGGTACGAGGCTGGGGTTTGGCGGCAGGGATAGGCGCGCTGTGCTTGCCCGGGGCCGTGGACGGCGCCGGGCGAGTGCTCGGCCCCACGGGCGGAATGGGTTCAGAGGAGGTTGGCACCGGCCGCTGGACCGTACACGCGCTCAACCCCAGGACCAGTGACAACAGGGTGATACGAGCGATGGCGGTCATGGCGGCTTCTCTGGTTATTGATCCGGACTGTCGATGGTCAGCTGTTGCGCGGCCGTGGTGCTGCTGGGCAATGGCTGGCTACGCCCAACCCACTCGCCGGCCGTCGGCTTGCCGGCGCGGGAAATGCGCGCGACCAGTTGGACTTCAGGGAAGTTCGACAGTTTCAACTGCGGCATCATCGCGTCGCTATCGCCCAGTTCGACTGTAGCCGGCAGATCGGCCACAGTCAGGCGCTTGGCCGCCAGCGGTGCGGGCGGGCCCTGGGTGGCACGGGCGAAGATGAACACGCTGTCGCCCGGCTGGACCTTGGCCTTGAGCTGCGCTGCCAGGTCGACCCGAACCTTGAGCACCGCGCCCTTGGCCGGGGCCACAGGCTCGCTGGCAACCTTGCCGCCACCGGCCACCAGCTTCTCGCTGGCCCGCTCGATCCCGCCCTGCAGCGCCGCACGGGAGTTGTCGTCCGGCGGCAGTTGCGCCTGCAGCCGTTTCCAGTAATCGATGGCGTCCTGGTAGCGCCCGCCTTCGAAGGCGGCGATCCCCAGCAGCCCGAGGCTGGTGACTTCGTTGGGGTCGGCTTTCAGCGCTTCGTCGGTCAGGCCCTGGACCTTGTCCGACCATTGCTTGTTGTCGGCGAAGTACTGGGCCTGGGCCCATTGCCCCAGGAGTTCGGGCTGACGGCCGGCCACGGCTACGGTGCGTTCGAAGATCTTCGCCGCGTCTGCCGGGCGATCCTGGGCCATGTAGGTGCGTCCGAGGAAATACAGACCTTCGGCAGAATCCGGCTGGGCCGCCACCGCGCGCTCCAGGCGCCGGGTCATTTCCTCCATGGACTGCGGCGCCTGGGCGAATTCCCGGGTCAGCTCGACCTTGTCGCTAGCACCAAAATGCAGGTACAGGCCCAGGCCCAGCACCGGCACCAACAGCGCCGCCAGCAATGGCAGTGGCTTGCCCAGGCGCGAAGTACGCGCCGTGCCGCTGCCTTCGGTGTCCGCCAAGAGTTCCCGGGCCGCTTCGGCGCGCCCGGCGTCCATCTGCTCGGCACTGAGCACGCCTTCGGCTTGCTGGCCGTGCAGTTCAGCCACGCGCTCTTCATAAAGCGCCACGTTCAGCGCGGTACGATCCTCTTCACGCTGGGCACGACGCTCGCGCAATACCGGGATCAACAGGAAACTCAGGGCGATCAGGAGCAGCAGGCCTGCTGCAAGCCAGAAATCAATCATGGGTGGTTTTTATCCAGCAGTTGGTCGAGGCGCTGACGCTCTTCGACGGAAAGCGTATTCGGGCTGTCGCTGCGCTCCACGCGCCGACGCCGGACAATCACGGCAATGATCACCAGGCCGCCCAGCAGCAGCCCGGCAGGGCCGAACCAGAGCAGCGCGGTCTTGCCGGTCAGGGCCGGCCGGTAGCGCACGAAGTCGCCGTAGCGGTCGACCATGAAGTCGATGATCTGCTGATTGTCCTTGCCCTCGCCGAGCATGCGGAAAATCTCTTTGCGCAAGTCGGCGGCAATCGGCGCGTTGGAATCGGCGATATCCTGGTTCTGGCACTTGGGGCAGCGCAGTTCCTTGGTCAGCTCGTGGAACCTTTCGCGCTCGGCGTCGCTGGCGAACTGGTAGGTATCGATAGCAGCGTGGGCCACACCGGCGATGCCCAGGCCGAGGATGGCGGCGGCTAACCAGCGCTTCATGGCTTGGCCTCATCGACCAGGGCCTGGTACTTGGCGGCCAGTTGCTCGCGCCACACCACTTCGTCGATCACCCCGACAAACTTGTCGCGGATGATGCCCTTGGCATCGATGAAGAAGGTTTCCGGGGCGCCGTAGACGCCGAGGTTCAGGCCCAGGGAGCCCTCCTCGTCACGCACATCCAGTTGGTAGGGGTTGTGGAACTCGGCCAGCCACTTCAGGGCGTCGGCGTTGACGTCCTTGTAGTTGATGCCGTAGATCACCACGCCCTTCTCGGCCAGCTTGTTCAGCACCGGGTGCTCGACCCGGCAGGAAATGCACCAGGTGCCCCAGACATTGACCAGCGCCGGCTTGCCCAGCAGGTCGGCACGGGTCAGGGTCTTGTCGCCCTGCACCGACGGCAGGGAGAACTCCGGGAACGGCTTGCCGATCATCGCCGACGGCAGCTCGGCCGGATCCAGGTACAACCCGCGATAGAGGAACACCGCCACCACCAGGAACACCGCCAGGGGCAACATCATCATCCAGCGTCTCATGCCGTAGCTCCTGTCATGCCCAGCGCTTCGCGCACGCGGCTTTTAACCTTGATCCGGTAACGCCGGTCCATGGCCGCGAGCAAGCCACCAAAACCGGTGAGCAGGCCGCCGAACCAGATCCAGCGCACGAACGGCTTGACGTGCACCCGCACCGCCCAGGCGCCTTCACCCAGGGGTTCGCCCAGGGCCACATACAGGTCACGGGTGAAACCGGCATCGATCCCGGCCTCGGTCATCATCGAGCTCTGCACGGTGTACAGGCGCTTTTCCGGGTGCAGCACCGCCACTTCCTTGCCATCGCGCACCACACGCACGGTGCCCTTGTCGGACGTGAAGTTCGGCCCTTCGAAATGCTTGGCGCCCTCGAAGATGAAGTGATAGCCGGCCAGTTCCATGGATTCACCCGGCGCCAGGCGCAGGTCGCGCTCGGCGCTGTTCTGGCTCGACAGCACCACGCCCAGGGCACAGACGGCGATGCCCAGGTGCGCCAGTTGCATGCCCCAGTAACTGCGGGTCAGGCCGGGCAGCCCCTTGATCAGGCCCTTGTGCCGGGTCTTGTCGAAGAGGTCGCGCACCCCGGCCAGCAGCACCCAGGCCGCCAGCAGGAAGGTCGCCAGCACCGCCCAGTTGAAATCGCCGTAGGCAATGCCCGCCACCACGGCCAGGGCCACGCTACCCAGCAATACCGGACCAAGCATGCCCATCAGCCATTTCACCGGGGTGTCCTTCCAGCGCACCAGCACGCCCACCGCCATCACCACCATCAGCAGCGCCATCAGCGGAATGAACAGCGCGTTGAAGTACGGCGGCCCCACCGACAGCTTGGCGCCGCTCAGGGCATCCAGTACCAGCGGGTAGAGGGTGCCCAGCAGAATCATCGAGGCTGCCACTACCAACACCAGGTTGTTGCCCAGCAGCAGGGTTTCACGGGACCACAGGTTGAAGCCCACATGGCTCTTGACCACCGGCGCGCGCAGGGCGAACAGGGTCAGCGAGCCGCCCACCACGAACAGCAGGAAGATCAGGATGAACACGCCACGCTCGGGATCTGCGGCGAAGGCATGGACCGAGGTCAGGACCCCGGAGCGCACCAGGAAGGTCCCCAGCAGGCTGAGGGAGAAGGCCGCAATCGCCAGCAACACAGTCCAGCTCTTGAATACCCCGCGCTTTTCCGTGACCGCCAGGGAGTGGATCAGCGCCGTGCCCACCAGCCAAGGCATGAACGAGGCGTTCTCCACCGGGTCCCAGAACCACCAGCCACCCCAGCCGAGCTCGTAGTAGGCCCACCACGAGCCCAGGGTGATACCGATGCCGAGGAAGGCCCAGGCGACAATGGTCCAGGGCCGCGACCAGCGGGCCCAGGCGGCGTCCAGGCGACCGCCCAGCAACGCCGCGATGGCAAAGGCGAAGGCCACCGAGAAACCGACATAGCCCATGTAGAGCATCGGCGGATGAACGATCAGGCCGATGTCCTGCAGCAGCGGATTGAGGTCACGCCCATCGGCCGGCACCTGCGGCAGGATCCGCGCGAACGGGTTGGAAGTGACGATCAGGAACGACAGGAAGCCGGTGCTGATCAGGCCCATTACCGCCAGCACCCGGGCCAGCATCACCTGGGGCAACTGGCGCGAGAACACCGACACGGCGAAGGTCCAGCCACCCAGGATCAGTGCCCAGAGCAGCAGCGAACCTTCATGAGCGCCCCATACCGCACTGAACTTGTAGTACCAGGGCAAGGCGCTGTTGGAGTTGTGGGCCACATAGGCCACCGAGAAGTCGTCGGTCATGAAGGCATGGGTCAGGCAGCCGAAGGCAAACACCAGGAAGGCGAACTGCCCCCAGGCCGCCGGCTGGGCCAGGCTCATCCACAGCCGATCGCCGCGCCAGGCCCCCAGCAGCGGCAGCACCGCCTGGACCAGGGCAAAGCACAGGGCGAGGATCATCGCCAGTTGGCCGAGTTCAGGAATGAACAGTGCGGAACTCATGGCTTACCCCTCTTTGGCTGGTGTCGGTGCCGACTGGCCGCTGTCTTTCAACGCCTTGGTGACTTCCGGCGGCATGTACTTCTCGTCGTGCTTGGCCAGCACTTCATCGGCCACCACCACGCCATCGGTATTGAGCTTGCCCAGGGCAACAATGCCCTGCCCTTCGCGGAACAGGTCCGGGAGGATGCCACGGTAGGTGATGGTCACCGACTTGTTGAAGTCGGTGACCACGAACTTGACGTCCAGGGAGTCGGCGGAGCGCTCCAGGGAACCGGCCTGGACCATGCCTCCGGCACGAATCCGCGTGTCCAGCGGCGCTTCGCCGTTGGCAATCTGGGTCGGGGTGTAGAACAGGTTGATGTTTTCCTTCAGCGCGCTGAGGGCCAGGCCGACGGCGATGCCGACGCCCACCAGGATCGCCAGGATGATCAAAAGACGCTTTTTACGCAGCGGATTCACTTACCGTTCTCCCGGCGCAGACGACGCGCCTCTTGTTGCAGATAACGCTTGCGGGCCAGGATCGGCTCCGCCACGTTGACGGCCAGGACCGCCAGGCAGATGCCATAGGCCGACCAGACATACAGGCCGTGATGGCCCATGGCGAGAAAGTCGCTGAAGGATGCAAAACTCATCGAACGCTCTCCAGGCAACCTTGGACTTCGGCCTTGACCCAACTGGCCCGGGCTTCGCGCTTGAGCACTTCCAGGCGCATGCGCAGCAACAGCACGGCACCGAAGAAGCAGTAGAAGCCCAAGGCGGTGAGCAGCAGCGGCAGCCACATTTCCACCGGCATGGCCGGTTTCTCGGTGAGGGTGAAGGTTGCGCCCTGGTGCAGGGTGTTCCACCACTCCACCGAGTACTTGATGATCGGGATGTTCACCACGCCGACAATAGCCAGCACCGCACAGGCCTTGGCGGCGCTGTCACGATTGCTGATGGCGTTGCCCAAGGCAATCAGACCGAAGTACAGAAACAGCAGGATCAACATCGACGTAAGTCGTGCATCCCAGACCCACCATGAGCCCCAGGTCGGCTTGCCCCAAATGGCCCCGGTCACCAGCGCCACAGCGGTCATCCAGGCGCCGATCGGCGCCGCGCATTGCAGCGCCACGTCCGCCAGCTTCATCTTCCACACCAGGCCGACCACGCCGCAGACCGCCAGCATCACGTAGCAGGACTGGGCCAGCATCGCCGCCGGAACATGAATATAGATGATGCGAAAGCTGTTGCCCTGCTGGTAGTCCGGCGGCGCGAAGGCCAGGCCCCAGACCACGCCGACGGCAATCAGCAACACCGCGGCGATGCTGAGCCAGGGCAGCATCCTGCCGCTGATGCCGTAGAACCATTTAGGCGAGCCGAGCTTATGAAACCAAGTCCAGTTCATTCACTGTTTCCATCACGGTTGCTCTTCGCTTTCACGAACAGCCAGGGTCTTTACTGGTCAAAAAACAACCAGACCTCATTATTCGCCGACGCTGATCTTCAGGCCAGCAGCTATTGCAAAGGGTGTAAGGGTCACTGCCAGGGCGGTCAGGCTCCCAAGCCACAGCAGATAACCTGTCGCCGGCATGCCCTGCAGCGCCGCCTGCAAGGCGCCACTGCCGAGAATCAGTACCGGGATGTACAAGGGCAGGATCAGCAACGCCAGCAGCAAGCCACCGCGCTTCAACCCCACCGTCAGTGCAGCGCCCACTGCGCCCAGCAGGCTCAGCACCGGAGTGCCCAGCAGCAATGACAGCAGCAACACCGGCAGGCAGGCGGTAGGCAAGCCGAGCATCAAGGCCAGCAAGGGTGCAAGCAATACCAGTGCCAGGCCGGAAAAGGCCCAGTGTGCCAGTACCTTGGCCAAAACCAGAAGAGCCAGGGGGTGCGACGAAAGGACCCACTGCTCAAGGGATCCATCCTCGAAATCACTGCGAAAAAGCCCGTCTAGCGAGAGCAGGACGGACAATAAGGCCGCCACCCAGACCAGCCCCGGAGACAAGGTTTGCAACAGATTTGTCTCAGGTCCCACGGCCAATGGGAACAGTGCGACGACGATGGCGAAAAACACCAGGGGATTGGCCAGCTCCGCCGGACGTCGGAACAGCAAGCGCGCTTCACGGGCCAGCAATTGGGCAAATACGCTCATGCCGCCCACCGTCCCAGGTCCAGATCGCGGTAGCCCGACGGCATGCGAGCCAGAGTGTGGTGAGTGGTCAGGACCACCATGCCGCCGCGTTCGCAATGATTGGCCAGGTGCTCCTCGAGCTGGGCCACGCCCTGTTTGTCCAGGGCGGTGAAGGGTTCGTCGAGGATCCACAGCGGGGGGCCGTCCAGGTACAGCCGGGCCAGGGCCACACGGCGCTGCTGGCCGGCGGACAGGGTGTGACAGGCGACGTCCTCGAAACCGCGCAGGCCGACAGCCGCCAGGGCCTGCCAGATAGCGTCGCGCGTGGCCCGCTGGTGCAGGGCACAGAGCCAGTTGAGATTTTCCTCGGGAGTCAGGACATCCTTGATTCCGGCGGCGTGGCCGATCCACAACAGGTTGCGCGCCAGTTCAGCACGCTGGCCATGCAAGGGCTGGCCATTGAGCAGTACCTGGCCACTGGTGGGTTGCATCAGGCCGGCGAGCAAGCGCAGCAAGCTGGTCTTGCCACTGCCGTTGGGGCCGCTGATCTGCACCATGTCTCCGCCGGTCAGACGCAACTCCAAGTGTTCAAACAGCATCCGCCAGTCGCGCTCGCAAGAGAGTGCTACGGCTTCAAGAAGAGGGCTGGTCAAGGGATGGTGGGCCTTTACGGGTTCAAGTCGGCAGTGGAGCGGCCGTTAAAGGGATGCAGGATAAATGCATTGGCGGCCTGTTCTAGAGAGCTGCGTCAAACATTTGCAATGTTTTCCCCACTCCCCCAAAGACGGGCGGCATTATACATGCGAAGCCCTACTCTAAAGAGGGCTAATTTCCACAGGTTGTGTCCGAATGACAGGCGAAATAAACATCCTGCCACTGCCCCAGGTGCCCGCTCCCGGCCCCTTGCGCCCTCAGCCGATCAGCGGCGAACTGCTCAAGCTGGTGCCGCCCCTGGAAGGCTTGATTGCCGCCGGCCAGAGCGCCAAGGCCGAAGTGCTGTCGCTCAAGCAGACCGACCAGACCTTCCAGCTGCTGCTCAAGGTGACCCTGGACAACGGCCGGCAAACCACCGTGCAGGCCACCAGCAGCCAGCCCTTGCCCCAGGGCACCAGCCTGGCGGTGATCCAGCCTTCGGCCGGCAACCTGGCGATCACCGTGCAGCAGGCCATTGCCTCCAACGTCGCTGCCCTGACTCGCCTGGACACCAGTCAACTGCCCCCGGGCACCCTGCTCCAGGGCAAGGTCCTGACGAGCCAGCCGCTGCCCCAGGGCACCAACCAGCCGCTGATCTATCGCTCGCTGGTCAGCCTGCTCAATACCGCTCAAAGCGGCGCCACCTTGAGCATCGACAGCCCGCAGCCGCTGCGTATCGGCAGCCTGCTCAGCGCCCTGGTGGCGGATGCGCAGACCCTGAACTTCGTCCCCCTGGGCAACCGCCAGGAGCAACTGGCCATCGCCGCACAACTGGCCAGCCAGCAAAGCCGCCAGGGCTCCCTGAGCGGGCTGATCAACCTCCTGCAGAACCTGCCCGCCGACAGCGAACTGTCCACGTCATCGGCCGACCTGCGGGCCGCCGTGGAGCGCTTGCTGGCCGGTCTGCCGGACCAGCAACAGTTGAGCACCTCGCGCGGAGTGGCCCAGGCCCTGCTGGGCAGCGGTCTGTTCCTGGAAGCCAAGCTGCTGGCCGGAGCCAATCCCGCTCAGGCGCCCGACCTGAAGGGCGACCTGCTGCGCCTGATCGCCCAGCTGACCCCGGGACTGCCCTCCTCCAGCAGCTTCAACGCAATCATCGCCGCCAACACCCTGGCGCAATCGCTGCCGAGCTTTGTACGCAGCGCCCTGGGCACCCTCGGCCAGGTCAGCGCCAAGACCTCGCCCGGCGGCTTCCCACTGCCACAGCGACTGCTGCAAAGCCTGGATGGCGAAGGTGACCTGCAACATTTGCTGCGCCTGGCCGCCGCCGCGGTATCACGCCTGCAAAGCCACCAATTGGCGAGCCTGGAACAGAGCGGCCTGACCGACGATGGCCGGCAACTGACCACCTGGCAATTGGAAATCCCCATGCGCAATCTGCAAGACATCGTGCCCTTGCAGGTCAAGCTGCAACGGGAAGAAACGCAGGAACCCGAACCAGAACCGTCGCACAAGCGTGACGAGCGCCCGGTCAAACAAGCGCTGTGGCGGGTCGACCTGGCGTTCGACCTCGACCCGCTGGGGCCGCTGCAGGTCCAGGCGCAACTGATTCAAGGACGCCTGTCCAGCCAGCTGTGGGCCGAGCGTCCCTACACGGCAGGCCTGATCGAGAGCCACCTGGGCAACCTGCGTGAACGCCTGCTGGCCGCGGGGCTGGATGTCGGCGATCTGGACTGCCACCTGGGCGTCCCGCCCCGGGGCCCGCAAACCCGATTGGAACAACGCTGGGTCGACGAAACCGCATGAAACACTCTCCGCCACCACGCCAGGCCATTGCCCTCAAGTACGACGGCCAGCAAGCCCCGACCCTCACCGCCAAGGGCGACGATGCACTGGCCGAAGCCATCCTGAAGATCGCTCGGGACCATGAAGTGCCGATCTATGAGAACGCCGAACTGGTGAAGCTCCTGGCACGCCTGGAGTTGGGCGAGAGCATTCCGCCGGAGCTGTACCGGACCATTGCCGAAATCATCGCCTTCGCCTGGAACCTCAAGGGCAAATTCCCGGCCGGACATGATCCGCATCAGGTGGAACAGGAGAAAGACATCACAGGGGACGGTTACGAGCTGTAAGCCGCAAGCTTCAAGCTGGAAACTTGCAGCTTGCAGCTTGCGACTTGAAGCTGCGCTTCAACCTTTGTGCAGCTTGCTGACCAGTTCCGCCTCGGCCTGGGTCAAGCCGCAGGACTGGGTCAGTTCGTCGACGCTGGCGCCCATGCCCACCAGGCGCGCGGCCTGGGCGAAGGACAGGCTGGAGGGGTCACGCTGCTCCAGCTGGGCCAGTTTGTCTGGCAACGGCGCTACCACCGCTCGCAGTTCATGCAGATCCTCGCCCATGCGCACCGTACCGTTCTGGTAATGGTCGACGCGCTTGGCCAGCTCCTTGATCCGCTGATCGCGCACGGCATCGCCTTCGGCTTGCTGGGCGGCGATCTGCCGCTGATTGCGGGTGTACGACAGAAACAGCGCCACAGTGGCGACCCAGAGGATCGCCAGGACAATCACCGCTACCTCGAGGATCAATCAGATACTCTCCAGTTCCGACCATTCCTCTTCGCTCATCATCTTGTCCAGCTCGACCAGAATCAGCAGTTCGCCGTTCTTGTTGCAGACGCCCTGAATGAACTTGGCCGACTCTTCGTTACCGACATTCGGTGCGGTTTCGACTTCCGACTGACGCAGGTAAACCACTTCCGCCACGCTGTCGACCATGATCCCGACCACTTGCTTGTCGGCTTCGATGATGACAATCCGGGTGTTGTCATTGACTTCGGTGGGCACCAGGCCGAAACGCTGGCGGGTATCGATTACCGTGACCACGTTGCCGCGCAGGTTGATGATCCCCAGCACGTAGCTCGGAGCACCCGGCACCGGAGCGATCTCGGTGTAGCGCAGCACTTCCTGGACGCGCATCACGTTGATGCCGTAGGACTCGTTATCCAGCTTGAAGGTGACCCATTGCAGGATCGGATCTTCGGAACCCTGTGCAGACGACGACTTATTCATACCCTGACCCCTCAAAAAACCGTTGAAAACGGTGTGTGTTCTGTGTGGCTGCGCCCAATGGACGCCGCCTGTGTTTGCTTCACTTCGGCTTGTGCGCCGCTTGACTGATAGCCAGCTGCTTGGCACCACCGGTGGCGATCAACTCCGCCAGTTCGGCCACGTCGAGCAAGGCGCACATGTGTTCGATCACGGTGCCGGCGAGCCACGGGCGTTGGCCACGATGACTGCGCCACTTGATTTCATTGGGGTCCAGGCGCAACGAACGGCTGACCTGATGCACCGCCAACCCCCACTCATAGCCCTGGACCGAGATTACGTACTGCAGGCCCTGGCGGAAATCATCGCGGTAACGATCCGGCATGACCCAACGGGCGGTATCCAGCACTTTCAGGTTGCCGGCCTGGCTCGGCAGGATACCGAGGAACCACTCCGGCTGACCGAACAGCGGCGTGAGTTCCTGTCCCGCCAGAGAATAGATCGAACCCAGGCACACCAGCGGCACCGCCAGGGTCAGGCCGGCAACATCGAACAACAGGCATTCGAAAGGTTCCGCGGCCCAGCTGGGACGGTCGCTGCCGATGACCGGCGGTGGTGTATTGCTGGGTGGCAGGTGCACTTCGACCACCGGCGGCACCAGCGCTTGAAGCATCGGCACCACGGGGGAGATCGAGGTCAGCACCGGCGGCGGCGCTTCCAGAACGGCTGGCGCCGGCATCGGCTCCGCCGCCCGGGCGAGAGGAGCCGCCTGCTGCTGAAGCAACGCATCCCGCGCCTGCTCTTCCAACACTGCTGCCTGGAATTCGTCCAGCACTTCGCTACCGGCCTCGGACGTGACCAGCAAAGCTGGCGGCGCAACCTCGACGGCAACCGCAACTGCGGGCTCCGGAACCAGTTCTTCTTCGGTGGCATCCTGCAGCAAAGCGTCCAGGTACGACTGCAGCGCCAGCTGGGGCCGGCTCTTGATATCCAGAGGACGGTTCATAAGGATACCCACGCGAAAACCCCGACACATTGACCTGTGGAGGTTATCGGCCAGGCCGTCGGGCGACTTGAATAAGCCTTCACGTCAAGCCACCTGCGCCACGAGTTGCTGGGCCAGCAAGTGCTTGAGCAAGGCCTTGTAGGCCAGTACGCCGCGACTCTTGCCATCGAACTGGGAGGGGGTGACCCCTGCCCGGCTGGCGTCCCGCAGGCGGGTATCCACCGGGATATAGCCTTGCCAGATTTCCTCGGGAAACTTGTCCCGCAGAATCCGCAGCGTGCCCAGGGACGCCTGGGTCCGTCGATCGAACAGGGTCGGCACAATGCTGAACGGCAGTGGTTGCTTGCGCGAGCGGTTGACCATGGCCAGAGTGTTGACCATGCGCTCCAGGCCCTTGACCGCCAGGTGTTCGGTCTGCACCGGAATCACCAACTGCTGGCTGGCCGCCAGGGCGTTGACCATCAACACGCCGAGCAGCGGCGGGCTGTCGATCACTGCGTAGTCGAAGTCCTGCCACAGCTGCGCCAGGCTCTTGGCGATCACCAGGCCCAGGCCGCTCTGCCCCGGCGACTGGCGCTCAAGGGTGGCCAGGGCGGTGCTCGACGGCAACAGGGAAATCTGTTCATGGCTGGTGCCCAGCAGCAGTTGGCCCGGCAGGTCCTGGGGCACGTTGCCCTTGTGCAGGAACAGATCGTAGCTGCTGTGCTCCAGGCTGTCCGGGTCGTAGCCGAAGTAGCTGGTCATGGAACCGTGGGGGTCGAGATCGACCACGACCACGCGCTTGCCCGCCTCGGCCAGCAAGCCGGCTAAAGCGATGGAACTGGTGGTTTTACCAACACCACCCTTTTGATTGGCGACTGCCCAGACTCTCATTCGGTTGGTTCCTCCCGCCCAGCCACAGCAGGGCGAGACATAGCGCTAAGTTACAAAGCGGGTGACGGAGAATTGACGGCGCTTCCCTGTACCGGCGTTTTAACCGGGGTTGGTGCAGTTTGTGTGCCAGCACGCTTGAGTGCCGCATCCGGTGTTGCATTGGCGGTGCCAGCACGCTTGAGTGCCGCATCCGGTGTTGCATTGGCGGTGCCGGTACCGGTCAGGCTGCGCCGCACATCGAGATTGCGCGACACCACCAGCACCACCCGCCGATTGCGCGCCCGGCCTTCGGCAGTGGCGTTGTTGGCCACCGGCTGGAACTCGCCATAGCCCACGGAGGCCATCCGTGCCGGATTGACACCCTGCATCGCCAGCATGCGCACGATGCTCGCCGAGCGGGCCGAGGACAGCTCCCAGTTGGTCGGGTATTGCGCGGTCTGGATCGGCTGATTGTCGGTGAAGCCCTCGACATGGATCGGGTTGTCGAAGGGTTTGAGGATCTTCGCCACCTTGTCGATGATGGTGAACGCCTGGTCGCTGGGCATGGCGTCGCCACTGCCGAACAACAGGCTGGAGTTGAGTTCGATCTCCACCCACAACTCGTTGCCGCGCACGGTCATCTGGTTCGAGCTGATCAGATCGCCAAAGGCCGCGCTGATGTCATCGGCGATGCTCTTGAGCGGATCGCTGCCAGCGGAAATCCCGGCGTCGACCTGCTCGCTGTCCTTGACCAGAGGCTTGGCCGGGGTCACGGTCCTGGGCCGCTCATCACCGATGGGAATCGGCTTGAGGCTGCGATCGGAGTCGGTGAAGACCCCGATCAAGGCTTCGGAAATCACCTTGTACTTGCCCTCGTTGATCGAGGAAATCGAGTACATGACCACAAAAAACGCGAACAGCAAGGTGATGAAGTCGGCGTAGGAAACCAACCAGCGCTCATGGTTGACGTGTTCTTCTTGCTGGCGACGACGGGCCATAATCAGTCCATGAAGCCTTGCAGCTTCAGCTCGATGGAGCGGGGGTTTTCGCCTTCGGCGATCGACAGGATGCCTTCGAGCAGCATTTCCCGGTAACGCGACTGGCGCAGGGCAATGGATTTCAGCTTGGCGGCGATCGGCAACAGCACCAGGTTGGCACTGGCCACACCATAGATGGTGGCGACGAAGGCCACGGCAATGCCGCTACCCAGCTGGGACGGATCGGCCAGGTTGCCCATCACGTGAATCAGCCCCATGACCGCACCGATGATGCCGATGGTCGGCGCATAGCCGCCCATGCTCTCGAAGACCTTGGCGGCCTCGATATCACGGCTTTCCTGAGTGTAGAAATCCACCTCGAGGATGCTGCGGATGGCTTCCGGCTCGGCGCCGTCCACCAGCAGTTGCAGGCCTTTGCGCGAATAGGTGTCCGGTTCGGCATCCGCCACGCCTTCCAGGCCCAGCAGGCCCTCCTTGCGCGCGGTCAGGCTCCAGTTGACCACCCGGTCGATGCCGCCGGGCAGATCGACCCGAGGCGGAAACAGGATCCACACCAGGATCTGCATGGCTCGCTTGAAAGCGCTCAACGGCGACTGCAACAAGGCAGCACCAATGGTGCCGCCGAGCACGATCAGCGCGGCTGGGCCGTTGGCCAGTGCCGACAGGTGACCACCTTCCAGGTAGTTGCCACCGATGATGGCGACAAACGCCATGATGATCCCGATTAGGCTGAGCACATCCATCAGAGGCAGGCCTCGACCAGATGCCGGCCGATGTCATCCAGGCTGTACACCGCGTCTGCCAGGTTGGCCTTGACGATGGCCATGGGCATGCCATAGATCACGCAGCTGGCTTCATCCTGGGCCCAGACCGCGCTGCCGCCCTGCTTGAGCAGGCGCGCACCTTCACGACCGTCAGCGCCCATGCCGGTGAGTACCACCGCCAGAACTTTGTCGCTGTAGGACTTGGCCGCAGAACCGAAGGTGATGTCCACGCACGGCTTGTAGTTCAGACGCTCGTCGCCGGGAAGAATCTTCACCGCGCCACGACCGTCGATCATCATCTGCTTGCCGCCCGGCGCCAGCAGCGCCAGGCCTGGACGCAGGATGTCGCCATCCTCGGCTTCCTTGACGCTGATGCGGCAGAGCTTGTCCAGACGCTCGGCAAAGGCCTTGGTGAACGCCGCCGGCATGTGCTGGATCAGCACGATAGGGGCCGGGAAGTTGGCCGGCAGCTGGGTCAGGACCCGCTGCAAGGCCACCGGGCCACCGGTGGACGTACCGATCGCCACCAGCTTGTAGGCCTTGCGCTTGGGCGCCGGCGATGCCGGACCTGCAGCCGCTGCCGAAGCACGGACCGGAGCCGGTGCTGGCGCCGGGCGTGCACTGCCGAAGCTCGACGGGGTCGGAGCTGGTGCAGTCGGTGCGGTCGGTTGCGGCGCCGGGGTGCTGTAGCTGCTGAAACGACGATTGCTGCGCGAGATGCTGTGGACTTTCTCGCACAGCAGTTGCTTGACCTTCTCGGGATTGCGCGAGATGTCTTCGAAATTTTTCGGCAGGAAATCCACGGCCCCGGCATCCAGCGCATCGAGGGTCACTCGAGCGCCTTCATGGGTCAGGGAAGAGAACATCAGGACCGGCGTCGGGCAGCGCTGCATGATATGCCGCACTGCGGTGATGCCATCCATCATCGGCATCTCGTAGTCCATGGTGATCACGTCCGGCTTGAGCGCCAGGGCCTGATCGATCGCCTCTTTACCGTTGGTCGCCGTACCGACGACCTGGATACTCGAATCCGCTGAAAGAATTTCCGAGACGCGGCGGCGGAAAAAACCCGAATCGTCCACCACCAGGACTTTGACTGCCATAAACACTCCGTTAGGTGGGGCGAGGCCAACCGCCCCTCCCCGCCGAATCAAATACGCCGTGCGGCGTAACGCTTGAGCATGCTCGGAACATCGAGAATCAGAGCGATGCGGCCGTCACCGGTAATGGTGGCGCCGGACATGCCCGGGGTTCCCTGAAGCATTTTGCCCAAGGGCTTGATGACCACTTCTTCCTGGCCCACCAACTGATCGACGACAAAGCCGATCCGTTGGGTGCCCACCGAAAGGATCACTACGTGGCCTTCACGCTGCTCTTCATGAGCCGCGGAACTGACCAGCCAGCGCTTGAGGTAGAACAGGGGCAATGCCTTGTCACGCACGATCACCACTTCCTGGCCGTCCACCACATTGGTGCGGGACAGGTCGAGGTGGAAGATTTCGTTGACGTTGACCAACGGGAAGGCGAACGCCTGGTTGCCCAGCATCACCATCAGGGTCGGCATGATCGCCAGGGTCAACGGCACCTTGATGACGATCTTCGAACCCTGGCCCTTGGTCGAGTAGATGTTGATCGAGCCATTGAGCTGGGAAATCTTGGTCTTCACCACGTCCATGCCCACACCACGGCCGGAGACGTCGGAGATCTCGGTCTTGGTGGAGAAGCCCGGGGCGAAGATCAGGTTGTAGCACTCGGTATCGCTCAGGCGGTCGGCGGCGTCCTTGTCCATCACGCCGCGCTTGACGGCGATGGCGCGTAGAACGTTGGGGTCCATGCCCTTGCCATCGTCGGAAATCGACAGGAGGATGTGGTCACCTTCCTGCTCCGCCGCCAGCACCACCTTGCCGCCACGGGCCTTGCCCGAGGCTTCGCGCTCTTCCGGCGACTCGATGCCGTGGTCCACCGCGTTGCGCACCAAGTGCACCAGCGGGTCGGCCAGGGCCTCTACCAGGTTCTTGTCGAGGTCGGTTTCCTCCCCCACCAGTTCCAGGTTGATCTCTTTCTTGAGCTGCCGAGCCAGGTCGCGAACCAGACGCGGGAAGCGCCCGAACACCTTCTTGATCGGCTGCATGCGGGTCTTCATCACCGCGGTCTGCAGGTCGGCGGTCACCACGTCCAGGTTCGACACCGCCTTGGACATGGCTTCGTCGCCGCTGTTCAGGCCCAGGCGCACCAGACGGTTACGCACCAGCACCAGCTCGCCCACCATGTTCATGATTTCGTCCAGGCGCGCGGTATCGACCCGCACCGTGGTTTCCGCTTCGCTGGCAGGCTTTTCCGCTGGCGGCGCCGCTGCGGCGCGAGCCGGTGCCGGCGCTGCAGCCGCTGCCGGTTTTGGCGCCTCGGCCTTGGCTTCAGGCTTCTTCGCCACGGGTTTGGCGACGGCGGCGCTGGTTGCCGCAGCCGGTGCCGCCGCAACTGCCGCTGCAGGTTTGGCCGCACCCGGAGTTTCAGAGAACTTGCCCTTGCCGTGCAGCTCATCCAGCAGGGATTCGAATTCGTGATCGGTGATCAGGTCGCTACCGGCCGCCGCAGCGCTTGGCGCCGGCGCGGCAGGCACCGCGGCCACCGCGGACTCCAGTGCGTCCACGGCAAAGTTGCCCTTGCCATGCAACTGGTCCAGCAGGGCTTCAAATTCGTCATCGGTGATTTCGTCGCCAGCCGCGGCAGCGCCAGCGGCAGCAGGCGCTGCGGGAGCTACGGCATCGGGAGCGAACTGCCCCTTGCCATGCAACTGATCCAGCAGGGACTCGAACTCGGCATCGGTGATCTCGTCGCTGGCGGGCTCGCCCTCGGCCACCGGCGCGGCAGCAGGTGCGGCCTCGGCGTCGGCCTTGGCGGCATTCAGCGAGTCGAGCAAGAGTTCGAATTCGTTATCGGTGATATCCCCTGACGGGGCCTCGACCTCGGGCTCAGGCTCGACAGCGGCTTCGGCCACTTCCTCGACCACCGGCGCTGCGGGTTCGGCCCCGGCAGGCTCGGCCAGCCGCGCCAACGCGGCCAGCAGTTCCGGTGTCGCCGCAGTGATTTCGGTGCGCTCACGGACCTGGCTGAACATGCCGTTCACCGCGTCCAGCGCCTCAAGCACCACGTCCATCAGTTCCGAATCAACCCGTCGCTCACCCTTGCGCAGGATGTCGAAGACGTTCTCGGCAATGTGACAGCACTCCACCAGCTCATTGAGCTGGAGGAAGCCGGCGCCCCCTTTAACAGTGTGAAAACCGCGAAAAATTGCATTGAGCAGGTCCGCATCATCCGGTCGGCTTTCCAGCTCGACCAGTTGTTCGGACAGTTGCTCTAGAATCTCGCCGGCCTCAACCAGGAAATCCTGAAGGATCTCTTCATCGGCGCCGAAGCTCATTAATGGGTGCTCCTAGAATCCAAGGCTGGAAAGCAAATCGTCTACATCGTCCTGACCGGACACAACGTCTTCCCGTTTATCGGCATGAATCTGCGGACCTTCACCCTTGGCGAGATGTTTTTGCGGATCTTTTTCCGCGAGGATCGATTCACGGTCATGTTCGATACCGGCGAAGCGATCGACCTGACTGGCCATCAAGACAAGTTTGAGCAGATTGCTTTCGACTTCCGTGACCAACTGGGTCACACGCTTGATCACCTGACCGGTCAGGTCCTGGTAATCCTGCGCCAGCAGAATGTCGTTGAGGTGGCCGGAAACGGTGCGGGTTTCCTGCTCGCTGCGCGTCAGGAAACTGTCGACCCGGCGCGCCAGTTCGCGAAACTCTTCAGCACCGACCTCGCGCCGCATGAAGCGCCCCCAATCTGCGCTCAAGACCTGGGCTTCAGTGCTCAGGCCATTGACCAGCGGGGTGCTGCTCTCTACCAGGTCCATGGTGCGGTTGGCGGCGGCTTCCGTGAGCCGGACCACATAGGACAGGCGCTCAGTGGCATCCGTGATCTGTGAAACTTCCTCGGCTTGCGGCATGTGCGGGTCAATCTGGAAATTGACGATCGCGCTATGCAGCTCGCGGGTGAGCTTGCCCACTTCCTGATACAGGCCGCGGTCACGGGTCTGATTGAGCTCATGGATCAATTGCACAGCGTCGCCGAACTTGCCCTTTTCCAGGCTCTCGACCAGTTCCAGTGCATGTTTTTTCAGGGTCGACTCAAAGTCGCCCAGTGAAGATTCGTTATGCTCCATAGCTCCCCCGTGGCGGAATGGCTACGTACATCAACCGATGCGTTCGAAGATCTTTTCGATCTTCTCTTTCAACGCCTGAGCCGTGAATGGTTTGACTACATAGCCGTTTACGCCGGCCTGGGCAGCTTCGATGATCTGCTCGCGCTTGGCTTCCGCAGTCACCATCAACACCGGCAGGTGCTTGAGCTTTTCATCGGCACGCACGTGACGCAGCAGGTCGATACCGGTCATGCCTGGCATGTTCCAGTCCGTTACCAGAAAGTCGATGCTCCCGCTGTTGAGTACCGGAATGGCAGTAGTGCCATCGTCGGCCTCGACCGTGTTGGTGAAACCCAGATCACGCAACAGGTTTTTTATGATCCGCCGCATCGTTGAAAAGTCATCAACGATGAGGATTTTCATGTTCTTGTCCAATTCGACCTCCAAGCAGTCTTAAACGCATCCAGCACCTGAACGCGCCATTCAATCAATTCGGCATAACACACAACGACTGCATGGAGCACACACCGCAAGACCGGCGCAGCGCTTGCCTTACCGGTCCCGATCGCAGTGTCCCCACACTGCCTGTCAGCGCGCTCGCCACTCCCCCAAACGCCCCCGCAAACGGGCCGCGCACTGGCTGTGTAACTGGCTGACCCGCGATTCGCTGACCCCCAGGACCTCACCGATTTCCTTGAGATTCAGCTCTTCGTCGTAGTACAGCGCCAACACCAGTCGCTCGCGCTCCGGCAAATTGGCAATCGCATCCGCCAAGGCGGCCTGGAAGCGTTCATCCTCCAGGTCCCGTGACGGCTCGAGATGAGCACTGGCGCCATCCTCATGCAGCCCTTCATGTTCGCCGTCCTGCAACAGGTCGTCGAAACTGAACAGGCGGCTGCCCAAGGTGTCGTTCAAAATCCCGTAATAATCGTCGAGACTCAATTGAAGTTCGGCCGCAACTTCATGATCTTTAGCGTCACGACCGGTTTTAGCTTCAATTGCACGAATGGCATCACTGACCATGCGTGTATTACGGTGCACCGAACGCGGTGCCCAGTCGCCTTTGCGAACCTCGTCGAGCATCGCCCCGCGGATACGGATACCCGCGTAGGTTTCGAAACTCGCCCCCTTGCTCGCGTCGTACTTGGTCGACACTTCGAGCAAACCGATCATCCCGGCCTGAATCAGGTCTTCCACCTGAACACTGGCCGGCAACCGCGCCAGCAGGTGATAGGCAATGCGCTTGACCAGAGGCGCGTAGCGCTCGATCAATTCGTATTGGCTGTCACGCGCCGACTTCTTGTAGAGGTTGTAGCCGCTGGCAGTCATAGCACCGGTCCCGCTGTTTGATGCACCAGGCGCTCGACAAAAAACTCCAGATGCCCGCGAGGGTTCGCCGGCAACGGCCAGGTATCGACTTTTTGCGCGATGGCCTTGAACGCCAATGCACACTTCGAACGAGGAAAGGCTTCATAGACCGCACGCTGCTTTTGCACGGCCTTGCGCACGCTTTCGTCGTAGGGAACTGCGCCGACGTATTGTAAGGCCACGTCCAGAAAGCGATCCGTGACCTTGGTCAATTTTGCAAACAGGTTGCGCCCTTCCTGAGGGCTTTGGGCCATGTTGGCCAGGACCCGGAAACGGTTCATGCCGTAGTCGCGGTTGAGCAACTTGATCAGCGCATAGGCATCGGTGATCGAAGTCGGTTCGTCGCAGACCACCAGCAACACTTCCTGGGCCGCGCGGACGAAACTGACTACCGAGTCACCAATACCCGCAGCGGTGTCGATCACCAGCACATCGAGGTTGTCGCCGATGTCGCTGAAGGCCTGGATCAGGCCGGCGTGCTGGGCCGGACTCAGGTGCACCATGCTCTGGGTGCCGGAGGCGGCCGGGACGATACGGATACCGCCAGGCCCCTGGAGCAGCACATCACGCAGCTCACAGCGCCCTTCGATGACATCCGCCAGGGTGCGCTTGGGTGTCAGGCCCAGCAGGACATCGACGTTGGCCAGTCCCAAGTCGGCATCCAGCAGCAAGACCCGCCGGCCGAGCTCAGCCAGAGCCAGGGACAAGTTCACTGACACATTAGTCTTGCCGACGCCACCCTTGCCGCCGGTCACCGCAATCACCTGTACGGGATGCATGCTGCCCATGTTCTTTCTTTACCTTGTCTTACTTAGACGGGGCCACATAACTGGCTGCGCGTTCACCGTTGGAACAATGCATGGCAGACCATCGATGTAGATACACTGCAATCTTTTCATGTCTAACTCAGCCGACCCGCTTGGCCGGACTGTGGTAGAGATCAGCGAACATGTCGGCCATGGCTTCTTCGCTGGGCTCCTCTTGCATCTGCACGCTCACTGCACGGCTCACCAGCTGATGCCGGCGAGGCAGATGCAGGTCGTCAGGAATCCGCGGACCATCGGTCAGATAGGCGACCGGCAATTCATGACTGATGGCCAGGCTCAAGACCTCGCCAAGGCTGGCTGTTTCATCCAGCTTGGTCAGGATGCAGCCGGCCAGACCACAGCGCTTGTAGCTGTGGTAGGCGGCGGTCAGCACCTGCTTCTGGCTGGTGGTCGCCAGCACCAGATAGTTCTTAGCCCGGATTCCGCGACCGGCCAGGCTTTCCAGTTGCATGCGCAATGCCGGATCGCTGGCCTGCAGGCCGGCGGTGTCGATCAACACTACGCGCTTGCGCAACAGTGGATCCAGAGCCTGGGCCAGTGACTGCCCAGGATCGACATGGGTCACCGAGACATTGAGGATACGCCCCAACGTCTTGAGCTGTTCCTGGGCACCGATACGGAAGCTGTCCATGCTGACCAGGGCAATGTTCTGTGCGCCGTACTTGAGTACATAGCGCGCCGCCAACTTGGCCAGGGTGGTGGTCTTGCCCATGCCGGCGGGGCCGACCATGGCGATCACGCCACCTTCTTCCAGAGGCTCGACTTCCGGCGTCAGGATCATCCGCGCCAGGTGCGCCAGCAGCATGCGCCAGGCCTGGCGGGGCTCGTCGATATCCGTGATCAGTGCCAGCAGATCACGGGCCAGCGGACCGGACAGGCCGATGCGCTGCAGACGGCGCCAGAGGTTGGCCTGCTCAGGACGACTGCCCTGCAATTGACTCCAGGCCAGGGAACCGAGCTGCACTTCCAGCAGTTCGCGCAGGCCGTTGAGCTCGAAACGCATCGAGTCCAGCGCACGGGAATCTGCAACCGGCGCGGCTGGCGCCGGGGCCGGGCGTGGACGCTCGGTCAGGGTCGGCTCGATCAGCGGTTCGGCAGCAGTGAGCGGCAGGCCGGCGAACAGCTGGCGATTGGTGATCGAGGCAGTGTCGCCCTCGCCCCGCAGGCTCAGTTCGGCCTGGGCAGTAACGATCCGCGACTGAGTCTTGCGCAACTCGTCCTCAAGCTCCATGTTCGGAACCCGCGGCGACAGGGCCGACAACTTGTAATCCAGCGCAGCCGTCAGCTCGACCCCACCGGCAATCCGCCGGTTGCCGATGATGGCAGCTTCAGCGCCCAACTCATCACGAACCAGTTTCATGGCCTGACGCATATCGGCGGCGAAAAAACGCTTAACTTGCATAACCCACTACCTCAGCCGTTGGGCCCTACTGTCGCAACGATGGTCACTTGCTTGTTGTCGGGAATTTCCTGGTACGCCAGCACATGCAAACCTGGAACGGCGAGACGCCCGAACCGCGAAAGCATGGCGCGGACCGGACCCGCTACCAACAGAATCACCGGTTGACCTTGCATCTCTTGACGCTGCGCCGCCTCGATCAGCGAACGTTGCAGCTTCTCAGCCATGCTTGGCTCCAGCAGAACGCCTTCTTCCTGGCCTTGTCCTGCCTTCTGCAAACTGCTGAGCAAAATTTGTTCCAACCTTGGCTCCAAGGTGATCACAGGCAGCTCAGACTCAGTGCCTACAATGCTTTGGACGATTGCGCGGGACAGTCCGACACGAACCGCCGCGACCAAAGCGGCAGTATCTTGACTCTTGGCGGCATTGTTGGCGATGGCCTCGGCAATGCTGCGAATGTCCCGCACCGGCACCTGTTCGGCCAGCAGCGCCTGCAGCACCTTGAGCAACTGCGACAACGACAGCACCCCCGGCACCAGCTCCTCCGCCAGCTTTGGCGAGCCCTTGGCCAGCACCTGGAGCAATTGCTGGACCTCTTCGTGGCCGATCAGTTCACTGGAGTGCTTGTACAGAATCTGGTTCAAGTGAGTGGCGACCACGGTACTGGCGTCGACCACGGTATAGCCCAGGGACTGCGCCTGGGGCCGCTGACTGATCTCGATCCACACCGCCTCCAGGCCGAACGCCGGGTCCCGGGCCGAAATGCCATTGAGGGTGCCGTAGACCTGCCCCGGGTTGATCGCCAGCTCGCGATCCGGGTAGATCTCGGCCTCGGCCAGGATTACCCCCATCAGCGTCAGGCGATAGGCACTAGGGGCCAGATCGAGGTTGTCGCGGATATGCACGGTAGGCATGAGGAAGCCCAGGTCCTGGGACAGCTTCTTGCGCACCCCCTTGATCCGCGCCAACAGCTGTCCACCCTGGTTGCGATCCACCAGGGGAATCAAGCGATAACCCACTTCCAGGCCGATCATGTCGATCGGAGTGACGTCGTCCCAGCCCAGCTCCTTGGTTTCCATGGCCCGGGCCGGAGACGGCAGCAGGTCCTGCTGACGCTGGATCTCTTCCTGCGCCTTGACCTTGACCTGATTCTGCTTTCTCCAGACCAGGTACGCCGCGCCACCGGCCACGGCCGCCAGGCTCAGGAAGGAGAAGTGTGGCATGCCCGGCACCAGCCCCATCACCGCCATCAGGCCCGCAGCCACCGCCAGCGCCTTGGGCGAAGCGAACATCTGCCGATTGATCTGCTTGCCCATCTCTTCGGAACCCGAAGCCCGGGTGACCATGATGGCCGCCGCGGTGGACAGCAACAGCGATGGCAACTGCGCCACCAAACCGTCACCGATGGTCAGCAAGGCATAGACCTTGCCGGCATCGGCAAAGCTCATGTTGTGCTGGAAGATACCGACCGCCATACCGCCGATCAGGTTGATGAAGAGGATCAGCAGACCGGCGATGGCGTCACCGCGGACAAACTTGCTGGCACCGTCCATGGAGCCGTAGAACTCGGCCTCCTGGGCCACTTCCAGACGGCGCAGCTTGGCCTGGTTCTGGTCGATCAGGCCGGCGTTGAGGTCGGCGTCGATGGCCATCTGCTTACCAGGCATGGCATCCAGGGTGAAGCGTGCGCTCACCTCAGAGATCCGCCCGGCACCCTTGGTCACGACCACGAAGTTGATGATCATGAGGATCGCGAAAACCACGATACCGACCACGTAGTTACCGCCGATCACCACCTCACCGAAGGCCTGGATCACCTTGCCGGCGGCGGCATGGCCCTCCTGGCCGTGGAGCATCACCACCCGGGTCGAGGCCACGTTGAGCGCCAGTCGCAACAGTGTGGCCACCAGCAGGATGGTGGGGAACACGGCGAAATCCAGCGGCCGCAGGGCATACACGCAGACCAGCAGGACCACGATCGACAGGGCAATGTTGAAGGTGAAGAACACGTCCAGCAGGAACGCCGGCACCGGCAGCATCATCATGGCCAGCATGACCAACAGCAGCACCGGTACACCCAGGTTGCCTCGACCGAGGTCAGCCAGGTTACTGCGAGCCGTGCTGATTAACTGAGAGCGATCCACCGATTTACCCCGTTCCGTAAAGCAAACTTTTGACGCCTGAAGCGGCACGGGGCTGGTACTGCAAGAAGCCTTCCAACTTTGCCGCAGCAGTGCAATCGCGCCCCGAACCTCAAGCAGCCCGGACATCGAAGGACAGGAACGCGAGGCCGCCCTGATCGGCAAGAGGGATGACGCCAGCTCGGCTACAGGCACCAGGGTTACAGGGTCAGATAATGGCAATTAGCCATTTTTCTGACTAAAGCTGGGCCTGTTCGCCGGCAAGCCTGCGCCCGGATGCCTGACCTAGAGAGGCTCGACGGGGCCGCCGGGGGACTGTTTGCCGGCCGTGTCACGCCGCAAGTCCGGCGGAATCGGCAGGTCTTTGAGCGGATCGGGGCGCTTGCCCTTGCCCGCGCGATGCTGGCGGATCTGGTAGACGTAGGCCAGGACCTGAGCCACCGCCAGATACAGCCCCGCCGGAATCTCCTCCTCAAGCTCGGTGGAGTAGTAGATCGAACGCGCCAGGGCCGGGGACTCCAGCAGCATCACTTCGTGGGCCACGGCAATCTCGCGGATCTTCAAGGCCAGGAAATCGCTGCCCTTGGCCAGCAGCACCGGCGCCCCGCCCTTCTCGGCGTCGTACTTGAGCGCCACGGCGTAGTGGGTCGGGTTGGTGATGACCACGTCGGCTTCGGGAATCGCCGCCATCATCCGCCGCTGGGACATCTCGCGCTGAGTCTGGCGAATCCGCTGCTTGACCTCCGGCCGCCCCTCCTGGTCCTTGTGCTCGTCACGCACTTCCTGCTTGGTCATCAACAGCTTCTTGTGGGCCTGATAGATCTGCACCGGCACATCCACCGCGGCGATCAGGATCAGCCCACACGCCATCCACAAGGTGCTCCAGCCCACCACCTGGACACTGTGGATAATCGCCAGCTCAAGGGGTTCGTGAGCGATCCGCAGCAGGTCGTCAATGTCCGATGACAACACCGAAAGCGCCACGAACAGCACCAGACCGAACTTGGCCAGGGCCTTGAGCAGCTCAATCAGCGCCGTAGGAGAAAACATCCGTTTCAGGCCATTGGCCGGGTTCATCCGACTGAACTTGGGCGCCAGGCTCTTGCCGGCGAACAGCCAGCCCCCCAGGGAAATCGGGCCGATAATGGCCGCCAGCAGCAAGGTCAGCAGCACCGGCTGCACCGCCAGGATGGCAATCTTGCCCGAGTGCAGCAGGTACAGCCCCATGCTCCCGGGGCTGAGCAGCACCTCCCGGGGCAAGGAGAAATTCAAACGCATGATTTCCAGCAGGTCCTGAGCCAGACCACCGCCGTACACCAGCAGACCGCCCGCCCCCGCCAGCATGATCGCCAGGGTGTTGAGCTCCTTGGAACGGGCGATCTCGCCCTTTTCCCGGGAGTCCTTCTTGCGCTTCTCCGTGGGGTCTTCTGTCTTGTCCTGACCGCTTTCGCTCTCGGCCATGGCTCAGCGCGCCTTTGCCAGTTCGCGTAAAAACTGCAGGGCCTCGGAGGCCAGCGGCTGATACTGATTGAGAATGTCGGCCAGGCTGATCCAGACAATGCCCATGCCCAGCACCAGGGTCAGCGGGAAGCCGATGGAGAAGATGTTCAACTGCGGCGCCGCCCGGGTCATCACGCCAAAGGCGATGTTGACCACCAGCAGGGCCGTGATCGCTGGCAATACCAACAACAACGCCGCCCCCAGCACCCAGCCGAGCTTGCCCGCCAGCTCCCAGTAATGATTGACCATCAGGCCGCCACCGACAGGCAGCGTGGTAAAGCTCTCGGTCAGCACCTCGAACACCACCAGATGGCCGTTCATGGCCAGAAACAGCAGGCTCACCAGCATGGTGAAGAACTGCCCGATCACCGCCACCGACACGCCGTTGGTGGGGTCGACCATGGAGGCGAAGCCCATGCCCATCTGGATCGCCACGATCTGCCCGGCCACCACGAAGGAATGGAAGAACAACTGCAGCGAGAAACCCAGCACCGCGCCGATCAGGATCTGCTCGGCAACCAGCAGCAGGCCGCTCAGGTCCAGGGCATGCACCTCGGGCATGGGCGGCAGGCCCGGGGCAATGACCACGGTAATCGCCAGGGCGAAGTACAGACGCACGCGACGCGGCACCAGGGTGGTACCGAAGATCGGCATCACCATCAGCAGCGCAGTGACCCGGAACAGCGGCAGCATGAAGCTCGCTACCCAGGTACTGATCTGGGTGTCGGTCAACGCCAGCAGGGACATCGGCTCAGCCGATCAGCTGAGGAATACTGCCGTACAACTGACGGATGTATTCCATGAAGGTTTGCACCAGCCAGGGGCCGGCGACGATCAGGGTCACCAGCATCACCAGCAGGCGCGGCAGAAAGCTCAGGGTCTGCTCGTTGATCTGGGTGGCCGCCTGGAACATGGCCACCATCAAGCCCACCAGCAGGCTGGGCACCACCAGCACCGCCACCATCATGGTGGTCAGCCAGAGCGCTTCGCGAAACAGATCTACCGCGACTTCTGGAGTCATTGTCAAGCACCTGCTAACAAGGTTTTAGACACCGCCGAAACTGCCCGCCAAGGTGCCGATGATCAACGCCCAGCCGTCCACCAGGACGAACAGCATGATCTTGAACGGCAGGGAAATGATCAGCGGCGAGAGCATCATCATGCCCATCGCCATCAGCACACTGGCCACCACCAGGTCGATGATCAGGAACGGAATGAAGATCATGAAGCCGATCTGGAACGCGGTCTTGAGCTCGGAGGTGACGAAGGCCGGCACCAGGATGGTCAACGGCGCCTGGTCGGGACTGGCGATATCAGTACGCTTGGACAGGCGCATGAATAGCTCCAGATCACTGCTGCGGGTCTGCGCCAGCATGAAGTCCTTGATCGGCACCTGCGCCTTGGCCACCGCATCCTGGGCGCTGAGTTTTTCCGCCAGGTAGGGCTGCAAGGCGTCCTGGTTCACCCGATCGAATACCGGCGCCATGATGAACATGGTGAGAAACAGCGCCATGCCGGTGAGGATCTGGTTCGACGGGGTCTGCTGCAGGCCCAGGGCCTGACGCAGGATCGAGAAGACGATGATGATCCGGGTGAAGCTGGTCATCAGCATGACGAACGCCGGGATGAAGCTCAGCGCGGTCATGATCAGCAGGATCTGCAGGCTGACCGAGTATTCCTGCTGACCGCTGGCATTGGTGCCCAGGGTGATCGCCGGGATCGACAACGGGTCGGCAGCCAGCGCCAGTGGCGCCGCCAACATCAGTGCCAACGTCAAGATGATGCGCAACGGCATTACTTCTTATCCTTCTGATCCTTGCCCAACAGCTCCATCAGGCGCTGGGCGAACTCGGGCGTCGCCTGCTCGGCACTGGGCACCTGCACCGGCTCTTTGAGTACATGCAGCGGAGTAATGGTGCCCGGGGTCAGGCCCAGCAGGATCTGCTCGTTGCCCACCTGCACCAGCACCAGGCGATCCCGCGGCCCCAGGGCGCGAGAACCGATCAGCTCGATCACCTGGCCCTTGCCCGCAGGGCCGGCCTGCTGCACCCGGCGCAACAGCCAGGCGAGAAAGAAGATCAAACCGATCACCAGCAACAGGCCCAGCACCAACTGGGTCAACTGGCCACTGACGCTGCCTGCCGCGGGCGCCGCAGCCGCGGCACTCGCCACCGGCTCCGCAGCCAGGGCGCTCAGAGGCAAACCGAGCACAACGCCAAGCAGCCTGTTCACTTAGCGCAGCTTCTTGATGCGTTCGCTGGGGCTGATCACGTCGGTCAGGCGGATGCCGAACTTTTCGTTGACCACCACCACCTCGCCGTGAGCGATCAGGGTGCCGTTGACCAGCACGTCCAGCGGCTCGCCGGCCAGGCGGTCAAGCTCGATCACCGAACCCTGGTTGAGCTGCAGCAGGTTGCGGATGTTGATATCGGTGCTGCCCACTTCCATGGAGATCGACACCGGAATGTCGAGAATCACATCCAGGTTGGGGCCGTCCAGACTGACCGGCTCGTGACTCTTGGGCACGCTGCCGAACTCTTCCATCTGCATACGCCCGGAACTTGACGCAGTCCCCGCATCCGCGGCCAGCAGAGCATCGATATCCGCCTGACCGGCATCACCGGTTTCTTCCAGCGCAGCAGCCCATTCGTCGGCCAGTGCCTGGTCGTCCTGGGAGTTAATTTCGTCAGCCATCATGGGTCCTCGACGGGCAAAAATTCATTGAACAGCAAACAGGTTGGAGCGCCGCTCAACGGCGCTCGATCGGCTCGATCACTTGCAGCGCCAGGTTGCCCTTGTGGGAACCCAGCTTGACCTTGAACGACGGTACGCCGTTGGCACGCATGATCATGTCTTCCGGCAGCTCCACCGGAATCACATCGCCCGGCTGCATGTGCAGGATGTCCCGCAGACGCAACTGGCGACGAGCCACGGTGGCGCTCAGCGGCACGGCCACATCCAGCACGTCCTCGCGCAGGGCCTTGCTCCAGCGCTCGTCCTGGTCGTCCAGGTCGGACTGGAAGCCGGCATCGAGCATTTCCCGGATCGGCTCGATCATCGAGTACGGCATGGTCACGTGCAGGTCGCCGCCGCCGCCATCGAGTTCGATATGGAAGGTCGACACCACGATGGCTTCGCTGGGACCGACGATGTTGGCCATGGCCGGGTTCACTTCGGAGTTTATGTACTCGAAGTTGACCGGCATGATCGCCTGCCAGGCTTCCTTCAGATCGACGAAGGCCTGCTCCAGCACCATGCGCACCACCCGCAGCTCGGTCGGGGTGAATTCACGCCCTTCGATCTTGGCGTGGCGGCCGTCGCCACCGAAGAAGTTGTCCACCAGCTTGAACACCAGCTTGGCGTCGAGAATGAACAACGCCGTGCCACGCAGCGGCTTGATCTTCACCAGATTGAGGCTGGTGGGCACGTACAGCGAGTGCACGTACTCACCGAACTTCATGACCTGCACGCCACCTACCGCCACATCGGCGGAACGACGCAGCATGTTGAACATGCTGATCCGGGTGTAGCGGGCGAAACGCTCGTTGATCATTTCCAGGGTCGGCATGCGTCCGCGGACGATGCGATCCTGGCTGGTCAGGTCGTAGCTTTTGACACTGCCGGGTTCGGCAGCGTGTTCGGTCTGTACCAGACCGTCGTCGACGCCATGGAGCAGCGCATCGATCTCATCCTGGGACAGCAGGTCCTGCACGGCCATGTCGTGTTCCTACTGCAGTACGAAGTTAGTAAAGAGCAACTGCTCGACCACCACTTTGCCCACCTCTTTCTGCGCCACTTCCTGGACGCTGGCCGTAGCCTTCTGGCGGAGCATTTCCTGACCGACCGGAGTCGCCAGGGTGTCGAAACTCTGTCCGGAGAAGAGCATCACCAGGTTGTTGCGGATCACCGGCATGTGCACTTTCAGGGCATCCAGATCGGCCTGGTTACGTGCCAGCAGGGTAATGCTCACCTGCATGTAGCGCTGCCGGCCGTTCTGCGTGTAGTTGACGACAAAGGCCGGAGCCATGGGCTCAAAGATCGCCGCCTGCTTGACGTTGCTGGTGGTTTCCGCAACCGGGGCGGGCTTGCTCTGGGAGCTGTGCATGAAGTACCAGGTGGCGCCGACCGACAGGCCGATGGCCAGCAACAACGCCAGGACAATCAAGAGGATAAGCTTGAGTTTGCTTTTCCCTGCGGTGGGTTTCTCTGCTGCTTCGCTCTTCGCCATGCCAATAATCCGTCACTATTCGGGGGTTCACAGTCGCACGGCAAGGCAAGAGCAAGTGTTATGCCAGATTTGTCTGGAATGCGGGGATGAGCTGCGGGGAGGAAGAAGCAAGGGCCATGGCGAGCGGATCGCCATGGCCCCTTTGTCACTCAATCAAGCGTAATAGTCGACCGCGCTGGTACCGATGACCGTCTGCACGGGCGCGGTCACTTCAGCCACGCCATGGGGCAACTCTTCGTCGCCACCGTCCAGGCGCGTGCCACTGGTGCTGGAGCCACTGCGACGAGCCTGCTCCTGCTGGGCCTGCTCCTGCCCCTGCCAGCCGCGGGACTGATCGGATACGTTGACATCCACCTGCCCCAGCCCTTGCTGGTTGAACATGTCGCGCATGCGGTGCATCTGCCCTTCCAGGGCTTCGCGGACGCCGGCATGAGCACTCATGAAGGTCACCTGGGTCTGCTGGTCCGGGATCATGTGCACGCGAATATCCAGGCGCCCCAGCTCCGCAGGCTGCAACTGGATGTCCGCCGACTTGAGGTTGGCACTGGACAGGTACATCACCCGGTTGACCACCTCATCGGTCCAGCCGCTCTGGTGCATGGCCAGGGGCTGGTTGACCGGCACCGCGTTGGCGGTCTTGGGCGTTGCCGCCTGAGTCAGCGCCGCCAGGCGATTGGCGAAATCATCCACCCGGGTATCGCTGGATGCCCCCTTGAGGTCTTTCAGGCCATCGGCAATCAGACCGGTGAAGGCCTTTTCGCCGCCTTGTTCAGTACCGCCTTTGCCGGCCTGCTGCTCCAGCATGCCGACCATGGCGTTGGCAAAGTTCTGCACCGACGCCAACTGGCCCTCGGTATTGGCGCTTGCGGGTGCGGCCTTGGGCTGAGCCTGGCTGGAAGCCGAGACGTGACCACCCTGCTCCATGGCCAGACGCACTGCCGGCATGGAATCCAGAGGATCGGCCTCAGGATCGAACACAGCCTTGGGCGGCTCGGCCGGAGGAGCCACCGCTGGCACTGCCGCGGCCACCACCGCCGGCACTACCACGGGCACTTCAACCTGGGGTTGCGGCGCTACCGGCGGCGGCACTTCGGCGACCTGAGGTTGCGGCTGGATCGCTGGCAACAGACCAGGATCCAGCGGCGCCGGATTTACCGGGGCATCGGCCTGGGTGTTATCGACCGGCTGGCTGTCAGTCGACTTGCTGTCGGCCGGCTTGCTGTCGTCACTGGCAGTGCTGGCAGTTTTGCTGTCGCTGTTCGTCGACTTGTCGGCAGGCAAGGATTTGCCGCTATCGGCAACCACGGGCTGCGACGCGGCAGACTGATTGCTGGCGATATCATTCTTTGGACTATTGTCGGTGCCCTTGTCTCGCACCGGCTTGGGCGAGTTGTCGGCAAAGCTCGGCGACTTGCTCAGCGGCTTGCTCTGGGCCTCCTTGGCATAGAGCTGGGCGAAGCTGGACGCCTTGTCACCAGGCTCGGCAACGCTTGCCAGGGGGCTGGCAGGAGTCGCTTGAGTCTTGGACTTAGCGCTGGCCTGAGCGGTGGCCTGAAGAAGCGTATTAGGGGTAACAGCCATGGGACAGTCTCCGCTGCACGGGGATCGTAGGTACAGTCACGAGACTTGAGTGCAAGGGTCGAGCCAGTTTCCTCAACCGACTGAAAAAATATTGCTCAACAGTGAAAACGCTGCAGTTCCTGCTGGCACAAGCGCCGGACAATGGCGAACTCGCCATCAATCTCTCCGACCAGGCGGGCTATGCCATCAGTGGCGGACTGCCCGGCCCGCAACTCCAGCTCATGGCAGAGTTCCGCCAGGCGGATGGCCCCCATGTTGCTGCTGCTGCCCTTGAGGCTGTGAGCGGTGGCCACCAGTTGCAGCGCGTCCTCGGACTGCTGCAGCAGCCGCACTCGCTCCTCTGAATCGCAGACGAAAGTATCCAGCAGGATGGGGTATTCATCCTCCATGACTTCCTGCAATGCATTGAGTACCGTGTGGTCCAGATGTATCTCAGCCACTTGTTCACTCCTTGATCAAGAACCCTCGGGATTATGCCAGAGCGTCCCAGGAAAACTCCACGCAGACACTGCGCCCATCGTCCGACCACAGAGCCTCGCGGCTCATCTGTCGGATCAGGCTGACGCCGCGCCCCGAAAGCCGTCCGGCATCGTTGGGACGAGCCAGAACGGCCGCCACATCAAAGCCCTCGCCGCTGTCCTCTACCCGCACCACCAGCCGCCCTCCCGCCCCCTGCGGCTGTACCTGCAGGTGCACCCGGACAAAACCTTCCTGCAATTGCTCCAGCCTCGTCGCGCGCTCACGGTAGTAGCGGGTAAAACCCTCGGCATCGCGCTTGAGCCGGGAATCGAGCTTGAGCACTCCATGCTCCAGAGCATTGGAATAGAGCTCGGCCAGAACACTGTAAAGAGCCCCGCTCTGAGAGCGCAGACCGTGTACTTCAAGCAGCAGCTGCAACAGGTATGGCAGCGGATTGAAGCGTTTGAGGGTGGCGGCGCGAAACTCGAAACTCAACGACCAGTCCAGTGGACAGGACTGGCCGCTGTCGGAGTACACCGGAGCCGGCGGCGTCAACCTGGGGAACTCCGGCAACCCGACCTCGACCATGCTCACATCGTCCCGGGCATTGCCGCCAAAGCTCTCCAGGGCCTGCTGGACCTCCTCGAACAGTCGCTCCGGCTGGCGGTTGGCGGCAAACACCCGATGCAGTCGATCCACGCCAAACAGCTCATCCTCGGCATTGCAGGTGTCGATCACCCCGTCGGACAACAGGAACACCCGGTCCCCGGGCACCATGGAGAACACCTCGGTACGATCCTCGAACGCCTCGGCACTCAATATTCCAAGGGGCAGATGCTGCGCCACCAGGGGCGTGCGCGCGTCACTGGCATGGCGATACAGATAGCCCTCGGGCATGCCGCCGTTCCACACCTCCACTGACCGTCGCTGGTAACTCAGGCACAACAGGGTCGCGCAACAGAACATGTCCACCGGCAGGATGCGCTTGAGCTTGGCGTTCATCTCCCGCAGGGTTTCCGGCAAACCGTAGCCCTTGGCGGTCATGCCATAGAACACCTCGGCCAGAGGCATCGCCCCCACGGCCGCGGGCAAACCGTGCCCGGTGAAATCCCCCAACAGCACATGCATGTCCCCCGCCGGGGTATAGGCCGCCAGCAACAGATCGCCATTGAACAGCGCATAAGGCGATTGCAGGTAGCGGATGTTTGGCGCATCCAGGCAGCCGGAATGGGCCACCTTGTCGAACACCGCCTTGGCCACTCGCTGCTCGTTGAGCAGGTAATCGTGGTGACGGGTAATCTGATCGCGCTGCGCCAGCACGGTTTCCTGCAGGCGACGCAATCGGTCCATGGCATTGATCTTGGCGCCAAGGATCACCGGGTTGTAAGGCTTGGCCAGAAAGTCGTCGCCACCAGCCTCCAGGCAACGGGCAAGCGCCTCGCTCTCGCTCAGGGAGGTCAGAAAGATGATCGGCACCAGAGTCTCGCCCGCCAGGGCCTTGATCCGCCGCGCCGCCTCGAAACCGTCCATCACCGGCATCAGCGCATCCATCAGCACGATCTGTGGTCGCCGCTGCTCGAACAGCGCCAGGGCCTCGGCACCATTGCTGGCCGCCAGCACCTGATGCCCCTGGCGCCGGATAATGCTGGACAGCAGCAGACGGTCCGCCGCGCCATCTTCGGCAATCAGCACGCACAGGGGCTCGGCCATCGAGCGCAGCCCGCTCAACTGATGTCGAAAAGCTTGTCGAAATTGGAGATGGCGAGAATCTTGCGCACATCCGAGTTGCTGTTGATCACCCGGACATCGGCATTGTCGCCGCCGGCATGGTCACGCAGCAGTAGCAGCATGCCCAGGGCAGAGCTGTCGAGGTAGGTAGCCTCCTTGAGGTCCACCACGATGGACTCCGGCGTCCGATTGAGCCGCTCGTAAGATTCGCGAAACTCCTGATGACGCCCGAAATCGAAGCGCCCACGGATGGAGATCGTGAGTTTCTGACCGTCCGGGGATATTTCTGTAACGACCGACATGTGACTGCTTCCTTGTCATTGACGACGTTTAGAAGGTTTAGCACCCACCGGGCAGACGAACAACCTGCAGACGAAAAATGAGCGCTATCAGTAGGGATTCTGACGGGGCAGACGCTGGGAAAGTTCATCCAGCAGCTTCTGTTCGCGCTTGTCCTCAAGCGCCCGAGCCTCGTCGATATAGCGCTGCACCAGCTTGCGCAACCCTTCCACCCGGGCATAAGCCTGCTGCCAGGCCTCCCGCGCGCGATCGAGGTTGTTCTGATGCCAGGCCAGGCTTTGCCGCTGCTGGGCCACCGCGGTGTCCAACTGACTGAGAAAGTACTGGTAGTTCATCAGCCAGTGACCGCTGACGCCCAGCTTGCCACGCTCGACCCACTGCTCCTGGTAATCGCCGCGAAAGCGCTCCAGGTCCCCCAGCTTGCTCTCGGCCACGCGCACCTGCCCATGGAAGTATTCCAGGCGCTGGGCAGCGGTACGCTCGGCGCTTTCAGCCATGTCCACCACCGGCGCCAGACGCGCCGCACGGCTATCGGCCATGGCCGGTTAACCGCCCGTCGCCGGAGCGAACAGCATCTCCAGATGGGTTTGGCTGTGGCCCAGGCTGACGTTGTCGTTCAACCCCTGGCGCAGGTAGGCAACCATGGCCGGCTGCAAGGAAATCGCCGTGTCGGTATCGCGATCACCGCCTGCCACATAAGCGCCGACGCTGATCAGATCCCGCGCCTGCTGATAACGCGACCACAGCTGTTTGAAGTACTGGGCCCGCGCCATGTTGTCGGGGCTGATCACCGCCGGCATGACCCGGCTGATGGAGGCTTCGATGTCGATGGCGGGATAATGCCCCTCCTCCGCCAGGCGCCGGGACAGCACGATATGCCCGTCGAGCACGCCTCGGGCCGAGTCGGCGATAGGGTCCTGCTGGTCATCACCCTCGGACAGCACGGTGTAGAAGGCCGTGATCGAACCACCGCCGGCCTCGGCGTTACCGGCCCGCTCCACCAGCTTGGGCAGCTTGGCGAACACCGAAGGCGGATAACCCTTGGTGGCGGGCGGCTCACCAATGGCCAGGGCGATTTCCCGCTGGGCCTGGGCGAAACGAGTCAGGGAATCCATCAGCAACAGGACATTCTTGCCCTTGTCGCGAAAATATTCGGCGATCCGCGTGCAGTACATTGCCGCCCGCAGCCGCATCAGCGGCGCGTCGTCCGCCGGCGAAGCCACCACCACCGAACGCTTGAGGCCTTCTTCGCCCAGGATGTGCTCGATGAACTCCTTGACCTCACGCCCCCGCTCACCGATCAGCCCAACCACGATGATGTCGGCCTCGGTGAAGCGGGTCATCATGCCCAGCAGCACACTCTTGCCCACACCGGTACCGGCGAACAGGCCAAGACGCTGGCCTCGACCCACTGTCAATAAACCGTTGATGCTGCGAATCCCCACATCCAGCGGCTGACTGATGGGATCGCGCTTGAGGGGGTTGATGGTCGGACCATCCATCGGCACCCAGTCTTCGGCGCGCATGGAGCCCTTGCCGTCCAGCGCCCGACCGGCGCCATCCAGCACGCGCCCGAGCATGCTCATGCCCATGGGCAGGCGCCCGGTGTCGGCCTGCGGCACCACGCGGGCACCCGGCGCAATCCCGGCGACGCTGCCCACCGGCATCAGGAACACCTTGCCCCCGGAGAACCCCATGACTTCGGCCTCGACCTGGACCGGATGATAGCTGTCATCGTTGATCACCAGGCAACGAGTGCCCATGGCGGCGCGTAATCCTTCCGCTTCCAGGGTCAGGCCGACCATACGCAGCAGACGCCCTTCCAGGATGGGCTGCCCTGGCAGCTTGACGGCCTCGGCGTAGCCCCCCAGGCGCTTGCCGAAACTGGTGCGTTCAAGGCGCATCAGCAGTTTCCGCAGGCTCGGGGTGCTCGGTGAGCAAAGATTGCTCGGCATCGATGTCCGACAACGACGGCGTCCGTGGACCAAGATCCAGGCTCAGGTCCGCGGCCGCCGGGTGCAGCGATTGCTCGTGCATCTGATCGAACAACTGATCCATGGCCTGGGTGATACGAGTTTCGACGCTGGCATCGATGCGACTGTGCTCGGTTTCGGCCCGGCAGCCGCCAGGCAGCAGTGCCTCATCCTCGACGATGCGCCAGCTCTCCTCGTGCCGCTCGCGCAGGCTCTTGACCTGCTCGAAGTCCTGCGGATTGACGTAGAGACGCACATTGCCGACACCCAGGGGCAGCAGCTTGAGGGCTTCGCGCATGACGTGCTCGATCTGGCTGGAATCCATCGCCAATTCACGCTGGATCACCTCACGGGTGACGTGCTTGACCAGTTCCACCAGGGTTTTCTCGATCTGCGTGTCTTGCTCGGCAATAGGCTCGAACAGGTTGACCATCAGCTGCTCGAGGGCCTGCAACTTGGCAGCCAGAGCAACTTCGGCTTCCTGCCGGACCTTGAGCGTCGTGCTGTGAAAGCCTTCTTTCTCGCCGGTGGCGAAACCTTCGTTGTAGGCTTCCTGACGAATGCTCTCGAGCTCTTCAAGGGTCAGCGGCTGGACTTCCTCCAGCGGCACTTCCTCGATCTCTTCCAGAATCTCTTCAGGCTCGGGCTCGGGCTCGGGCGGCTCGGGATCGAAACTGGGCAGCGCCCAGACGTCAAAACCCTCGACGTCCCGGGCACGAATCAGTTCGCTGTGGGACTCATCACTGCTGGACGACATAAAGCGACCTTAGATCATTTCTTCGCCGCCCTTCCCGCCGAGAACGATCTCTCCGGCTTCGGCCATACGGCGGGCAATGGTGAGGATTTCCTTCTGCGCCGTTTCCACGTCGCTGACGCGAACCGGCCCCTTGGCTTCCAGATCGTCGCGCAGCAGCTCCGCCGCACGCTTGGACATGTTCTTGAAGATCTTCTCCTTGACCCCTTCGTCCGAGCCCTTGAGGGCCAGTACCAGCACGTCGGAAGACACTTCGCGCAACAGCGCCTGAATGCCGCGATCGTCGACATCGGCCAGGTTGTTGAACACGAACATCAGGTCTTCGATCTGACCAGACAGGTCTTCGTCGACTTCGCGGATCGAATCCATCAACTGGCCTTCGATCGAGCTGTCGAGGAAGTTCATGATGTCGGCCGCACGCTTGATACCACCCAAGGTAGTACGGGAAGCGTTGGAGTTGCCGGAGAACTGCTTCTCAAGGATCTGGTTCAGTTCTTTGAGCGCCGCCGGCTGCACGGTATTGAGCGAGGAAACCCGCAAGATGATATCCAGACGCGCCTTGTGGTCGAAGTTGCCCAGCACTTCACCAGCCTGATCCGGATCCAGATAGGCGACGACGATGGCCTGGATCTGCGGGTGCTCGTAACGAATCACGTCCGCAACGGCCCGGGGCTCCATCCACTTCAGGCTGTCCAGGCCGCTGGTGTTGCCACCCAGCAGGATGCGGTCGATCAGGCCGTTGGCCTTGTCTTCGCCCAGGGCCTGGGTGAGCATTTTGCGCACGTAGTCATCGGAGCCCACGCCCAGGCTGGTCTGATCGCCGACGATGTCGACGAACTCGCTCATCACCTGCTCGACCTGCTCGCGGTGCACGTTGCCCATCTGCGCCATGGCCACACCCACACGCTGGACCTCTTTGGGTCCCATGTGGCGCAGCACTTGCGCGGCATCGGTGGAACCCAGGGACAGCAGCAGAATCGCGGCTTTGTCGACCCGGGTCAGTTTGGCGGTAGCGGCTCGGTTATCACTCATCTGCGTTAATCCACTCTTTCACGACCTGAGCCACACGACCCGGGTCTTCAGCCACCAGACTCTTGATTGCGTTCAACTGAGCGTCATAGCCCTCGCTCGGGCTCGGCAGCAGGATGCTTTGCGGACCACCGAGGCTGACGCGATCATTGGCCAGCTCGCCATCCAGGCCGCCCATGCCGCCCAGCTCGACATCACTGCCAAGACCTGCCAATTGCTTGTTCTTGCCGCCGCCAGTGATGTTGTTGAGCACCGGGCGCAGCACGCCGAACACCAGCACCAGGATGAACAGCACGCCCAGGACCTGCTTGACGATGTCCCAGAACCAGGGCTGCGAATAGAACGGAATATCGGCGACCACCTCTCCACGCTCGGCGGAGAACGGCACGTTGATCACACTGACGCTGTCGCCACGGCTGGCATCGAAACCTACCGCGTCCTGCACCAATCGGGTGAACCGCGCCAATTCGTCGGCGCTCCAGGGAGCACGAGTGGTTTCGCCATTGGCCGGGTTGACCTTGACCTGATCGTCCACCACCACCGCTACCGACAGGCGATTGACCCGTCCCTGCTGCTGCTTGGTGTGGCTGATGGAGCGATCGAGCTCGAAGTTCTTGGTGGATTGTTGACGCTTGTCCGCCGGGTACGGTGCCAGCATCGGCTGACCGGTGGCCGGATCCATGACCTGTTGACCATTGGCATCCAGCAGCGGCTGGCCCGGTTGCACCATGCCCGCGGAGGCAGTCGCGCCCCCGGTGGTTTGCGGCGCCGACGCCGATGATGGCGGCTGGTTGCTCAGAGCGCCCGGTACGCCTTGCGGACCATTGCTGCTGGAGCGCTGCTCGTTGACCGACTGCTCGCTGCGCAGCGCCGGCTGATCGGGGTTGAACTGCTCGGAAGTGGACTCCACCGCACTGAAGTCGACATCCGCCGAGACTTCAGCCTTGTAGCGATCGTTGCCCAGCACCGGCTGCAGAATGTTGTGCACCCGCTGGGTCAGCATGCTTTCCAGGCGACGGCTGTAATCGAACTGCTTGCCGGCCATGGTCAATGCGGAGTTTTCCGCCTGATCGGAGAGCAGGTTGCCCTTCTGGTCGACCACAGTGACCTGGGACTTGCTCAGCTCGGGGACGCTGGTGGCCACCAGGTTGATGATGGCCATGACCTGACCTGGCTCCAGAGAGCGACCGGAGTACAGCTCCACCAACACCGATGCGCTGGGCTTGCGCTCGTCGCGCACGAACACCGAGCTTTTCGGAATCGCCAGGTGCACGCGGGCGCCCTTGACGTTGTTCAGGCTGGAGATGGTCCGGGCCAGTTCGCCTTCCAAGCCGCGACGATAGCGAGTCGCCTCCATGAACTGGCTGGTACCCAGGCCCTGGTCCTTATCGAGGATCTCGAAGCCGACGTTACCGTCTCCCGGCGCCACGCCAGCGGCAGCCAGCTTCATGCGAGCTCGGGACAGATCATCGGCCTTGACCAGCAAGGCACCGGAATTGGGCTCGACGGTGTAAGGGATGTCGGCAGAAGCCAGGGTATCCATGACTTGCTTGGCATCCATACCGGCCAGGCTGCCGTACAGCGGCCGGTAATCGGGCTGCTGCGACCACAGCACCACGGCAAAACCGATCGCCACGCTGGCGGCCAGGCCTACCAACAGGCCAACCTGACGCAGCATGGTCATCTGGGACAGGTTTTCCAGGAAGGACAGACCGAACAGCGGCGGTTTACCGTCTATCGGGGTGGCCTTGGCCGGTACGTTATCGGCGACTGCTTCTGCCATGACTCAATCTCGTCCTTAAACCGGCATCTGCATGATGTCTTGATACGCTTGAACCAGCTTGTTGCGCACCTGGGTCAAAGCTTGAAAAGACACACTGGCCTTCTGCGAGGAAATCATCACGTCAGTCAGGTCGACACCGCTTTTGCCAATTTCAAAAGCGCTGGCCAGCTGATTGGAAGCCTGCTGAGTGTCATTGACCTTGTTCACGGCCTGACCAAGCATGTCCGCGAAGCTACTGCCGCCGACTTCTGCCACTGCGGCGGATTTAGGCTGCGACATCGCGTCCATCTGCATGGCCCGCATATCCAGCATCAACCGATTAAATTCAACACCTTGGCTCATGGTCTACTCTCTCTGACGACCCGCAATTTTTTGACACTCACTGTGCGGTTAGTGAGGTCTTAGCAACAAGGGTGCCAGCTCCATGGCCTTGCGCGACAAAAGCCCGTCCGAGGCTTTGCCGATGAACAATCAAGTAGCAAACAGATAGGCATCGACATCCATTCCGGCGTCACGCATCTGCGCCAACTTGTAACGCAGGGTGCGCGGACTGATCCCCAATCGCTCCGCCGCTTCCTTGCGACGCCCGCGCTCGGAACGCAAGGTATCGATGATCATCTGGAATTCCCGGCGCCGCAGATCGTCGCCCAGGCCGCCCGACTCCTGAGGCGCCCCCTCAACGGCGTTGACCACGCCGCGCGGCGCCGACTGACCGGCCACCGACAAAGCCGGCAGTGGCGCGCAGGCGACCGGCCCGGCCAGACAGAAGTCCTCCGGCTGGATCAGCCCCCCTTGCTGCAGGATCAGGGCTCGCTGCATGGCATTGTCCAGCTCGCGAACGTTGCCCGGCCAGGGATAAGCCAGCAGGCAGGCCTGAGCCTCGGCAGAGAGTCTGGCAGCCGCATGCTTCATTTTATTGACGTGCTTGGCCAACAATCGCTCGGCCAGCGGCAGGATATCGGCGGTCCGCTCGCGCAGCGGGCGCCACGCCAGGGGAAATACCGACAGGCGATAGTATAGGTCTTCACGGAAGCGCCCGGCCGCCACCTCCCCCGCCAGATCGCGGTTGGTGGTGGCCACTACTCGGATATCCAGGGTGATCGGCTTGCGGGCGCCAACCCGCTCCACCTCGCGCTCCTGCAAGACCCGCAGCAACTTGGCCTGCAGCCCCAGGGGCATTTCGGAGATTTCATCCAAAAGGATGGTGCCGCCATCGGCCTGCTCGAACTTGCCAGGCTGGGCCGCAATGGCACCGGTAAAGGATCCTTTCTCATGCCCGAACAAGGTGGCTTCAAGCATGTTGTCGGGAATCGCTGCGCAGTTAATGGCAATGAAAGGCTGGCTGGCCCGATGGGAATGCTGATGGATATAGCGCGCCAGCACTTCCTTGCCGGTGCCCGACTCGCCGGAGATCAGCACCGTGGAATCACTGCGAGCCACGCGCGCGGCCAACTCCAGCAACTGGGCACTGGCCGGCTCGAAAGCCACCGGCCCCTCACCGTCACTTGCTCCCAGGCAACCCAAGGCATGACGAGCCACCAGCTCCAGCAACGCCTTGGGCTCGAAGGGCTTGACCAGATAATCGGCAGCTCCCTGGCGCATGGCCTCCACGGCACGCTCGACGGCGCCGTGAGCGGTCATCAGCAACACCGGCAGTTGCGGCTGACGGGCACGCAGCAGCCCCAGCAACTGGTGGCCGTCCATACCCGGCATGTTCACATCACTGACCACCAGACTGAAGGACTCGACGGCTACCGCTTCCAGCGCCTCTTCCGCACTGCCAACCGCCTGGTAGTCATGACCGGCCAGCAGCAGGGTATCCGCCAGGGCTTCGCGCAAAGCACGATCGTCTTCGACCAGTAGAACCTTGATTGCCATTGATTTCACTCCACTCCATGAGCACTGGAGAACAGCGGCAGCGTCACCAGCGCACAAGTACCGCGCCCAGGACGCGAACGCAGGGACAATTCTCCCTGATGAGCACGGGCCACCGCCTTGACCACGGTCAGACCAAGCCCGGTGCCATTGGCCTTGGTGGTGAAAAACGGCTCGCCCAAGCGCTCCAGAACCGCAGCGTCAATTCCGCTGCCACTGTCACTGATGCACAACCTGAGGGTGTCACCCCGGGTATACAGGTGCACTTTGAGTCGCGCCGCACCCGCACTGGCCTGCACGGCGTTTTCGATCAGATTGAGCAAGGCACCAACCAGGGTGTCGCGATTGCACAGCAACTCCCCTTGATGACTGTCGCACTGCCAGCGCACGGCAACGTCCTGGACATGCGTCAGGGCGGCTGCCTGCAACGACTGCAGCAGCGATTTGGGGGACAGTCGATCGGTCAGGGGCAATTCGCCACGGGCGAATACCAGCATGTCGCGCACCTGATGCTCCAGCTCATGCAAGCGCTCCTTGAGCCGCCCGGCGAAACGCTGATGGGTGGCCAGTGGCAGCTCCTGCTCGGTGAGGTGGCTGGCATACAGCAAGGCCGCCGAAAGAGGGGTGCGAATCTGATGCGCCAGGGAGGCGACCATCTTGCCCAGGGAGGACAGGCGCTCGTGACGAGCCAGTTGATCCTGCAGATGACGGGTTTCAGTCAAGTCGTTGAGCAACACCAGTTGCCCCGGCTCGGCATCCAGCGAACGGGTAGCAATCGACAGGCGCCGACCGTCGCGCAGAGAAATTTCATGACCATCGTCCTCGCGGGGTGCAAAGCTGCGGGCGATGATGTTGCGCCAAAGCTCGCCTTCCAGGGGCAAGCCCAAAAGATCACAGGCCGCCGGGTTGGCCTCGCTGACGATCCCCTGGCCATCGATAACGATGACGCCACCCGGCAACAGATCGAGAAGATTCTGCAGACGGTTGGCCAGACGCTCTTTTTCCGCCAGTTCCTGCATGCGCTGGGCGCTGACCACGGCCAGCTCGCCCTTGAGCTCGGTCACCCTGGCCTCGAGCATGCTGTAGGAGTCAGTAAGTTGGCTCGACATCTGGTTGAACAAGGCGAAGGCCTGCTCAAGACCCAGCCGACTCGCCTGCTCTACGGACGACGATGTCCCCGGTGCATCGGGGACAGGAGACATCTGGGCGGCTTGGGGCATCGTGCTCTCTCGCTTGGCTGACCGTCAGTTAAACGGAACGTTGCAAGAGACTTAGCAATACCCGTGCCTAAAAAAAACCACCCAGTTTTCAACGACTTGAAAAACAGGCGTCAATCATCCGCCTGTTCATCACCTTCACGACGGCTCATGCCGTACTTGCGCATCTTCTCCACCAGGGTGGTACGACGGATGCGCAAGCGCTCGGCGGCACGCGCCACGATGCCATTGGCATCGTCCAGGGCTTGCTGGATCAACCCCTGTTCCAGACTACCGAGGTAATCCTTCAGATCCAGGCCTTCCGGCGGCAGCATGGCAGTGGCGGTGAAGTCCGGCGCATGACCATTGATCGCCACTCGCTCTTCCAGGTCGCTACGCAAGCTATCCACCAATTGCTCGTCTTCATCATCGACGTAGCGGAATTTCTTGGGCAGCTCGACCACACCAATCACCCCGTATGGATGCATGATCGCCATGCGCTCCACCAGGTTGGCCAGCTCCCGGACGTTGCCCGGCCAGCCATGCCTGCACAGCGACATGATGGCGGCGGAGTTGAAACGAATCGAACCGCGCTTCTCATGCTCCATGCGCGAAATCAATTCATTCATCAGCAGCGGAATATCTTCCACTCGCTCACGCAGCGGCGCCATCTCGATGGGAAACACATTGAGGCGGTAGTACAGATCCTCACGGAAGGTTCCGACCTCGATCATGCTTTCCAGGTTTTTGTGGGTGGCGGCTATGATTCGCACATCGACACCCTGGGTCTTGTTGCTCCCCACACGCTCGAAGGTCCGCTCCTGCAGCACCCGTAGCAGCTTGACCTGCATCGGCAACGGCATATCGCCAATTTCATCCAGGAACAGAGTGCCGCCATTGGCCAGTTCGAAGCGACCGGCACGGCTGGTAATGGCTCCTGTGAACGCCCCCTTCTCGTGACCAAACAACTCGCTTTCCAGCAACTCGGCCGGGATAGCTCCGCAATTGACCGGAACGAAAGGCGCATCACGGCGCTTGGAGTGATAGTGCAGATTGCGCGCCACCACTTCCTTGCCGGTTCCCGACTCTCCGAGGATCAACACACTGGCGTCGGTATCCGCGACCTGCTGCATCATCTGCCGCACATGCTGGATAGCGCGACTGGTGCCTACCAGGCTGCGAAACAGGTTGGGCTCGCGGTGACGGCCGCGCTCGCGGGCCTGATCGTACATCTCACGATAGACCTGGGCACGGTGCAAGGAATCAAGCAACTTGCTGTAGCTGGGGGGCATTTCCAGAGTGGAAAGCACTCGACGACGCTGGTCTTCTGGCAAGTCGATGGAAGAATTTTCGCCCATTAACAAAACCGGAAGGAACTCATCCCAGGTCGAGAGTGTCTTTAACAGGCCCAGAAGCGCACCAGGAGCATTTACGGTCCCGATGAGGACGCAAATCACTTCACGACTTGACGACAAAGAGCCGACAGCCTGCTGCCAGTCATGGCTACCGCAGGGTAAATTTTCTTCACCGAGAAAATTTAAAATCACCGCCAAGTCGCGGCGGCGTACGCTATCGTCATCGATCAGCAGAATTTTGGTTTCACGCCACATGCAATAGCAACTTCCCTAGTCAACTCAATGCCCAGAATAAGGGGGGCAAGCTAGACGCGCTTGTAGGCATTTTCTGCCTTGTAGACGCCTGAAATCTGAAAACAGCCACTAGTTAAGTCAAAAATGCGTGCACAGTCAAATTTATGGCGCGCAACGTTCGGACTAACTCAACATTAACCGAACAAATGGTAAACCTTTGCCGCGTTTTGTGCTTGGGTGATCTGCGACATCTCGTCGACTATCGCCTGACGCTCGCCGGTTGCCACCTCAAGCAGCTGTCGGTAAACCCCCAACAACTCCTCCAAATTGTCACGCAAAGCGACCTCATCGACCTGAGCCTCGCTGAGCACGTCCTCCATGCACGAACGACAAGCCAGATCCAACTCACCAATGGCTTGCCAATTGCGCTCAGCAAGGGCGTCAACCAAAGCCTCGCGAGTTTCTTCGATACGTTGCAGGACAGCGCTCATGGTGTTCCTCCTCAGAACTGCGGACCCGGTGCAGCGATGGCATCCCAGCCATCCTTGACCGTACGCAGCAGACCGGCAACCTCATCAAGGATCTTCGGATCAGTCTTGATATTGGCTTCAGCCAGACGCGTCATCATGTACGCATAAAGACTGTCCAGGTCAGCCAGAGTGTCCATGGAGTTTTCCAGATCCAGGCCTTCGCGCAAGCCGCCGATAATGCCGATGGCTTTGCTGATGAACACGCCCTTGTTGGCAATATCCTTGCGCTCCATCGCACCCTTGGCCTGCGCGATACGATCCAGGCCACCTTCCATCAACATCTGCACCAGACGATGTGGACTGGCCTCGGAGGTCTGCGCCTGCGCGCCGACTTTCTGATACTGCCGAAGGGCTAACATCGGATTCATGTGATACCTCTTCAAAACTCAAGGGTTCGTATATGCAATGTATCGACGTAACGTCAAAAAACTTTAGGTCAAATGCAAAAGCCCGGAGCGCTTAAAAAACGCTGCCGGGCTTTTGGCACAGGCCGGATATTAGCCTTTTTTCTGTGCGTTCAACGCGTCGAACATCGAGGTGATGTTACTGGCAGTGGCCTTCAACTTGCCCACCAGGGTATCCATGTCGTTGTACTTCTTGGTCAGTACTGCGGTCAGCGTCGCCACTCGACGGTCAAGAGCGTCCTGCTGATCACTGAGCTTCTTCTTGGTCAGGTCCAGGTTCTTGGTTCGAGTCGTCAGAATCCCTTCGGTCGTGCCGACACCTTGAGTGAAAGGCTTGATGGCATCGCTCATCCGATCCAGCAGCCCTGGCTTGGTACCATCACCCGAAAACAGCTTCTGCACCTCACCACCGAGCTTCTTGTCGTTCATGGCCGAGGTGAATTTCTTGTCGTCAAAGTCGAGCGCACCGGTTTTCTGGTTGGTGGTAATCCCCAACTGCGCCAGAACAGTGAGCTTGTCGCCCGCCCCGACTTGTGACAGAGGCTCACGAATGGCTGCCAGAATCGAACGCGGCAATGGGTCGCCCGTCAACTGAGCGGGCACCGTCGGCTTGCCATTGTCGTCCAGAGAAGGCTTGGTCAGCGTACTGATGCCATTGGCCACCGCGTTGTAGGCGTCGACAAACTTCTGAATGGAAGTCTTGAGACCCTCGGTGTTGGTAGCAACAGTCACAGTGATAGGCGCGGTGGTCACTGCCACCAGATTGAGCTTGAGGCCGGAAATAGCCTGCGTGACCGTGTTGCTTTTACTGGTCAGCTGCATGCCATCGACACTGAACGAAGCGTCCTTGGCCAAACCGCCAATGGAGCCTGAAGAGGTTGCGCTGACGGGATTGGTAGTAGAGCCATCAGGCATCACCTTACTGCCGTCGATTTCCAGACCAGCAATGCCGCTGACGGAAATATCAGAGCCCGCCCCGCTCTTATCGGAGCCCACCACCAGCCGCGAACCAAAGGAGTCGGTCACGATGTTTGCACTCAACCCGGAAGTCGACATCTTGGAGTCAGAGTTGATCGCATCACGCACGGACTGCAAGGTCGCGTTCGCACCGATAGTTAACGGATAATTAATGCCATTTTGAGTGATGGTCAGGGTACCACTCGGAATAGCACTGGAAGTGCCCCCGGAGAAAGCCGCACTTGCCACTTTCGACGAGGTTGCAAGGTTCTTCACCTCAACTCTGTACTTACCTGCTACTGCATCGTTACCCGCAGTGGCATCGACGAACTTGCTGTCGCTGGAAGTTGCCGCAAAGCCGGTAAAGGCAGGATTGACCGAGCTTCCGAGCCCAGCAACCCCCAGAGTGCTCTGAAAGGACGACAGCAACGACTGCAAGGTCCCGATACCAGAAATACTGGCGCTATTAGTGCTGGTCGCACGATCGATCTGACCCTGCTTGGCCGCTTTGTCAGCCGCCACGAGCGCCTTGACGATAGCACCCGTATCGAGACCAGAACCCAAACCAGTACCCGGTAGAATTGGACTTGCCATGTGTGTCTCCCTTCATAGTGCCGCCAATCTTTTGACCACTAAAGTGCTCAAAAGAACACAGCAACAAATTTCATGCCAGCTATCAGACCTTGGCGCTGAACAGCAGGCTACTGGCGTCATTCAAGCTATTGGCCAATCTCAGCACTTCTTCGTTGGGGATCTGCCGAACCACCTCTCCCGAATCACTGGCGATCACTTTGACCACAACCTGACCGGAGGGCTCATCGATCGAGAACTCCAGGTTACGCTTGACCGACTGGACGAATTTTTCAATTTCCTGGACGGCCATCTTCAACTTTTCCTGCTCGGCCCGAGCGTCTTTCTTACTGTCCTGACTGGCGGTTTCGACCACAGCCGGGACCACCTCTCGAGGCTTCTCGACTGGCTTGTCAGTGACTGGCGTCACCGGCTTGGCCGCTGGATAAGACAAGTTCAGCTTCACGCTCATATCCATGTCCATCACCTCTTAAAGTAAAAAAGCGAGAGAGCACGACCAGCGCACTCCCCCGCCAAAGCTTAGCCAGCTATTACTGAAGCAGTTTCAGTACAGCGGATGGCAGTTGGTTGGCCTGGGCCAGAACTGCGGTCGAAGCTTGTTGCAGAGTCTGCTGCTTGGTCAGCTGGGCAGTTTCAGCAGCGAAGTCGGTATCTTGTACGCGACCCAGTGCAGCACTGGCGTTTTCGTTGATGTTCTGCAGGTTGGAGATGGTGCTGGTCAGACGGTTCTGTGCAGCACCGAGGTCGGCACGGCTGGAGTTGATGGTCTGCAGCGCTTTGTCGATCGCGTTGATCGCGGCGCTGGTGTTGGTTTCAGCCTGGCCGCTGGAGTTGGCGCTGATGGAGATGGCGCCCGAATCCACGCTCAGGGTCGCAGCGTCGAAGCCGCTGGCCAGGGTGATAGTGATCTGGTTGGTAGCACCGGTGTTGGAACCGACCTGGAAGGTCATGGTGCCAGCGGTACCGTCGATCAGGTTCTTGCCGTTCAGGTTGGTCGACTTGGCAATACGAGTCAGCTCAGCGGACATCTGAGAGAATTCTTTGTCCAGAGCGGTACGGTCTGCAGTGCCGTTGGAGTCGTTTCGCGACTGAACAGCCAGTTCACGCATACGCTGCAGGATGTTGGTGGATTCTTGCATCGCGCCTTCAGCGGTCTGGGCGATGGAGATACCGTCGTTGGCGTTTTTGATCGCCATGGTCTGACCACGGATCTGCGAAGTCATACGGGTAGCGATCTGCAGGCCGGCGGCGTCGTCTTTTGCGCTGTTGATTTTCAGGCCGGAAGACAGGCGAGTCATCGAAGTCGACAGAGAGTCGGAAGCGCGGTTCAGGTTTTTCTGAACGTTCAACGACGTGACGTTAGTGTTTACTGTTAAAGCCATGACGAATTCCTCGTTGGTTGGGTACTGCGGCTTCCGGCCCTGGCAACCGCCGGGTAATGGCCTAGAGAACCTTCGTAATAGTTATCGTCGGCAATGCAAGTTGCTTTAGGGCTTTTTCAAAAATATTTGCCATCACCCTGCCACCCCTTGGAAAACAAGGGGTTAAGCCCCTCGACAAGCGAAAAAATGACGCCAGAAAACCCGCGAAAAAATCAACTTTGAGCTCGCAGATGGGGTCCCCCTCAATCGTCGAGCCCAACCTGCAGCCAATCCAACATTTCATATTCGAGATAATCAGCCAGCCCCAACCAGTTCTGCCTTTCCTGGCAGGCCAGCATCAGGCCCAGCAGCCGGGCCCAGTCCTGCTGAACAGCAACCGGCGCACTATCCACCCACAACTGTATGGGCTCGAACAACTCCACCATGCCCCCTACAGCTTCTACGTCCCGGCCCAGCCGGAACAGATCGGCAACTTCCCGGGCACGTTCAAACACAGGCTCAAGTCTCTTCATTGAACAAAGTCCCCATGGAAGGTGGTGCCCAGAATCATCGCGCCACTGCGACTGGTATTGAAGAACGCCACTTCGGGCCGACTCGCGATGTAACGCTCCAACTCGCACAGATAGCTGCGAAAGTTGAGCTGGGTCTTGACCCGCTGCCCATGGCCGTCCAGCACCCAATGCCGGGCCACGTCGGCCTGAGGCCCGAGCTCACCGTCCTGCCACCCGGCGTGAGTACGATTCTGAGGAAACGCGAAATCCGCGCCAAACAGAGTGATTCGCCTACCTCCCATCTTCACCGCCAGATCCACGGCCGGATGGATCACGCTCCCCCCGGCATGCAACTGCGCTCGCGGCAGCCGCTGGCGCAACGCCTGGAACACCGGGCTGGAGGAATAGCCCACATACCGCGGCCCCTGCCAACCTTCAACAACCAACGGGTCCGCCAGGGGCATATAGACCAGGACGACGCCCTCACTGCCCAGGCCCGGCAGGTGCCGCGTGGAGATTCGCTGATCGATACTGACCACCAGGTCCACCCGGATACCTTGCTTGAGCAGCGGCTGATAGGCCGTGTCCACACAGATCAACAACGGCCGCTCGGGTTGTCCGGCCACGGCCCGCAATGCCGGATAATGCTGTTCCAGACTTGGCCCCGTGGCGATCACGAACACCTCGCGCCCTGGGTGAAGATCGAACAGCTCGGCAACATCTCGATCCGCCCGAACCCAGGGCTCGATGGCAACCAGGCGCGCGGCGATATCCGGCGTATCGGCCGAGAACAGACGATTGTTGAAAGACAGATGGGTTTCGCTGATCAGCCGATCACGAATCTTCGCGTTGTAGTCATCGGCCAGCACCAACTCGGCCGGCAGGGCAAAGAACGGCAGTTGAATCTCCGGCAGATCGCCGGCATAGAGCAACTCGACCCGCGGATCGGTCAGCCAGTCCTGCTGATCAAGCAGTTGCAGCACCAGCCTGAACAGCGCGCCATTGAGGATGTGCACGTACAGGCGCGTCAGCCCCGGCCGCTGGAGCAACGCCAGTTGCAGATCTCCCAAGCCACAGCCGTAAAGATGCAGGACCGGCGCCTCTGGCAGACTGGCGGCCTGGGTGTGCGCCTCACGGGTACGATCATGACGACTGGTGAGCTGAATACCCTCAATGCTCAGGTGCGGATTTCGGAGCACCGTGACCGGCCGTTTCGGTTGATCGTGACCGGTCATTTCGCTAACGCGTGACCGCTCATTTCGGTAGCAACGTGACCGATTTTCCGCCTGTTCCGAAACAGGTGGTCACGGCTTACCGAAATCGCCGGTCACGACTTAGCGAAAGCCTTCCCCTTCGTTGCGCATGACCTGATGCGCCGCCATCCTCGACCGATTTCGGGAGAGGAAGATGGCGGCGCCGCGAGTAGCCATGCGAAACATCAAAGAATGTCTGCGCCTCAAGTTTGAGGCCGGCTTGTCCCACGAGAAGATTGCCCGTGCCTTGCAGCTGTCCAAGGGCGTGGTTAGCAAGTACATCGCGGCGGCGCGGGTGGCCGGGCTGGACTGGCCGGCGCTGGTGGCCATGGACGAGGCCGCGCTGGCGGCCGCCTTGTTTGCACCGACGTCGACGAACAAGCCGCGCGGTGAGCGAGTGCTGCCCGATGTGCTGAGCATCCACCGCGAGTTGCGACGCAAGGGCGTGACCTTGCAGCTGCTGTGGGAGGAATATCTCGCCGCGCATGCGGGCCAGCCGACCTACCGCTACACCCAGTTCGTCGAGCACTACCGGCGCTACGCCCAGACGCTCAAACGTTCGATGCGTCAGCTGCACCGTGCGGGCGAGAAGCTATTCATCGACTATGCCGGGCCGACGCTGCCGGTGGTCGACCCGGCCACCGGCGAAGTGCGCCGGGCGCACATCTTCGTCGCCGCCCTGGGCGCCTCGAATTACACCTATGCCTGCGCGACGCCAGGCGAAACCCAGGTGGACTGGCTGACCTCGCTGGGCCAGGCTCTGACCTACTTTGGCGGCGTGCCGGAAATGGTTGTGCCGGACAATCCGCGCGCCCTGGTCGCCCAGCCGGATCGCTACGAGCCGGGCCTGAACCGGGCCACGCTGGAGTGCGCGCGTCATTACCAGACGGTGATCCTGCCGGCACGGCCACGCAAGCCTCAGGACAAGGCCAAGGCCGAGGTGGCGGTGCAGGTGGTCGAGCGCTGGATCATGGCGCGGCTGCGCCATCGGCAGTTCTTCAGCCTGCATGCGCTTAACCAGGCCATCGCCGAGCTGCTGGAGGATCTGAATCGGCGCCCGTTCAAGCGGCTCGATGGCTGCCGGCGCGACTGGTTCGAGCGCCTGGATCGCCCGGCCTTGCGAGCGCTGCCGGTGCATCCCTACGAGGTCGCCACCTTCAAGCGCTGCAAGGTCAGCATCGACTACCACATCGAGGTCAATGGCAGCTTCTACAGCGTGCCCTCCGCCCTGGCCCGGCAGAACGTGGACGTGCGACTGACGGCACACACCCTGGAAGTGCTGCATGGCAACCGGCGGGTGGCCAGCCACCTGCTGCTGGGGCGACGCGGCGCTTACAGTACCCAGCGCGAGCACATGCCCGCGGCGCACCAGGCGCATCGCGAATGGACGCCACAACGCCTGCTCGACTGGGGCGCGCGGATCGGCCCCTACACGCGCCAACTGATCGATCACCAACTGACCCACAAGCCGCACCCGGAGATGGGCTACCGCGCCTGCCTCGGCCTGCTCTCGCTGGCCCGGCGCTATGGCAATGCACGCCTGGAAGCCGCTGCCGAACGTGCCGTACACCTGCGCGCCTTCACCGGGCGCAGCGTGCGCAACCTGCTCCAGCAAGGCCTGGATCAACAGCCGCTGCCCCAGCGTGCCGCCGAAACGACCTTACCCGGCGACCACGAGAACGTCCGTGGCGCCGACTACTACCAACCCCCGCAACAGGAGCTGTTCGATGATGCCGCAACACACCCTGAATCAACTGCACCAGCTACGCCTGGACGGCATGGCCCGCGCCCTGGAAGAGCAATGGACGCTGCCGGCCAGCCACAGCCTGAGCTTCGATGAACGCCTCGGCCTACTGCTCGACCGCGAACTGGCCTGGCGTGACAACCAGCGCCTGGTACGGCTGCGCAAGAAGGCCAAGCTCAAGTACGCCAACGCCTGCCTGGAAGATCTCGACCGCCGCACCGGACGCGCCCTGGACGAGCGTCTGATCGCCACCCTGGCCAGTGGCGACTGGATCCGCCAGCAGCACAACCTGCTGCTGACCGGCCCGACCGGTGCCGGCAAAACCTGGCTGGCCTGCGCCCTGGGCAACCAGGCCTGCCGCCAGGGCTATAGCACCCTGTACCTGCGCACCCCGCGCCTGCTGGAACAACTGCGCATCGCTCATGGCGACGGCAGCTTCGGCCGTACCCTGCAACAGCTGGCAAAGGTCGACGTCCTGGTGCTGGACGACTGGGCGCTAGCCCCGCTGGAGGAAGGAGCCCGGCATGACCTGCTGGAGGTGATCGACGACCGCGCTGGCAGCCGCTCCACCATCCTGACGAGCCAACTGCCCATCGAGCACTGGCACGGCTGGATCAACGACCCGACCCTGGCCGATGCCATCCTCGACCGCCTGGTGCACAACGCCTACCGACTGACGATGAAAGGCGAGTCGCTGCGCCGAAAAAAAGCCGAGGAACAAGCCGCATCGTGACCGATGCGATTACAATCCAGAACCCGCGCAACCGGGGTGGAAGCACCGGTCACGTATTAGCGAAACGCTCGGTCACGTTCACCGAAATCCGCAGTTATTGGCTACATCGGTGAGAACGGGCTTGTACCGAACACCACCTACGCGCTTGACAACAATCACGCCTTTGTACCGGCTACCCACTCTTTGGGAGACGCGTAATGACCATGCCCCCTCCAACATCCACATGGGCAACAGCTCGGCAATTGTGCGCTCGCTACCAAATCAGTCGTACTACGTGGTGGCGCTGGTCAATCACGTCTGGTTTCCCCCTGCCTATCCGTTTTGGCCGAGCAGTGCGTTGGGACGTCAATGCAGTAGAGGCTTATCTGACACGACAAGAATCGAATCACAAGGACAGCACTCATGAGTAAGCTAAGCCCTCTCCAACTGATTCGACAAACTGCACGGCACGCCCTGACTGCCGCCGAAACACTATTGCCTGAGTGGTTACCGAATGGCACGCGCAAAGGCCGCGAATGGGTAGCAGCCAACATTGCCCGCGGGGACCGGCAAGCCGGTTCCTTCGGCGTGTCTCTCGACTCCGGTAAATGGAATGACTTTGCCGATAGCTCTGCTCACGGTGGCGACCTCGTGTCGCTGCTGGCCTACCTGCGCAATTGCAAGCAACTGGAGGCGGCAAAGGAAATTGACGAGCGTCTACGCCTGGGCCTGTTCAACCTCGCGCCCGGCGATGTTCAGCAGCTCCAGGAGCGTCGCTTGCAGACCGAACAGGAGCGCATTGCATCCACTCTGCGTGCACAGCAGCACCTGGAAGAAAAGCACCTGGCCACTGCTCGCCAAGCCGCACAGCTTTGGAAAATGGCGAAGCCAGCCGAACGCTTACATACCTACCTGCTGGCAAAGGATGTAGCGCCCCTTCAACTACGTCAGTTGAGCCATGGCCGTCTGTTGGTGCCGCTCTGCCACGATGGCCGCTTGGTCAATCTGCAAACCATCACACCCGATGGCGGCAAACGCTTCCTGCCTGGAGGTCGAGTGCAAGGCTGCTACTCCCCCCTGGGCAAAATTTCCGAAGGCTGTCGACTGTATATCTGCGAAGGCTGGGCGACAGGCGCAACCCTGCACCGCAACACCGATAGCCCTGTGGTCTGCGCCATGAACGCAGGCAACCTCAAGGCGGTAGCAAAAGCCATGCGTGAGCGATATGGCGAAACCCTGGAGCTGGTGATCGCCGGCGACGATGACCGCCAAACGGTTGGCAATCCAGGAAGAACTGCTGCCAACCAAGCCGCCCGCGCGACTGACGCCCTTGTGGTCTTTCCCGATTGGCCTCAAGACGCCCCGACCGAGCTATCAGACTTCAACGACCTGTACCTCTGGATGACCGGACAGTACAGAGAGAGCCGCACGCTATGAGCACCCACGAAAAAAATCATGTCTTGAGCCTCGTTGGCGAAGCGAAGACGCCGCTACCCGAAAAGCTGGAGCGACCGCGCTTTGCTGTCTATGAACACACCTGCACTGTCGAAGGCAAAACGTACAAGGCAGGTACTTGGTATCACGGTCTAAAACAGGGTGGACCAGAGGAAAAGGCTATTCCGGTGGATCACTGGATCTGCGCACCTCTAATCGTTGAAGCTGAAACGGTTAACTCAGAAGACGGCAGCATTGGACGCCTTCTTTCCTTCAGTCACCGGGGACGGCGTATTGAGTGGGTCATGCCTATGGAGGCGCTCGCAGGTAAAGGCGACGAGGTGATGAAAGTCCTGATGAATCGTGGCTTGGTCATTGAACACCACCAACGCCGCCAAATCGTTCCGTACTTGGCAAGCCACCACTCCCCCGACTTGGTGATTGCTACCACCACCAAACCCGGCTGGCATGAGTCAGGGGCGTTTGTGCTGCCCTCTCGCGTTATTGGTGGGGACAACGTGCGTTTCCAGGACTCAGGCCGGGCAGCCAACATCTTCACCAGCAAGGGAGCTATCAGCGGCTGGCAGACCCAGATTGCCACGCGATGCCTGGGCAACCCCGTGTTGATCTTGTCAGTCTGCTGCGCCTTGGCAGGCCCTTTGCTCGCCAAGGTTGGGGTGAATGGGGGCGGTGTGCACCTGGTGGGCGATTCTTCGAGTGGTAAATCGCTTGCCCAGCTCTTAGCCGCGTCCGTGTGGGGCAATCCTGGAGCCTTCGCGGCGTCATGGGACGTGTCAAAGGGCGGTGTCGAGATCGAGGCCGCCTCGCGCAACGACACGGTGCTCATCCTGGACGAAATTAAGCGTGCCGACCCCAAGCGTGTCCAGGAAATGGCATATGCAATCGCCAACGGCACGGGCAAAGGCACAATGACCCGCGAACGTGAAGGCCGCGCCAAGCTGACCTGGCGTGTGCTCGCTCTCTCAAGCGGCGAACGCTCTCTATCAGACCACGCCGCGATCGGTGGTAGTAGTGCACACGCAGGCGCCGAGTTGCGCATGGTGGACGTCAATGCTGGAACGCGTACCCATCGCGCCTTCGATGATGTGCATGGACTGACCGGACAGGAATTTCACCGGGTACTTAACGACGCTCTGTCCCAGCACCATGGCCACCTCGGGCCAGCATTCGTGGAGTCGCTAATTCAACAGCCCGAGGATCTGCACAGCGCATTCCGGAAAGAGCGGGAAGCATTTGGCACCGACAGCTCGCAGGCTGGCCGGGTTGCTGATCGTTTCGCAATTATGGCGCTGGCTGGTGAACTGGCTATCCGTCGCAAGCTGATCAACTGGCCGGAAGGCACAGCCACAAAAGCCTGCTGTCTTCTGTTCAACGAGTGGCTTGCAAGCGCAGGTGACGGCAACGCAGAAGACCGCCAGATCCTGCGTGGCATCGCCCACTTTATCGCTCGCCATGGGGACAGCCGTTTTTCCAGTGTGCACGACAATCATCCAAACGCGACCGTCCACAACCGGGCGGGTTACTACGAAATCGAGCTTGGAAAACGACTCTACCTGTTCAACGCCCCCGCCCTGGAAGAGGCCGCGATGGGCTTTGGTAGAAATCGCATTGTTCGTGCACTCCAAGGGGTCGAAGCGCTGGCCAAGGTGGACGTGGAGGCCAACCAGAAACGAACGATGAAACGCTACAACACACCAGGCGGTGGCGATGCTCGTTTCTACGTGATCGACCCTAAGAAACTGGAACAGGACGGGGCCAGCCAGTGAGCCCCCCCCTTATCTTCTAAGGCCGCATGTCATGACAAGACATTCCCTAACGCTCATCCCTTACTTCCGACCGCCGCTGACTGCCACGTTCGCCGCAACCTGCGCCCTTGAACCTCAAACAGCGAGTTCAAATGCGCAGACAGTCGTCAAGCGGTACGTACTTACAATGTCCGGCAAGGTATCGTTCTCCAAAGGGATCAAGGGAATAAGGGAACGGCCCAGGAACTAAAAGGCCTCCATCAATCCCTTAATAGATACGAGAGTAGGGATAAGGGAATACAACTCTGTTATGTAAGGGCCACAGTCACAGCGTCATTCCCTGAAAAAAAGACAGGGATTGTCACAAGGCTCTGAAAGCCCCAGTTTATAAGGGTTAGCCCTTGATTCCTTAAATCCCTCGGGTTTTCGAAGTCAGACGTTCAATAGGGGGGATGGGGCATTTTTCTGTTGACAGGTCGCAGAACTGCCTTATTCAAAAAGTCAGGCTAATCCAAATATTGACCTGACACACCTGCCGTCCGAAGTCCCCCCCTTGGCGAGCAGCTTTAAGCTCTTCAGCACGGCAGCCTGAAACCTGAATGAAAAAGCCCCGCTCGGTCTCCCGGCGGGGCTTTGTTTTTTAGTGCTACTAGCGGCTGGTCACGCTGACGAAATACCCAACTGCTCAAACATTTCACGCTGCTGCTTACGAGGGAGCGCGTGGAGTCGGTCGAACAGCATCCGGTCAATGGGCTCTGCTGCCGGAACCAACGCATGGGAGAACGCCAGGGTCATTACAAAGCGGTGGCCGCAGCCCTTGGCGTTCAAACACTGGCAGTAGAGCCGAGCGAATGTTGGGGACACATCATCACGCGAGGAAATCCGCGCTTTCTCTCCGCACTCTTTGCAATAAACCCTCACTCGCGCCCCCTCACATACGCGCCAACATCAATATATTGTGTCACAATAAGATTCTTAACACTACATATTGTGTTTTTTGGGTTTCCTCATCACAAAAAGCAGGAAGCCCACTCAACCAAAACCACCCCCACAGGAAGCAATTAATGCCCCGATCACTTGTTTCTTCTTGGAAGCGTGTAGCCACCAGCGGCTCGACTGCCGATGGCCGAGAGATCACACCGCAGGAACTGCGCGACTGCGCAGAAACCTACAAACCATCGACTTACACCGCTGTAATTTGGGTTGAACATCAGCGCTGCAATGGCGCCCACGGGACCGTGTTCGCGGCGCGACTGATTGACGACGATCCCGCATTTGGAAAGGGCCAGGTGGCCTTAGAAGTACAGATGAAACCCAACGCCCGATTGCTCAAGTTAAACAGCGATGGGGAAAAGCTGTTTTCCAGTGTGGAAATCACGCCGAACTTCGCGAACTCGGGACGCGCCTACATGACTGGCCTGGCTGTGACTGATGAGCCCGCCAGCCTTGGCATACAAGAACTGTACTTTTCCAAACGAACCCACAAGACCTCATATCGCACCGCGTCCGTAGCACTTCGATCAACGATTAGCAGCAAGGTGCTAACCGCCAGCCTTGAGCGCGTGAAGCTTGAGCTGAGTCAGAAAGTCAACGCCATCAAAGAACGGCGAACGCTGAGTCAGAAGCATGGCCGCGCTCGACTACTGCGTTAGTGGGGGTCCGCCGTCACTTCAAGCTCTACCGGTTTTCAACAGAGAAATCCAACCAGTCGATTGAACCATTAAACGAACATCTGAAAATGAATCCTTAAGGGGAACACCATGCAACTCAACACCATTGATCACGATAACTTGAGTACCGAACTCAAAGAAAAACTGGCGCAATTTGAGCAAGATCGCGCAGCTTATGTTGCTCTGCAGGAGCAGTTCAGAGAACTAGTGCAGGAAGAGCAGCGACTTAATCAGCAGGCCTTTAACCTTGAGAGCCAGGCCGAACGTACGAACGCCTCCTGGAAGGCAAAGGCACTGTCCGCCACGCTCGACCAGGACAAGATCAATGAGGAGATCGAGCGTAGCGCCCAACTCAAAAAAGACGCCCAGGCATTGCGCCTTACCGCCGAAGTGCGAAGCGGCATCCAGGGGACGTTAGTCGTTCAACTGGCCGAAGCCCGCATGAAACTGGTGGGCGTCCCTGGCACGATCAACAAGGCGTATCAACAGGCCATGCTGGCAAATGCTTTAGCACGGGAGGGCACCCGGGAAAGCCTTCTGGAACTGTTTGCATTGTCACGTGCGCTGTTCCTCAAGAGCATTGCTGAACACGACGGGTTGTTGTCGGGCTGCAATGGCCAACGCGAAAGGCAGGCCAAAATCCAGGAACTCACCTGGCGGACATTCGGCCAGGAAGTCCAAAAGCTGTTTGGCGGTGCCGAAGATCACATACAGGCCCCCACCTTGGCGGTGATGCCAAGTACCGTCCAGGGAGAGGTGTTGGTAGAAACACCGGTCGAGCTGATGAGGCTGAGGCAGGCTCGCACCGCGTAGGCCCTGCACAACCAGTATGCTGTTGCCGTCCTTTTTGAAGCCGCCGCCGTGCGGCTTTCTTCTGGTCGTTTTAGATCGGCGCCCCCGGTGTCAGTAGCGCGACAAATAATGAAATCGCCAAAGCCCTGCGAAAGGGGCGGCAGGCCACGCCTCGTATGGCATCCAGGGTTTTCAGTGACCGTCAGGCATTCGCCTGCATGTACACAAAACGCGAGCGAGTCAGCTTGGGAAAAATCTACCATTCCCCTGTGTACGTTGGCTTTTGCCGCCTAATACACTGAACCCAGCCCATGAAAGTCAGTGCAGTTTCCTTGCTCTATTTTGCAAAACGTTGCACAAAATGAAATTAGCCATGGCCCGCGAAGCCCTACGGCCAGCGTGGGCTAGCGTCCTGATTGCACTACCCTTGGAATTGCACAAAAAAATCACGCAGAGCGCGTCGGCGGGAGGGGGATAAGTGCTTTTTTTGTTGTTTTTTTTTGCGAGCTATTTTTCCGCTCGAAAATACCAGCCGGTCATCGACAAGCGACTGATCTCGATATAACCGGCCTATCTGATGGCAAAGATAGATATACTGACGAAAAAATTAAATCATCAAACCTAGCCTCAAGAGAGGAAAAACACAAGCCACTGACTCGAACAACCCCCACATCAAATATCAACATGATAAGTTAGAGACGTCACCTTAAACTTATACTTACTCGTCCTCATACTACATGTGATACGCACTTCATCATCGTCACATTTCAGCTCAGAACCTGGATAATTATTCCTCAACGAGGACAATACAGCTTCGCCTGAAGGGCCAACACGTCCATCTACGTCTTTTAATGGCGAAGATTCATCAGCTCTAAAGAAGTATAATATGTGATTAACTTTTTGTGCTTCATCAAAGTAGTAAGCCACAACAGAAATCGCCTCAGACTTCCCAAGAAGATCGACTGACACCCAGCCTTTCTTCTTCTCAATTTTCGCCCCTTTGTATACATCATCAACCTTACTTATCGGATCTCCAATAACAACACCATTAAATCCTTTAGGATAAGGAGCGTCTTTAGAAATACTCCCATCCCACAATAATGCTTTATTTCTTTTCTCGAAATATAAAGACCTTTCATCTGAAACCTTGATACTTTCTTTCAGACCAACAACTTCCTTGCGATATTCGTCAACCCTATTTTCTAAGACTTTTGTCCACACAGGGAGCACAGTCGTAATGCAAAAAGCTAGAGTTACCGCACCTGAAGTTAGCGCCACGATTACGGGATGACTTTTCCAATCCATAATTTACAAGCTCCGAATCCTTGCGGACGTCTTATTCCTGAAGGACACACATAAGTTAATCATCAATCTGATTTCTCTAAAACTTATGATCGCCCAGAAGCCTTAATACGTGTACAGGATTGAGCATTCACAAAATTGGCCATCGCGGACGCTCAATTGCTACCACCCTCCTGTCACAGCTCCCACTGGTTTGAGCGACCAACGCCCCCCTTATAAACAGGCACTATCAAAACCTGGGGGTTCGTAAATGATGGTAACCAATAATCCTGTTGGTGAACTACAGATCAACGCAGTTTTTGTCTTGTGTGCTTGATAACAGTAGAGAAAAGATACGGGATCAAAACGGGAAAAAAGCAAGAATCATTGAGAAAAATATTCCATCCATAGACAGAAAACCCTTATTTAAAAAGGACTTAAGGAATTTCCAAAAAAACAAAATAAGTGATTGGAAATCACCAGCATGGAACAGGAATCCGTTTTCAGGGCCCACAGGATACCTCCATTACCCAGGCACTGGCGGACCTCTTCGCCGGCCAGCACACACTTGCAGCCGGCCTGCCGGCCAGAGAAACCTGGGCCCGCACAAGAATCACAGGCATGAAAAACCCGGCCGCAGCCGGGTCGGTCATGGCCAGAGCCGCGCTTACTTCAGCGCAGCACCGGCCGCCTGCAGCGCGTGCTGGGCACTGCGCTTGTTCTTGATCAGGTAGCAGACCCACATGAACACCACCCACACCGGGATCGCGTACACCGAGATCTGGATGCCAGGGATCATCAGCATGATGCCGAGGATGAACACCACGAACGCCAGGCAGATGTAGTTGCCATAGGGGTACCACAAGGCCTTGAACAGCGAGGTCTGGCCGGTGCGGTTCATGTGCTGGCGGAACTTGAAGTGCGAGTAGCTGATCATCGCCCAGTTGATCACCAGGGTCGCCACCACCAGGGACATCAGCAGCTCCAGCGCGTGCTGCGGGATCAGGTAGTTGAGCACCACGGCAACGAAGGTCACCAGCGCCGAGGCGAGGATCGACATCACCGGCACACCGCGTTTGTCGATCTTGGCCAGGACTTTCGGCGCATCGCCCTGCTCGGCCATGCCCAGCAGCATGCGGCTGTTGCAGTAGGTGCCGCTGTTGTACACCGACAGCGCCGCGGTCAGGACCACGAAGTTGAGGATGTGCGCCGCGGTGTTGCTGCCCAGCATCGAGAACACCTGGACGAACGGGCTGCCGCTGTAGGCATCGCCGGAAGCGTTCAGGGTCACCAGCAGGGTGTCCCATGGGGTCAGCGACAGCAGCACCACCAGGGCGCCGATGTAGAAAATCAGGATGCGGTAGATCACCTGATTGATCGCCTTGGGGATCACGGTCTTCGGCTTGTCGGCTTCAGCGGCGGTGAAACCGAGCATTTCCAGGCCGCCGAAGGAGAACATGATGATCGCCATGGCCATTACCAGGCCGTTGACGCCATTGGGGAAGAAGCCGCCGTGGGACCAGAGGTTGCTCACCGAGGCCTGCGGGCCGCCATGGCCGCTGACCAGCAGATAGCTGCCCAGGGCGATCATGCCGACGATGGCCACCACCTTGATGATGGCGAACCAGAACTCGGCCTCGCCGAAGACCTTGACGTTGGCCAGGTTGATGGCGTTGATCATCACGAAGAACACCGCCGCCGAAGCCCAGGTCGGGACGTCCGGCCACCAGTAGTGCACATACTTGCCGACCGCGGTCAGCTCCGACATGCCCACCAGGATGTAGAGGATCCAGCAGTTCCAGCCGGAGAGGAAACCGGCGAAGCCGCCCCAGTATTTGTGGGCGAAGTGGCTGAAGGAGCCGGCCACCGGCTCTTCGACGATCATCTCGCCGAGCTGGCGCATGATCATGAAGGCGATGAAACCGCAGATGGCGTAGCCGAGGATCATCGACGGACCGGCGGATTTGAGTACCCCGGCCGAGCCCAGGAACAAACCGGTGCCGATCGCGCCGCCGAGGGCGATCAGTTGAATATGGCGATTTTTCAGGCCGCGTTTCAGCTCGCCCGAATGCGAGTTTTGTCCACTCATGAAAAGGTTCTCACGCAAGGGTTGATGATGTTTGCAAGACGTTGCCGCCCGGTGAGGCTTAAGCGGCGCGGAGCAAACCCCAGCGCAGGCACCCGAAATTCAGCTTTTTTCTAACGGTCATGCGTCACCTGTTTGTTTTTATCTGTGACGAAATCGAACCCACCACGCTCGTGACGCGGCGGAGTGAACAAGGTGGATAACCTTGAGTTTATTGGCCCGGCAGCGGTGCTCTCAGCGCCCTCGGGGCAGTCTGAAACGCGCGGCGCAGACGCAAAATGCGCGGGTACGCAGTTGGGTCACAGTTAAAACGCCGCGCATTGTACACCCCTGACCCCCTGCCGCCAGACACCGCTGTATCAGCGTGCCGGTAACCGGGATCTTGCGGGGCCTGCTCGATGCTCGACTTCGGCGGCGGAACATTGGACGGACCGCGTGGGGTCGTCGATGAAGGCGCGATGACCATCGTCCTTCGAAGGGTGTCGGTGAAAGTCGGTTACGGCGTTCATTGCGCCTCCTTCTTGTTATGCACCTGTACGCAGGCAGGTGTGCATCTCACCCGCCTTGGCGCTCTGGAACAAGCGGGCCAGAGCCTCGGCAAACGAATGGCTGGCGGCCCGGCGGCAGTTTTTCCTTACAGCGCCGCAACCCGCGCCGTTTCAGGGGGCAATACGTCAAATTTCGTAATTTTTTCTTTACAGACCGTAACATTAACTTGCCGATACAGATCATCCGCGTCTGCGACTGCAAATTGACGCACTGGCCGCTGCGCCGCCGGGAATGCCTTAGCTTTTTGTTTTCAGGCGATAAATATTCCGCGCAAAAATAGAAAATAAAGTTCAGTAGAAAAAAATCTAATTATTTTTTTGCACTTCAAAATGCCCTGAACTAGGTTTCCAGCCACTTGCCGGACGCCTCGTCCGACGGGTACGAGGAGCGGCCAGGCAGCCTTTGCAACCATCCCGTTCAGCGCTGCTGATCCGCTCCGTCAATGGACTGCTATGCGCTACGTCATCTAGGAGAGTCACCATGCAAACACTGGAACAAGACCTGGAAACCGAACTGCAACTGGACGAGTGGTTCGAAGCGGCCACTCATGATGCAGCCGTGGAAATGATGCAGGCCGACGCCGTGGTGCCGTTCGGCACGGCGATGTGGCCAATGTAAGGCGCCCGGACCGGAGCAGGTCTTGCGCCTGCCCCGGTCACCTTTGTCCTCCAGGGAGGTTTTATGGACCAGACCCGCGCCATCCGCCATTTCCTGTACTACCTCGAACGCCACCCGGCCCTGGGCAACGCCCGGTCACCGCAGGTGGTGATCGGCCACACCGCCGACTACCAGGCCATGGTCAGCGCCATCCTCGAACAGGCGCGCCAGACCACACCGCTGGCGCTCAACGCCCTGCGCCTGGACCTGGAGCCGGCCGAGCGTCTGGCCCGGGCGATCATCGACTGCGACCTGTACATTTTCTTCTACGACTCCTCGACCCTGGCCCAGCCCCGCCCCGACGGCCCGGAGTTCCTCCGCCCGCTGCACGCTCTGATGGCCGAGCACTGGAAGAAGTCGCTGCTGTTCAAGGATTACGGCGAGTACTTCTACGACACCTTCAGCGTCGAGCCGCAGCGTATCGCCGACCTCAATGCCACCTTGATCCGCCGCCTGTTCCAGGCTTCGACCCTGAGTTTCAGCGACCCCCAGGGCTCATATTTCGAGACGCCCTTGAGCGGCGTGAAGAAATGGACCGACATCAACGGCGTCGGCAACTACGACCTGGCCCCCGGGGAAATCGCCACCCACAGCGAGGCCATCAACGGTCATGTGAAGTTTCTCGGCACCTTCCTCAGCACCATCCCCTTCGCCCGCAAGTACGGGGTACTGCAAGCACCGCTGGAGTTGTGGATCGACAACTCGACCATCACCCGCGTCGCCACCGAGGTGCCCGGACTGGCCAACGACTTCAACAAATACCTGGATGCCAACCCGTCCAACCGGCGCATCGAGGAACTGGGCATCGGCACCAACGAAGGCATCAGGTCCCTCTACGGGCGCAATTCCGGCTTCGAGGAGCGTCACTGCGGCCTGCACCTGGGGCTGGGAGGCGGTGCCAAGGGCAGCCACCACCTGGATCTGATCTTCAGCTCAGGGGTGCTGGCGGTGGACAACAAGCCGGTGTTCGACGGCCAGTTCGCCTTCTAACCCTCATTGCGTAGACGCTGGCTTGTGTAGGGGCTGCTGGCCAGCGAAGGCGATCACAAGCCTTGCCCAGGACTTGAGAGCCGGTTCGCCGGCAAGCCGGCTCCTACGAAGCAGCGGGCAAAAAAAACGCCAACCCGAGGGTTGGCGTTGTTGTCGGCTGGCCGACGCTTACTCCGGCTTGCGACGACCGAAGCCAGGACGCTGGCCGGTACCGGCCGGAGCGCCACGACGCTTGCCGGACGGTGCGTCCTTGTCCAGCACCAGGCTTGGGCGCTTGGACTTCGGCGCCGGCTTGGCCGGGCGCTTGGTGTCCGCCGGACGCTCAGCTACCGGCGTGCCCCGACCGCTGGCCGGACGCGGCGCGCGTGGCGCACGCTCACCGTCCTGACGGGCCGCTGGCTTGCGCCCTGGACGCTCGCCTTCGATCTGCGGTTCACGGGAAACACGCGGGGTGGCTGGCGCGCCATTGGCCGGACGCAGGGTGCGCACGCGCTCGCTCTTGCCCACCGGACGCGAGGATTTGCGCTGCATGCGCTCCAGCTTGTCCTTGGACTTGGCGTTGAGCTGCGGCAAGGCCACCGGGGTCAGGCCGACTTCGGCGCTGAGCACGTCGACTTCGTACTGGCTCATTTCGCGCCAGCGGCCCATCGGCAGGTCGGAGTTGAGGAACACCGGACCAAAGCGCACCCGCTTCAGGCGGCTGACCACCAGCCCCTGGGATTCCCACAGGCGGCGTACTTCACGGTTGCGACCTTCCATGACCACGCAGTGATACCAGTGGTTGAAACCTTCGCCACCGGGCGCCTGCTGGATATCGGTGAACTTGGCCGGGCCGTCTTCGAGCATGACCCCGGCCTTGAGGCGCTCGATCATCTCGTCGTCGACTTCACCACGCACACGCACCGCGTACTCGCGGTCCATCTCGTAGGACGGGTGCATCAGGCGGTTGGCCAACTCGCCGTCGGTGGTGAACATCAGCAAGCCGGTGGTGTTGATGTCCAGGCGGCCGATGTTGATCCAGCGACCTTCGCGTGGACGCGGCAGCTTGTCGAACACGGTCGGACGGCCTTCCGGGTCGTCACGGGTGCAGATCTCGCCGTCGGGCTTGTTGTACATGATCACGCGGCGCACCGATTCGGCGGCCTCTTCGCGCTTGATCACCTTGCCATCGATGGAAATGGCGTCATGCAGGTCGACGCGCAGGCCCAGGGTGGCCTCTTTGCCGTTGACCTTGATCCGGCCCTGGCTGATCCAGGACTCGACGTCGCGGCGCGAGCCGACGCCGATGCGGGCGAGGACTTTCTGCAGCTTCTCGCCGGCTGGACGGATTTCCTGGTCGTTCTGATCGGTATCGCTCATCTGGGCACCTCCCGGTGTAGCGCTTCAGGCTAGAGCGGCCTGAAGACGTGAAAACAGATTCTGTGGCGAAGGGATCGCCAAAGGGTCGCGAATCATACGCTCATGGCGGCGATTGCGCATCACAGACTAGTTGATAAGTCGCCGCCCGGGCTTTTTTCCGCCCACCGGTGACGCAGCGCAGGGCCGGCTTGCTGGCGAAGAAGGCCGCAGGTCTTGCACCGAACCGGTTGACGCCTTCGCTGGCAAGCCAGCTCCTACAAGCAGCAGCACCGCCCTCACCCAGCAGGAGCCGGCTTGCCGGCGAAGAGGCCCGCAGGTCTTGCACCAAACCGGCTGACGCCTTAGCTGGCAAGCCAGCTCCTACACAAGCAGCACCGCCCTCACCCAGCAGGAGCCGGCTTGCCGGCGAAGAGGCCCGCAGGTCTTGCACCAAACCGGCTGACGCCTTCGCTGGCAAGCCAGCTCCTACACAAGTAGCAGCACCGCCCTCACCCAGTAGGAGCCGGCTTGCCGGCGAAGAGGCCCGCAGGTCTTGCACCGAACCGGTTGACGCCTTCGCTGGCAAGCCAGCTCCTACAAGGTCAGTCGTCCAGCAGGCGGCGTTCGTTTTCGATGGCTTCGGCCAGGGCCAGGGCTTCGGCCTCTTCTTCGCTCAACTCCGGCGCAGCGGGCTCCAGCGCGGCTACCGCGGCCAGCAATTTGGCCCGGGCCTCGGCAACGCCCAGCACATCGTCCTGCGCTTCGAACAGCGGCTCATCCTCGGGCTCGACCGGGAATTCATCGGCTTCATCAGCGAGGATCTCAGCTTCGGCCTGGACCTCTTCCTGGGGGAGACCCAGCACCGGTTCTTGCTGCTCCACCTGTTCCAGCTCTACCGGAGCATCGCGATGCAGGTCATCGAAGTCGGTCTTGATCCCCTCCTCCATGGAGTCCAGCTCCAGCAACAGGGTATGGAAGCTGGTTTCCTCCTTGGGCTCCTCCTGCTCGGCGCTGGCATCGGCCAGTTGCTGCAAGTGCTCGGGCACGGGGGCGTCATCGAACTCCAGCACCGGCTCGGCCTCGATCTCCCGCAGCTCGGCCAGCGGCGGCAGGTCGTCGAGGTTCTTCAGGTTGAAATGGTCGAGAAAGGCCTTGGTGGTGGCGAACATCGCCGGCTTGCCAGGCACATCACGGTAGCCCACTACCCGAATCCACTCGCGCTCCAGCAGGGTCTTGACGATGTTGCTGTTGACCGCCACGCCGCGCACGTCCTCGATCTCGCCACGGGTGATGGGCTGGCGGTAGGCGATCAGGGCCATGGTTTCCAGCAGGGCACGGGAGTAGCGCTGTGGGCGTTCCTCCCACAGGCGACCAACCCAGGGTGCGAACTTTTCGCGGATCTGCAGGCGATAGCCGGAAGCCACTTCCTTGAGCTCGAACGCCCGCCCCTCGCAGGATTTGCCGAGCAGGGTCAGGGCCTTCTTGAAGACCGCAGGATCCGGCCGCTCGGCTTCTTCGAAGAGTTCGAACAGGCGTTCTAGGGACTGGGGTTTTCCCGAGGCCAACAGAAAGGCTTCGAGCAGGGAAGCCAGCTCGCGGGGTTCATTCAGGTTCATGATTTAAGCTCGTTATTCAGCTCGCGCCCGTACGTGGATGGCCGCAAAGGGCTCATTCTGCACCAGCTCGACCAGGGATTCCTTGACCAGTTCGAGGATCGCCATGAAGGTCACCACCACCCCCAGGCGCCCTTCCTCAGCACTGAACAGCTCGACAAAGGGCACGAAACCGCCGCCCTTGAGCCGCTCCAGCACATCGCTCATGCGCTCGCGGGTAGAAAGGGCCTCGCGGCTGACCTGGTGGCTTTCGAACATGTCGCCACGGCGCAGCACCTCGGCCATGGACATCAGTAACTCTTCCAGGGCCACATCCGGCAGCAGCTTGCGCACCCGGGCCTCGGGAGCATCCAGCTTGGGTACCAGCACATCGCGGCCGACCCGACTGAGGCCGTCAATGCCTTCGGCGGCCGCCTTGAAGCGCTCGTATTCCTGCAGGCGACGGATCAGTTCGGCCCGCGGGTCGTCCTCTTCTTCCTCGACCTCGGCGGAACGCGGCAGAAGCATCCGCGACTTGATCTCGGCGAGCATCGCCGCCATCACCAGGTACTCGGCGGCCAGCTCCAGGCGCACCGACTGCATCAACTCCACATAGCCCATGTACTGGCGGGTGATTTCCGCCACCGGGATATCGAGAATATTGATGTTCTGCTTGCGGATCAGGTACAGCAGCAAGTCCAGCGGGCCCTCGAAGGCTTCGAGGAAGACCTCCAGGGCATCCGGGGGAATGTACAGGTCCAGGGGCATTTCCATGACCGCCTGGCCGTAGACCATGGCGAATGGCAGCTCCTGCTGGGCACCGGCCTGCTCGTCGACGGTTTCTACTGCGGACATCTAGGCCTCGGCCATGAACGGCGCAGGGTCGCCGCAACCGACGCGGATCACTTCCGGCTCGCCATCGGCCAGGCTGATCACCGTGGAGGACTCGGTGCTGCCGAAACCACCGTCGATAATCAGGTCCACCTGGTGCTCCAGCAACTGGCGCATCTCATAGGGATCGCTCAGGGCCTCGGTATCGCCGGGCATGATCAGGCTGACGCTCATCAGCGGCTCGCCCAGCTCGGCCAGCAACGCCAGGGCAATCGGATTGCTCGGCACCCGCAGGCCGATGGTGCGGCGCTTGGGATGCAGCAGCAGGCGCGGCACTTCACGGGTGGCATTGAGGATAAAGGTGTAAGGCCCCGGCACGTGAGCCTTGAGCAGGCGGAAGGTGCCGGTGTCGATCTTGGCGAACAGGCCCAATTGCGACAGGTCGCTGCAGATCAGCGCGAAGTTGTGTTTTTCGTCCAACTGCCGCAGGCGCCGTACTCGCTCGATCGCCCCCTTGTCGCCCATCTGGCAGGCAATGGCGTAGGACGAATCGGTGGGATAGATCACCACGCCACCGCCACGAATGATCTCGACAGCCTGCTTGATCAGGCGCGGCTGGGGGTTTTCCGGGTGGATCTGGAAAAATTGACTCACTGTCTCTACCTGTTCAGGCGGCAATAATTGGCTCATGTTTGAAGCGACACCATAGCGGTGGCAGATCCTCGGGTACCGGGCGGTATTCGCCGATCTCGGACCAGCCTCCTGGACCATGAAAGTCACTGCCGGCGCTGACCAGCAGTCCGAATTCACGAGCAAGAATAGCCAAACTGCCCACTTGCTCCGCAGGTTGGTGGCCATTGACCACTTCGATTGCATGACCACCGGCTTGAATATAGTCGGCAATCAGACGGCGACGCTTGCTGCGGGTGAAATCGTAGTGCCAGGGATGGGCCAGGCTGACCCAGGCACCGGCCTCGCGCAGGGTGCCAACCGTTTCCTCCAGGGTGGGCCAGTGCAACTTGACGTCACCCAGTTTTCCCGCCCCCAGCCACTTGCGGAAGGCTTCGGCGCGGTCCTTGACGAAGCCGGCACGCACCAGATAGTCGGCAAAGTGCGGCCGCGCCGGGGCGTTGCCGCTGTCTCCCAGCTCCTGCTGGATGGCCCGGGCACCTTCCAAAGCGCCCGGCATGCCCTTGAGGGCCAGCTTGCGGCTGATCTCCTCGGAGCGCAGCCAGCGCCCCTGGTGCAGTTTGTCGATAGCCGCCACCAGAACCGGGGCCCGGGTATCGAAGCCGTAGCCCAGCACATGAATAGTGGCGCCGCCCCAGGTGCAGGACAGCTCGACGCCATTGACCAGTTGCATGCCCAGTTGCGCCGCGGCCTGACGGGCCTCGTCCAGCCCTTCGAGGGTGTCGTGGTCGGTCAGGGACAGGATTCGCACGCCTCTCTCGTACGCACGCGCAACCAGAACCGCAGGCGCCAGTGCGCCGTCGGAGGCCGTGCTATGGCAGTGCAAATCGACATTCACAGGATGTTAAAACCTCAAGTCAGCTGGCGCTTTCGTGATCAGGGATGTTTGTTATTATGCCGCCACATCCTGCTTCTGGCTGCCACTGTGAAACAATTCATCGACTTCATCCCGCTGTTCCTGTTTTTCATCGTCTATAAAATCGACCCCCGGGTCGTCGACCTGGCCGGGCACGAAGTCAGCGTGGGCGGCATCTATAGCGCCACGGCGGTGCTGATCATCAGTTCCCTGGTGGTGTACGGCGCGCTGTTCATTTCCCAGCGCAAACTGGAAAAGAGCCAGTGGCTGACCCTGGTCGCCTGCCTGGTCTTCGGCAGCCTGACCCTGGCGTTCCACAGCGAAACCTTCCTCAAGTGGAAAGCCCCGGTGGTCAACTGGCTGTTCGCCCTGGCGTTCATCGGCAGTCATTTCATCGGCGACCGCCTGCTGATCAAGCGCATCATGGGCCACGCCCTGACCCTGCCGGATCCGGTGTGGACCCGCCTGAACATTGCCTGGATCGCGTTCTTCCTGTTCTGCGGCGCCGCCAACCTGTTCGTCGCCTTCACTTTCCAGAGCATCTGGGTCGACTTCAAGGTCTTCGGCAGCCTGGGCATGACCGTACTATTCCTGGTGGGCCAGGGTATCTACCTGTCGCGCCACCTGCACGACGCCGACCCCACCACCCCGAAAACCGAGGACTGACATGCTTTACGCAATCATTGCCACAGACGTCGCCAACTCCCTGGAAAAACGCCTGGCCGCACGCCCGGCGCACCTGGAGCGCCTGCAGGTACTCAATGAACAAGGGCGTGTGGTGCTGGCCGGCCCGCACCCGGCGATCGACAGCAATGACCCCGGTGCCGCCGGCTTCACCGGCAGCCTGATCGTCGCCGAGTTCGAGTCCCTGGAAGCCGCCCAGGCCTGGGCCGAAGCCGACCCCTTCGTCACCGCCGGCGTCTACGCCAATGTGCTGGTCAAGCCGTTCAGGCAATCGATGCCGTAAATCCTCCCCGGCGCGATGAACCTTCAGGGTCCATCGCGTTCTCAATCGCTCATTATTCTCGTTTGACGGCCGACAACCTGCCCAACACTCGATTGGAATCAGGAGTTTCGATGCGCCAAGGTCCGCTGTGCCTGCTGTTGGTCATGTTGTCGATCGGGGCTCCGGCCCTTGCCGAGGAACCCCAGGAAACCGGCCATTCGACGCCGCTGTCCCTGAGCGCCGGCAGTCAGATCACCGAGTTGCAGCAACGCTTGAAAGAAAGCGAGCGCCTGCGAGAAGAGCTGAGCAAACAATTGCAAAGCGCCGACGCCGAACGGGAAAGCCCACAGCTGGCCCGCTTGCGCCAGGAGAACCAGCGCCTCAAGCTGCAGCTCAAAGAGACCCAGGCCAACCCGGTGCCGCGACTGCTGACCGATCAGCAGCAATGGTTCGTCACTGGCGGCGGCGTGGCCCTGATCGCCCTGCTCTGCGGTATCTTCGCCAGTGGCGGGCATCGCAAGCGTCGACAATGGCTAAATTGAGTGATTCATGAGCGACCTGTTACTGATTGATGATGACCAGGAGCTGTGCGAGCTCCTGAGCAGTTGGCTCGGCCAGGAAGGCTTTCAAGTACGTGCCTGCCACGACGGCTTGAGCGCACGCCGGGCCCTGGCCGAAGCGGCCCCGGCAGCCGTGGTGCTGGACGTCATGCTGCCCGACGGCAGCGGCCTGGAACTGCTCAAGCAACTGCGCAACGACCACCCCGACCTGCCGGTGCTGATGCTCTCGGCCCGCGGCGAGCCCCTGGACCGCATCCTCGGCCTGGAACTGGGCGCCGACGACTATCTGGCCAAGCCTTGCGACCCTCGCGAACTCACCGCCCGCCTGCGCGCCGTCCTGCGCCGCAGCCACCCGGTGGCGGCTTCCAGTCAACTGGAGCTGGGCGACCTGTGCTTCAGTCCGATTCGCGGCGTGGCCACCATCGACGAGCAGGACATCAGTCTCACGGTTTCCGAAAGTCGCCTGCTGGAGGCACTGCTCAAGCAACCCGGCGAGCCTCTGGACAAGCAGGAACTGGCACAGATCGCGCTGGGCCGCAAGCTGACCCTGTACGACCGCAGCCTGGACATGCACGTGAGCAACCTGCGCAAGAAGATCGGCCCCCATCCCGATGGTCGCCCGCGCATCGTTGCCCTGCGCAGCCGCGGCTACTACTACAGCCTGTAACCGCGCCCCGACGCAATTGTCAGGGCGCCGGCCCGGCGTCTTTACCCAAGCTTTACCCTCCACTGACCGCCGCTGACCTTGATCTGGGTAACCTGAACTCATCCGGAACTTACCGGGAATGAGACAAGGAGACACACCATGCGCAAGACCCTGATCGCTCTGCTGTTCGCCGCCGCCCTGCCAACCGTGGCCATGGCCATGCCCGAAGGCCCGGGCCCGATGGGGCCGATGGACGGTCCACGGCACAGCGAGCACATGCGCGGCAAAGGCCCCTTCGGTCAACTGGACCTGAGCCGTGAGCAACGCCAGCAGATCGGCAAGCTGATGGGCGAGCAAATGCACGACCGCAAGGCCGTGGTGGAAAAATACCTGGAGAAACTCTCGCCGGCCGACCAGAAAGCCATGAAAGACGAACTGGCCGCCAAACAGCAGAAAACCCAGGCCGATATCCGCGCCCTGCTCAAGCCCGAGCAGCAGAAAGAGTTCGACGCCATCGTCAAGAAACAAGAAGAACGTCGCGCCGAATGGGCCGAGTTCAAGGCCTGGAAAGCGCAACAACCGCAAAAGGCGCAATAATGCGTTAGCCTTCATCCCCCAGCCCAGTGGCCCGCGCCACTGGGCTTTCGCGTTCGAGGAGTTTCTGTGCGTTCACTGTTCTGGCGCATCCTGGCCAGTTTCTGGCTGGCCATCACCCTGGTTGCCGGGTTGTCGATCCTGCTCGGGCACATGCTCAACCAGGACGCCTGGATCCTCAGCCGCCATCCGGGGCTCAACAGCCTCACCGCGGAGTGGACGCAAACCTACGAAACCCAGGGCGAAGACGCCGCCCAGGACATCCTCCAGCAGCGCAAGCGCCAGTACCACATCGATGTTCAAGTCCTCAATGAGAGCGGCGACCCGGTGGTACGCGGGACGTTCCCGCGCCGCGCCGCCGCCTTCGAGGCCCGGCAGAACAACGACGACCGCCACCTGCCCTGGCGCCGCCTGACCGCGGAATACACCAGCCCGACCACCGGCGACACCTACCTGTTCATCTACCGCATCCCCCATCCGGAGCTGGACGCCTGGCACCGCGACAGCCTGACCTGGCCCCTTAGCGCCCTGACCATCGCCCTGGTGGTGCTGACCCTGTTCAGCCTGCTGGTGACCCTGTCCATCACCCGCCCGCTGAGCCGCCTGCGCGGTGCCGTACATGATCTGGGCCAGGCCAGCTACCAGCAGAACAGCCTGGCGCGCCTGGCCAATCGGCGCGATGAGTTCGGCGTGCTGGCCCGGGACTTCAACCGCATGGGCTCGCGCCTGCAAAGCCTCATTGGCAGCCAGCGCCAGTTGCTGCGGGATGTGTCCCACGAACTGCGCTCCCCCCTGGCACGGCTGCGCATCGCCCTGGCCCTGGCCGAGCGTGCCGCCCCCGAAGAGCGGGAAAAGCTCTGGCCCCGACTGACTCGGGAATGTGATCGCCTGGAGGCGCTGATCAGCGAGATCCTGGTGCTGGCCCGGGTCGACGCGGACAACGCCAGCGCCGAGGACGTGGACCTCAATGCCTTGTTGCTGGCCCTGCAAAAAGACGCGCAGCTGGCCTGCCCGGAGCAACAGGTGCAGATCGACGCCCAGCCGCAACTGAGCCTGCGGGGCTGGCCGACCATGCTGGAGCGGGCGGTGGACAACCTGCTGCGCAATGCCCAGCGCTTCAACCCCGCAGGGCAACCGATCGAGGTCCAGGCCCAGCGCCACGGCGACAGGATCCTGATCAGCGTGCGCGACCACGGGCCCGGGGTGGACGCCGAGCACCTGAAACAATTGGGTGAGCCGTTCTTCCGTGCGCCAGGGCAAAACGCGCCCGGCCATGGTCTGGGCCTGGCCATTGCTCGCCGGGCGGCGGAGCGTCATGGCGGCAGTCTGTTACTGGACAATCATTCCCAAGGCGGCTTCATCGCCACCCTGGAGTTGCCCCTGCTGCCCGGCGCGCCAGCCCCCGCCTGAAACCAGCGCGGGCAAGCCGCTACTGCCAGGTCCGGCGGTAACGGGCTTGCCCGCGATGCAATACAGAGGTCGCTGGTGCCGATCAGGCCTTGGCGGTCCAGGCGCTGACAAACTCGCCGGTATCGATTTTCGGTGCGACCCGAGGCTCGTTCAGCGGCGTCCCCAGGTACAGGAAGGCGATGATCTCTTCCCCCTCAGCCAGGCCCAGCCCCTTGGCCACGTGCGGCGAATAGGACAACTCGCCGGTGCGCCACACGGCGCCAATGCCCTGGGCATAGGCCGCCAACAAAATGCCGTGGGCGGCACAGCCCGCCGCCAGCAATTGCTCGGACTTGGGCACCTTGAAATGCTCCTGCAGCCGCGCCACGACCACCACCACCAGCGGTGCACGCAGAGGCATGGCCCGGGCCTTGTCCAGCGCGGCTTGGGTCACTTCGCCGCCTTGCAGCTGCACGGCTTCGACCAGCAGCTCGCCCAACTGATCACGGGCTTGACCTTCGACGGTGAGGAACCGCCAGGGGCGCAATTGCCCGTGGTCCGGCGCCCGCAGGGCGGCGGCGAACAGTGCTTCGCGCTGCGCGGCGCTGGGCGCGGGCTCCACCAGGCGCGGCACGGAAACACGGTTGAGCAAAGCGTCGAGAGCCTCCATCGGCCACCTCCTGAAAAAAATGTCCGGCCATTCTAACGGCATCCGCCGCCTGGGTGCCGGTTTACATGCCCTGTACCGCAGGTAGAATGAGCGCCCTTCAGCTACCAGCCCGAGCGCAATACATGGCGTTGCCGACTTTAAGAATCATTGGCTTCATCATCGGCATTTTCCTCATCACCCTGGCCATCGCCATGGTGGTACCGATGGCGACACTGGTGATCTTCGATCGCACCGGCGACCTGCCGTCTTTTCTCTGGGCCAGCATGATCACCTTTATCGCCGGGCTGGCCCTGGTGATCCCGGGGCGCCCCGAGCACATCCACTTGCGCCCGCGAGACATGTACCTGCTGACGGTTTCCAGCTGGGTGGTGGTGTGCATCTTCGCCGCCCTGCCGTTCCTGCTGACCCAGCACATCAGCTACACCGATTCGTTCTTCGAAAGCATGTCCGGCATCACCGCCACCGGCGCCACCGTGCTCAGCGGCCTGGACAGCATGTCCCCGGGCATCCTGATCTGGCGCTCGATGTTGCACTGGCTGGGGGGCATCGGCTTTATCGGCATGGCGGTGGCCATCCTGCCGCTGCTGCGCATTGGCGGCATGCGCCTGTTCCAGACCGAGTCCTCGGACCGCTCGGAAAAGGTCATGCCGCGCTCGCACATGGTGGCGCGGCTGATTGTCGCCACCTATGTCGGCATCACCGTCTTCGGCAGCCTGGCGTTCTGGTGGGCCGGCATGAACGTGTTCGACGCCATCAACCACGCCATGTCGGCAATCTCCACCGGTGGTTTCTCCACCTCCGACGATTCCCTGGCCCACTGGCAGCAACCGGCGGTGCACTGGGTGGCTGTGGTGGTGATGATCCTCGGCAGCCTGCCCTTCGCCCTCTATGTGGCGACCCTGCGCGGCAACCGCAAGGCGTTGATCAAGGATCAGCAGGTCCAGGGCCTGCTCGGCATGCTCCTGGTGACCTGGCTGGTGCTGGGCACCTGGTACTGGTGGACCACCGACCTGCACTGGCTGGACGCCCTGCGTCACGTGGCGCTGAACGTGACCTCGGTGGTCACCACCACCGGCTTCGCCTTGGGCGACTACAGCCTGTGGGGCAATTTCTCACTGATGCTGTTCTTTTATCTGGGGTTCGTCGGCGGCTGTTCAGGCTCCACGGCCGGAGGGATCAAGATCTTCCGCTTCCAAGTGGCCTACATCCTGCTCAAGGCCAACCTCAATCAGCTGATCCACCCGCGGGCGGTGATCAAGCAGAAGTACAACGGCCACCGCCTGGACGAGGAAATCGTCCGTTCGATCCTGACCTTCTCGTTCTTCTTCGCCATCACCATCTGCATGATTGCCCTGGCCCTGTCGCTCCTGGGCCTGGACTGGATGACCGCCCTGACCGGCGCCGCCAGCACCGTGTCCGGCGTGGGCCCGGGCCTGGGCGAAACCATCGGCCCGGCGGGCAACTTCTCGACCCTGCCGGACGCCGCCAAGTGGATCCTGTCCCTGGGCATGCTCCTGGGCCGATTGGAGATCATCACGGTGTTCGTGTTGTGTATTCCGGCGTTCTGGCGTCATTGACCGATGCCGGCAGCGCCTGCAGGCGTGCCCGATACTCACCCGGCGTGATATCGAACCAGCGGCGGAACGCCCGGAAGAAATTGCTCGGATCAGCGAACCCCAACAAGTAGGCAATCTCCAGCAAGGTCATGCGCGGCTGCGCCAGATACTGCTCGGCCAATTCTCGCCGGGTGTCGTCCAGCAGGGTCTGGAAGCTGGTGCCCTCCTCCTGCAGGCGACGCTGCAACGTGCGCTGGGACAGGTGCAGGGCCTGCGCCACCACTTCGCGCTTGGGCTCGCCCTGGGGCAACAGGCGACACAGCACCTGTCGCGCCTTGTGGGTCACCCGGCTTTCAGAAAAACGCGCCAGGTACTCACCGGCAAAACGGTCGTGCAGCAAGGCCATGGCCTCGTTGGCCGTGGGCAGCGGCGCCTCCATGTCAGCACGTTCGAAGATCAGCGCATCAAAGGGTGCGGAAAACGCCAGCGGGGCATGGAACATATCCTTGTAAGGCTGCACATCCTCGGGCTGCTCGCCCTGCAGCAGGACCTTGCGTGGCTGCAGGGCACGCCCGGTCAACCAGCTGCACAGGGCCAGCGCACAGGCCAGGGAGGCCTCGGCACTTTGCCGGGTGGGCGGCAGATGGTCGCCATGTACCGTCAGGATCAGCGCATAACCCTCGGGTAAAAGACGAAAGCTCAGGTCGGCGCTTTCGGCAATGATGCGCTGATAGCGCACCAGACGCTGAAAGCCTTCGACCAGGGTACGACTCGACATCAAGGCGTAACCGGCCACATGAAAGGATGCGGGACGCACTACCTTGCCCATGTTCAGGCCAATCGCCGGGTTGCCGGACAGCTCGACGGCACGCTGCCAGAGCCGGGTCATCGAATCCTGGGGGAAGCGCGCGTCGGGGTCTTCGAGAGCGCCGTAGTCGAGCCCCAACTGCTTGAACAAAGCGCGGCAGTCCAGGCCATCCATCTCCAGAGCCTTGACTATTCCCAAGGCCCAGCTCGCAGAAGTCGTTCGTTCGCTCATGAGGGCTTCTTACATGACAAGCCGCATGCTACGGCCGATTTTCCAAGGATACTAAAGTGGCGCCTATTGTCACTGGCCTGCGCAGCCAGGGATTCTAGACTCACATAAGCTCCCGCAGAACATCCGCCCGCACAACAACAAACAACCGAGATCGCGGCCATGGAAAACATCCGACAGTTCAGCAGCTTCGCCGAGTTCTACCCCTATTACCTGAGCGAGCACAGCGACAGCACCTGCCGTCGCCTGCACTTCATCGGTACCAGCCTGGTGATCTTCCTCCTGGCCTTGGCCATCGGCAGGGGTGCCTGGCTGCTGTTGCTGGCGCTGCCGCTGGCCGGCTACGGCTTTGCCTGGGTCGGGCATTTCTTCTTTGAAAAAAATCGTCCGGCCACCTTTCAGCACCCGCTGTACAGCCTGCTGGGGGACTTCGTCATGTACCGCGACATGATCCTCGGCAAAGTGCCGTTCTAGAGCCCACCGGCTATCCGCCCTCGCCACCGCGCGATCAAGGCCACGGCCGGGCTCGGGCCCATGCCCGACTTCCCCTGACAACAAGAGGCCGAACGATGAAGGCTCACGCACGCTTCACCCACATGCAGGATGGCAGCCAAGAGGACTGGGCGATCATCGCTGCGGATTTCAGTGCCTATGCCAAGCAACTGCCCGCCCGTATCCTGGCCCACCTGCAACTGCTGGAAGGCGACTTCGGCGGTTTTCCGGTGGACCGTCTGACCCATTCACTGCAGACCGCCAGCCGCGCCTGGCATGACGGGCGCGACGAGGAGTACGTAGTCTGCGCACTGCTGCACGACATCGGCGACACCCTGGGTTCCTACAATCATGCGGATATCGCCGCCGCCATCCTCAAGCCCTTCGTCAGCCCGGAGAACCTGTGGATGGTGGAAAAGCACGCAATCTTCCAGGGCTACTACTTCTTCCACCATCTGGGCATGGACCGCCATCTGCGCGAGCAATTTTGCGAGCATCCGCTGTACCAGCGCACTGCCGAATTCTGCGCCAAGTACGATGCCGCGGCGTTCGACCCAACCTACGCCAGCCTGCCCCTGAGCTTCTTCGAACCCATGCTGCGACGGCTGTTCGCAAAGCCCCGGCAGTCGCTGTACCAGGCGGCCATGGAACAGTCCGGCTCCGACTGAGGCCCGTTCCTGCTCAGGCCGGCTCCGCCATTTTCGTGAGTTCGGCCTTGAGCTGGGCTTCCCGGGCCTGGGCGTCGGCCAGGCGATAGAGTTCGATGCTGCCGTCCCAATGCTCGATCAAGGCGGTGCAGGACTCGACCCAATCACCGCAATTGAGATAGTCCACCTCACCGACCTTGCGGATCTCGGCATGGTGAATGTGGCCACAGACCACCCCGTGCAGCTCGCGCTTGACGCACTCGTGGGCAATGGCCTCCTCGAAGTCACTGATAAAGCTCACCGCGGTCTTGACCTTGTGCTTGAGGTAGGCCGACAGCGACCAGTAGCCGTAGCCATAACGCGCCCGCCAGTGATTGAGCCAGCGGTTGAGGGTCAGGGTGAACTCGTAGGCCGAGTCGCCGAGAAAGGCCAGCCAACGGTGATAGCGGGTGATGACGTCGAACTGGTCGCCGTGAATCACCAGCAGATGACGCCCATCCGCCGTGACATGCACCGCTTCGTCCACCAACTGGATATTGCCCAGGATCAGCTTGGAGTAACGGCGCAGAAATTCGTCATGATTGCCGGTGACATAGATCACCTCGGTGCCGCGCTTGCTCATGGTCAGCAAGCGGCGGATCACATTGGTATGGGCCTGGGGCCAGTACATGCCGCCGCGCAGCTTCCAGCCGTCGATAATGTCCCCCACCAGGTAGATGCGATCAGCCTGGTAGCCCTTGAGAAACTGCGCCAGATGCTCCGCCTGGCAATCCCGGGTCCCCAGGTGTACGTCGGAAATCCATAAGGTCCGTACCCGTTGCTTGCGACTGGGCTTGGCGAGTTCGACATGGGTCATGGACGCTCTCCGGGATTTTTTGCGAGCTTGCGCCCCAGCGATTAATAGCCCATGACAAAAATGCGGCAATGCGATGACAGCCCGAACCGCCCGACTGGCGGTGTAGACTGCGCCTCTGCCAAGGAGACCGTGATGGGATCTATCCTCACCCTGCGCCATTACACTCACGACCTGATCGCCCATAGCCACGAGCATGCGCAACTGGTGTTCGGCCTGCGTGGCCAGCTCGATTTCGAAGTCGAAGGCCGGGGCAGTCAGGTGCAGCAACAGAGCTTCGTGGTGGTGCCGGCCGGCGCCCGGCATGTGTGCGGCAGCCCCAGTGGAAGCCATTGCCTGGTGCTGGACATCCCCGATGAACACTGGGTGCAACAATCATTGGGCGAACACGCCGAGGCCAGCCGGCGTTTGCTCGATGTGCCCCGACATCGGCTCCTCGGGCCGAGCCAGAGCCGCCTGGTCAACTGGCTGGCGGACAGCCCGGTGGACGATCCCCTGATTGCCCAGCAAGGCGCAGTCCTGCTGCTGGCCAGCCTCAACCACTCGACGCCGCTTCATCCTGGCGAGCGACGGCTGCCCTACGCCGCCATGAAGGCCCACATAGAACGCCACGCCGCCCATCCGCTACAGGTGGCCGATCTGGCACGAATTGCCGGTCTTTCCAGCGCCCACTTGCACGCACGGTTCATCGCCGAATGTGGCGAAACGCCCATGGAATACGTGCGACGACGGCGCCTGCACATGGCCCTGGAACTGCTACGTGGTTCGGCCCTGCCGGTCGGCGAGATCGCCAGCCGGGTGGGCTACAGCTCACAGAGCGCCTTCGCTGCCGCCATGTTGCGCGAGTTCGGTCATTCCCCCCGACGGCTCAGGCAGGGAGCCCAGGCTAATCCCTCGACAAAAAAACCCAGGATCGCGACAGACGCAGGCACCGACCCTACTTAAACTGAGCCGCAGCCCTTCAGGCCGTCACCGTCTTTTGTTTGAGGATCAAGATGACTCCACGTACCGCCCTTGGCGCCTTGCATATCGGCGCCCTGATGTTCGGCCTGACCGGCGTGTTCGGCAAACTGGCCGTCGCCTCGCCTGCGGTTATCGTGTTCGGTCGTGCGGCCTTTGCCGTGCTGGCCCTGGCTGGCTTCGCGCGCCTGGCCAGCGCCACGCCCTGGCAGACACTGGCCGCCACCGATTGGCGGCGCCTGCTGCTCAGCGGCCTGTTACTGGCCGGACACTGGGTCAGCTTCTTCGTCGCGGTGAAGGTCGCCGGGGTGGCCATCGCGACCCTGGGCTTTGCCAGCTTCCCGGCCTTCACGGTGATTCTTGAGGGGCTGATCTTCCGCGAGCGGATCCGCTTCAACGAGATACTGCTGGTGAGCCTGGTGAGCATCGGCCTGGTACTGGTCACCCCGGATTTCGACCTCGCCAGCCAGGCCACCACCGGCTTGCTCTGGGCCGTGGGTTCGGGCCTGCTGTTTGCCCTGCTGTCCTTGAACAACCGCGCCAGTTCCGGACGCATTCCCGCGGTGCAGGCGGCCCTCTGCCAGAACCTGGTGGTCGCCCTGTGCCTGCTGCCGGTGGCGGCCCCCGAGCTTGGCCAGGTGCGGGCCATGGATTGGCTGTGGATCAGTCTGCTGGGGATTTTCTGCACCGGTCTGGCCCACAGCCTGTTTGTCGCCAGCCTGGCGGTGATCAAGGCTCGCACGGCGGCGGTGGTCTTCGCCCTGGAACCGGTCTATGGGATTACCGTGGCCTGGCTGCTGTTCGGCGAGAATCCGACGCTGCGCATGCTGATGGGGGGCGCCTTGATCATCGTCGCGATCGTGGTGTCGAGCCGACTCTCGGCCGCCTCAAACAAGCAGGCCACAACGGCGCCGGCCGGCTCTCACTGACCTCGGTCGTTGTGTCCCAGGTCGCGCTCGGGGTCGATGCAGTCACGAACCCTTTGCTTGAGCACCTTGGCTTCGGGAAAGCCGCCGTCGGCCTTGCGCTCCCAGATCTGCACGCCATCGCAGCTGATATGAAAGGTTCCACCGGTAGCGGGCACCAGGGACACCTTGCCCAAGTCGTCACTGAAGGTGCTCAGCAGCTCCTGTGCCAGCCAGGCCGCCCGCAGCAGCCACTGGCACTGGGTGCAATAGGTGATGATCACTTCGGGTTTACGTTCAGTCATGGTCCGGCGGACTCCTGGGTTCAAGGGCGTCGCTATAATAGCCGGCTTCATCGCCCGTCCCGAGATCCACGATGCGCCGCCTGCTGTCCTGCCTGTTGCTCTGCCTGCTGCCCCTGATCGCTCAATCCAGTGAAGCGCCGCGCCCGAAAATCGGCCTGGTGCTTTCGGGGGGCGCGGCCCGCGGCCTGGCCCATGTCGGCGTGCTCAAGGCCCTGGAAGAGCAAGGCATCCGCATCGACGCGATCGCCGGCACCAGCATGGGCGCAGTGATCGGTGGGCTCTATGCCTCGGGCTACAAGATCGACGAGCTGGAGAAACTGGCCCTGAACATTGACTGGAAACAGGCCCTGTCCGATGCCCCGCCCCGAGAAGACGTGCCCTTTCGGCGCAAGCAGGTGCGGATTTCGGTGAACGTGACCGAGCGTTTCGCTAATACGTGACCGGTGCTTCCACCCCGGTTGCGCGGGTTCTGGATTGTAATCGCATCGGTCACGATGCGGCTTGTTCCTCGGCTTTTTTTCGGCGCAGCGACTCGCCTTTCATCGTCAGTCGGTAGGCGTTGTGCACCAGGCGGTCGAGGATGGCATCGGCCAGGGTCGGGTCGTTGATCCAGCCGTGCCAGTGCTCGATGGGCAGTTGGCTCGTCAGGATGGTGGAGCGGCTGCCAGCGCGGTCGTCGATCACCTCCAGCAGGTCATGCCGGGCTCCTTCCTCCAGCGGGGCTAGCGCCCAGTCGTCCAGCACCAGGACGTCGACCTTTGCCAGCTGTTGCAGGGTACGGCCGAAGCTGCCGTCGCCATGAGCGATGCGCAGTTGTTCCAGCAGGCGCGGGGTGCGCAGGTACAGGGTGCTATAGCCCTGGCGGCAGGCCTGGTTGCCCAGGGCGCAGGCCAGCCAGGTTTTGCCGGCACCGGTCGGGCCGGTCAGCAGCAGGTTGTGCTGCTGGCGGATCCAGTCGCCACTGGCCAGGGTGGCGATCAGACGCTCGTCCAGGGCGCGTCCGGTGCGGCGGTCGAGATCTTCCAGGCAGGCGTTGGCGTACTTGAGCTTGGCCTTCTTGCGCAGCCGTACCAGGCGCTGGTTGTCACGCCAGGCCAGTTCGCGGTCGAGCAGTAGGCCGAGGCGTTCATCGAAGCTCAGGCTGTGGCTGGCCGGCAGCGTCCATTGCTCTTCCAGGGCGCGGGCCATGCCGTCCAGGCGTAGCTGGTGCAGTTGATTCAGGGTGTGTTGCGGCATCATCGAACAGCTCCTGTTGCGGGGGTTGGTAGTAGTCGGCGCCACGGACGTTCTCGTGGTCGCCGGGTAAGGTCGTTTCGGCGGCACGCTGGGGCAGCGGCTGTTGATCCAGGCCTTGCTGGAGCAGGTTGCGCACGCTGCGCCCGGTGAAGGCGCGCAGGTGTACGGCACGTTCGGCAGCGGCTTCCAGGCGTGCATTGCCATAGCGCCGGGCCAGCGAGAGCAGGCCGAGGCAGGCGCGGTAGCCCATCTCCGGGTGCGGCTTGTGGGTCAGTTGGTGATCGATCAGTTGGCGCGTGTAGGGGCCGATCCGCGCGCCCCAGTCGAGCAGGCGTTGTGGCGTCCATTCGCGATGCGCCTGGTGCGCCGCGGGCATGTGCTCGCGCTGGGTACTGTAAGCGCCGCGTCGCCCCAGCAGCAGGTGGCTGGCCACCCGCCGGTTGCCATGCAGCACTTCCAGGGTGTGTGCCGTCAGTCGCACGTCCACGTTCTGCCGGGCCAGGGCGGAGGGCACGCTGTAGAAGCTGCCATTGACCTCGATGTGGTAGTCGATGCTGACCTTGCAGCGCTTGAAGGTGGCGACCTCGTAGGGATGCACCGGCAGCGCTCGCAAGGCCGGGCGATCCAGGCGCTCGAACCAGTCGCGCCGGCAGCCATCGAGCCGCTTGAACGGGCGCCGATTCAGATCCTCCAGCAGCTCGGCGATGGCCTGGTTAAGCGCATGCAGGCTGAAGAACTGCCGATGGCGCAGCCGCGCCATGATCCAGCGCTCGACCACCTGCACCGCCACCTCGGCCTTGGCCTTGTCCTGAGGCTTGCGTGGCCGTGCCGGCAGGATCACCGTCTGGTAATGACGCGCGCACTCCAGCGTGGCCCGGTTCAGGCCCGGCTCGTAGCGATCCGGCTGGGCGACCAGGGCGCGCGGATTGTCCGGCACAACCATTTCCGGCACGCCGCCAAAGTAGGTCAGAGCCTGGCCCAGCGAGGTCAGCCAGTCCACCTGGGTTTCGCCTGGCGTCGCGCAGGCATAGGTGTAATTCGAGGCGCCCAGGGCGGCGACGAAGATGTGCGCCCGGCGCACTTCGCCGGTGGCCGGGTCGACCACCGGCAGCGTCGGCCCGGCATAGTCGATGAATAGCTTCTCGCCCGCACGGTGCAGCTGACGCATCGAACGTTTGAGCGTCTGGGCGTAGCGCCGGTAGTGCTCGACGAACTGGGTGTAGCGGTAGGTCGGCTGGCCCGCATGCGCGGCGAGATATTCCTCCCACAGCAGCTGCAAGGTCACGCCCTTGCGTCGCAACTCGCGGTGGATGCTCAGCACATCGGGCAGCACTCGCTCACCGCGCGGCTTGTTCGTCGACGTCGGTGCAAACAAGGCGGCCGCCAGCGCGGCCTCGTCCATGGCCACCAGCGCCGGCCAGTCCAGCCCGGCCACCCGCGCCGCCGCGATGTACTTGCTAACCACGCCCTTGGACAGCTGCAAGGCACGGGCAATCTTCTCGTGGGACAAGCCGGCCTCAAACTTGAGGCGCAGACATTCTTTGATGTTTCGCATGGCTACTCGCGGCGCCGCCATCTTCCTCTCCCGAAATCGGTCGAGGATGGCGGCGCATCAGGTCATGCGCAACGAAGGGGAAGGCTTTCGCTAAGTCGTGACCGGCGATTTCGGTAAGCCGTGACCACCTGTTTCGGAACAGGCGGAAAATCGGTCACGTTGCTACCGAAATGAGCGGTCACGCGTTAGCGAAATGACCGGTCACGATCAACCGAAACGGCCGGTCACGGTGCTCCGAAATCCGCAAGCAGGACGATCGGGACTTTCTGGTCAAGCAGAAACTCAGCTTCCGTGACGACGGCAGCCTCGGCCTGCCCCTGGGGGTGATCCAGGGCCAGAACCTGGCGTTGTTACTGGAAAGCAAACTGGCCCACGCCAGTGACACCCGGGACTTCGACAAGCTGCCAATCCCCTTCAGGGCCGTGGCCACGGACATCGCCAGCGGCGAAAAGGTGGTGTTCCGCAAAGGCCACCTGCCCCAGGTAATCCGCGCCAGCATGTCGATTCCGGCGGTATTCGCCCCGGTGGAACTGGATGGGCGGCTATTGGTGGACGGCGGCATGACCGACAACATTCCCCTGGATGTGGCCCGGGACATGGGGGTCGACATTGCCATTGTGGTAGACATCGGCACCCCGCTGCGCTCGCGCAAGCAACTCAATACCGTGGTGGATGTACTCAACCAGTCCATCACCCTGATGACCCGCCGCAATTCGGAAGAACAATTGGCGACTCTGCACAAGGACGACGTGCTGATCCAACCTTCGCTGTCGAGCTTCGGCGTCACCGACTTCGGCCGCGCCCAGGAAGTGATCGACGCCGGTTATCGCGCCACCCGCATCCTCGACGCGCGCCTGGCTCGCCTGCACCCCGCCGAGCCGCAGGACGCGCAGTTGACGGCCGCGCGCCAGCCCAGCCAGCGCACGCCCATCATCAGCGCGATCAAGGTGGAGAACGACTCCAAGGTCAGCGATGAGGTCATTCGCTACTACATCCGCCAGCGGATCGGCGAGCCCCTGGACCTGGGCCGCCTGGAAACCGACATGGGCACCTTGTACGGCCTGGATTTCTTCGAGCGGGTGCAGTATCGCGTAACCCACAAGGGCCAGGACAACACCCTGGTGATCAGTGCCCGCGGCAAGCGCAGCGGCACCGACTACCTGCGCCTGGGCCTGAACCTGTCCGATGACATGCGTGGCGACAGCGCCTTCAATATCGGCGCCAGCTATCGCATGAACGGAATCAACAGCCTCGGTGCGGAGTGGCTGACCCGTGTGCAGGTCGGCGACCAGCAGGAAATCTACAGCGAGTTCTACCAGCCACTGGACGCCGGCTCGCGCTACTTCATTGCCCCCTTCATCGCCGCCGAAGCCCAGAACGTCGAAGCGGTGCTGGACAACGATCCGATCGCCGAGTATCGCGTGGAACGCTACGGCCTCGGCCTCAACCTGGGACGACAGATCGGCAACAGCGGCGAAGTCCGCTTCGGTGTCGGCGAAGCCTGGGGCAAGGCCGATGTACGCATCGGCGATCACGACTTGCCCAGCGTGCACTTCAACGAAGGCTACTACCAGCTGCAGTACTCCTTCGATTCGCTGGACAACGTCTACTTCCCGCACTCCGGTGAGGACATCGGACTGACCCTGCGCCAGTTTGAACCCAGCTTGGGCTCGGACAACCGCTACCGCCAGTGGGAATTCAAGCTGGACAAGGCCTTGAGCAGCGGCCCCAATACCTTCGTCCTCGGCGGACGCTACGGCCGGACCCTGGACAACACCGACGTGGTGACTTCCAGCTTCCTCCTCGGTGGCGCCCGGCAGTTGTCGGGCTTCCGCCAGGACGCGTTGTCCGGGCAGAACATCACCCTGGCCCGGGCCGTGTACTTGCGTCGACTGACGCCACGCTCCTACCTGCCGCTGGATTTCCCGTTGTACCTGGGAGGTTCGCTGGAGCGTGGTCGGGCGTGGAACAACGACAACGCCTTTGACAGCGGCTATATCAATGCCGCAAGCATCTTCCTCGGGTTCGATACGCCGCTGGGGCCATTGAATTTCAGCTACGGCTTCAACGACGACAACCAGAAGGCCCTGTCGCTGAACCTCGGCCAGACTTTCTGACAGACGCGCAAGTGCCGCACCGGGTGGCGCAATCAGCAATATTCAGGGATAGGCAAATACAGGACGAACCGGGGTCAGGCAACCCCGGCGGAAGGTGTCAGGATTTTTCCAGATTGGCCAGGATGCGCCCATGAACGCGCATGCAGACCCGCAGGTCTTCATCGTCGACGCCAATGAACAATTCATGGCGCAAGGCGGTAGCAATGGTTTCGATCTGTTCGATCAGGGGCCGGGCAGAAGGACAGAGCACGATCTTCTTCGCCCGACGATCTTCCATTACCGCCTGGCGCTGGACCAGACCCTGGGTTTCCAGGCTGTCCAGCAGACGGGCCAGGGTTGGACCCTCCACGCCGACACTTTGTGCCAGCTCACGCTGGGTTGGCGCGTCTTCGAAACGAGCCAGGTGCAACAGCACCAGCCAACGGGCCTGGGACAGGCCGAGCCCGGCCAGGCGGCGATCCAGTTCGGCACGCCAGCCGCGAGACATATGCGCCAGCTGCATACCAAAACGGTGTTCATCGGTTAACGGCATAAAACACTCATGATCAGACTGAAAATAAAGAAAACCTAATTATTAGTCAGCTAAGCATGCCCCTTGCACGGAGGCAAGGCCTGTAAGGGACTGAATCGTTACAACATTGACGCACCCCCTCATATTTCAAACTCCGACTGCAAGGCCGCGCGCACGCAATACAAAACCCCTTCAGGCACGCGTCCGGCAAACAACTCACTGATCTCGGCCACCGGGGGCAATTCGCCCTCACCGTCGAGGAAGGCATCCTGGATTTCTCCCAGCAGGTCCTCCGGCAGGTCCAGAGCCTGTTCCAGAGACAACTGCTGCTTGCCTATGGCTTCGGCCAGCAAGGTGTAGACATTCTTTTCCGTGCATTGCAGCTGCCCGGCGATCTGCACCGGAGTCATCCCGGCACGGGCCAGGGTGATCAACTCGTGACGGATATCGGCGACCACCTTCGGCGCCTCGACACCGCCCCCCAGCACTTCGAGGAAGGCTGCGCCATAACGCTCCAGCTTGCGCGCACCGACGCCGCTGACTTCGGCCATCTCCGCCATGGAGCCGGGCTGGCTGCGCAGCATCTCCAACAAGGTCGAGTCGGGGAAAATCACATAAGGCGGCACCCCATGCTCTTCCGCCAGCTTGCGACGCAGGGCTCGCAGCGCTTCCCACTGCTCGCGTTCCTCGCCCCGAACCAGCTGGCTGGCCTGACTGGTGCTGCTTTTCGGGCTGCTCTGCGGCTTGAGATCGCGGCGCAGTTCCAGGGTCACCTCACCCTTGAGCAAGGGACGACAACTGTCGCTCAGACGCAGGCCGCCGTAGCCTTCCAGGTCAATATCCGCCAGCCCGCGCGCCACCAACTGGCGAAACAGGGAGCGCCACTCGCCTTCGCTGCGAGCCTTGCCGACACCAAACACCGACAAGTGCTGATGACCGAAGCTGCGCACCTTTTCCGTGTCCTTGCCCAGCAGCACATCCACCAGGTGACCGACGCCATAGCGCTGGCCGGTGCGGTAGATCGCCGACAGTGCCTGGCGCGCCGGCTCGGTGGCGTCCCAGGTCTGCACCCCGTCGACACAGTTGTCGCAATGGCCACAAGGCTGGGGCATGTCTTCATCGAAATAGGCCAGCAATGTCTGGCGCCGGCAGCGGGTTTCCTCGCACAGGGCCAGCATCGCATCGAGCTTGTGCTGCTCGAGACGCTTGTGGCGCTCGTCGCCTTCGGAGTTCTGCAGCATCTGCTTGAGCATCAGCACGTCCTGCAGCCCGTAGGCCATCCAGGCATCCGCCGGCAGGCCGTCACGGCCGGCGCGACCGGTTTCCTGATAGTAGGCTTCCAGGGACTTGGGCAAATCCATATGAGCGACAAAACGCACGTTGGGCTTGTCGATGCCCATGCCGAAGGCGATGGTGGCCACCATGATCAGGCCCTCCTCGTTGAGGAAGCGCTTCTGGTGATAGGCCCGCAGCTCGTTGGGCAGGCCGGCGTGATACGGCAGCGCGGTAAAGCCCTGCTCACAGAGGAAGGCCGCCACCTCGTCGACCTTCTTGCGCGACAGGCAATAGACGATCCCGGCATCGCTGCGCCGCTCGTTGAGGAACGCCTGCAACTGCTTGCGCGGCTGCTCCTTGGGCACGATGCGGTAGAAGATGTTCGGCCGGTCGAAACTGGAGAGAAAGCGCTCGGCTTCCTGCAGGTGCAGGCGATTGACGATCTCTTCACGGGTGCGCTTGTCGGCGGTGGCGGTCAGGGCAATGCGCGGCACATTGGGGAACATTTCCGCCAGTTGCCCCAACTGCAGGTACTCGGGACGGAAATCGTGGCCCCACTGGGACACGCAGTGGGCTTCGTCGATGGCGAACAGGGCGATGTCGAGGTTCTGCAGGAACGCCAGCATGCGCGGCTGAACCAGGCGTTCCGGGGCCAGGTAGAGCATCTTCACCTCGCCGCGACGAATGCGCGCCGCCAGGTCACGCTGCTGCTCGGCGCTCAGGGTCGAGTTCAAGGCGGCAGCCGCGACACCGAGTTCCTCAAGGGTCGCTACCTGATCGTCCATCAGCGCGATCAGGGGCGATACCACCACCGCCAATCCTTCGCGAAGCAGGGCCGGGACCTGGAAGCACAGGGACTTGCCACCACCGGTGGGCATCAGCACCAAGGCATCGCCGCCACTGGCCACGCGCTCAATGATCGCACCTTGGCGACCACGGAAACTGTCGTAGCCGAAGATGTCCTTGAGGACGCGTTGAGCCTGTTCGAGCATGAAAAACTCCAAAAATCACCGAATTCCCTGGGCGCAGACTGGCCGAAAAACCGGCACGCTTCACCGACAAATGCGTTAGCGGACTTGTCCGCAACTGCGTTCGGGCCTGCAGGGCATCACAAAACGCGGCAGTATACCCGAGCCCTACCCGACAGAGGGCGCGGACAAAGGACCGCTGGTAACCTTTAGAACCGCTCAAATCTGCCCCACAGCTGGCTTGAGCGCGCAAGAAAGCCTAGAATTCAGCATCGTTTATTCCCCAAGGTAGCCGTCAATGTCCTTCGCTGAGCAACTAACCCGCCTGCAAGTCTTCCTCGATGCAGATGATCTGCACGACGAGGCGCTGGACTACGTGGCCGCTCACGGCTACCTGACCGCGCTGTCGATCTGTTCGGAAAGCGTTCCCGACCGTGAGTGGATCGACGCCCTGTTCGCCGAAGAGCCGCATTACCGCGACGACGCCGAACGCGAAGCCATCGAATCCACGCTGCTGGCCCTCAAGGCGCACATCGCCCGCCAACTGGCCTCCGACGAGGAGTTCGAGCTGCCCTGCGAACTCGACCTGGGCGACGACCCGGACGACTCCGACCTACGCGGCTGGTGCATTGGTTTCATGGAAGGCGTATTCCTGCGTGAAGCGGCCTGGTTCGAAACCGCAGAGGAAGAAGTCAGCGAGATGCTGCTGCCGATCATGGTCGGCTCCGGCCTGTTCGACGAGCAGCCGGAATTCTCGGACATCGCCACCGATGCCAACCTGATGGACGACATGATCGTGCAGATCCCCGAAGCCCTGACGGCGTTGTACCTGCTGTGCAACGCCCCCGACGAAAAACCCGCGCTGCTCAAGCCTCGTCACCACTGAGTCGGCGCCTATGGCCAAGCCCATAGGCCAACGCCCCCGGGTATTGCGTTACGTTCTGCTGGCCATCGGCTGGCTGAGCGTAGCGCTGGGGGTCATCGGCATCTTCCTTCCGGTATTGCCCACCACCCCTTTCCTGCTGCTGGCGGCCGCCTCTTTCGCCCGTAGCTCGCCACGTTTCTACCAATGGCTGGTGCACCACCCGCACCTGGGGCCATGGATCCGCGACTACCTGGATGGCAATGGCATTCCGCTCAAGGGCAAGGTGTACGCGATCAGCCTGATGTGGCTGAGCATCGGCTTTTCCTGCTACCTGGTGCCGTCAATCTGGGCGCGCAGCTTCATGCTGACCAGCGCGGTGCTGGTCACCACTTACATCCTGCGGCAGAAAACCTTGCGTACCTGAGACATGGCACTGCCTGAGTGCTGTACCAGTTTTCGCGGGCAAGCCCGCTCCTACAGAAAAAACTCAGGGTTTGGCGCTGTGATTGCGTTGGTAGGTGTCTTCACCCATCGCCGCGATCTGCCCTTCGATCAAGGCCTCGAAGGGGCGCAGCAAGGGCTCGAAGGAGGTCGGCGCCTCCAGCACCTGCAACGCCTGGACAATCGCTTCCAGGGTCGACAGCGCACCCGGCCCCGGGGCCTTGCGCAGGCGATAGCGCGAAGGCGTCGCAGCGGCCAGGGTCACTCGCGGCAGGGCCGCCAGCAGCGGATTGAGGTGCAACAGCTTGCGCGCCTTGCGCCAGGTGCCGTCGGGCACCACCAGCAGCAGCGGCTCATCCGTCTCGGCGTAGGCCTGCAATGGCTGGGCATCATCCGCCGGGAACAGCAAGCAGGCCCGGTATCCGGGCTGGGCGAGCAGCGCCGGCAAGGCCTCGAACACCTCGCCAACCACCAACTCGGCGTTACTCAACCCCAGCGCTGCCAGTCGCGCCGTGTTCAAGGCATGGTTGACCTCGCTGGGATGCTGCAACAGCAGCACCCGGGTGCGACTGGGCAGCCGCGGTATCAGTGGGCATAGACAGTGGCCCTCAGGGCGCAGGCAACGCTCGCAGCGTGCTCGGGACATGGAGATTCCTTATGACTGATTGAGCTGAGCCTTGAGCAGGTCGCGGAAGGTCTGGATCAGCGGCTCACGACCCCGGCCACGGCGCATGATCATGGAGAACGGCGCCTGATAACCGAAGGTCGCCGGCAGCAGCACCCGCAGATCCCCCTTGTCGGCCCAGGCCTGGGCGTAGTGTTCCGGCAGGTAGCCGATGTAGGCCCCGGACAACACCAGGATCAACTGCGCCTCCATGCTTTCCACGGTCGCCGCGCTGTGCTTGAAGCCGTGACGGGCCAGCTCGGCCTGGCTCCAGTAGCCGCGACCGACCATGCGCTGCTGGGTGATGACCTGCTCGGGAATGCGCCGCTCGCTGTACAGCGGATGCCGGTTGCTGCAGTACAGCCAGTGCTGCTCACGGTACAGCGGCATGTACACCAGGCCGCTCATGCGCGTGGAGAAGGCACCGATGGCCAGGTCCAGGCGGTTGTCCTGCACCCCCAGTTGCAGCTCATGCGGGCTCATCACCGACAGGTGCAAATGCACCGCCGGATGCTCCTGACTGTAGGCACCGATGGCCTCGGCGAACGGCAAGGCCTTGTCGCTGACGGTGGAGTCGATCACTCCCAGGTTCAGGGTGCCGCGCAACTCGCCCTTGAGGGCGGCCGCGTACTGCTCGAAGCCCTCCAGTTCCCCCAGCAGGCGCAAGGTTTCCTGGTGAAACAGCTCGCCCTTGCTGGTCAGGCTGAATCCACCCCGGCCACGGTGACAGAGCACCAGCCCCAGGGAGGCTTCCAGCTGGCTCATGTAGGTGCTGATGGCCGATGTCGAGAGGTTGAGCTCTTGCTGGGCATTGGCGAACCCCTGATGGCGCACCACGCTGACGAAGATGCGCAATAGTTTCAGATCAGGTAAAGCGTTGGCCATGACAGGCTCCGATAACAGGCAAAACGACCACTTCCCTGTGACAAGTGCGCGTGCTCACGCCGTGCGATGAAGCAGCCTCGATGCCGTCCATGCCCACTTTCAATCGCCCCCGTCACCTGGATAACACGGCTTGTAACTCCGGGCGTGGGCAGACTGCTGCGCCCCGCAGGGCATTGGCAGCAGCGCGGGAGTCTAGCGCGACCCCGACCATTAGTTTAGAAAATTCTGAACTAAGTATTTGTCCGTAGCGATTCTTTCCCTGCACTACATTTCGCAGAATCGGCCCACTCGGTTGAACGGGCGACACCTGCTGCGCCCGCAACCTCATAAATATAAAACAACGATGAGGCCTATCCCGTGGACAAGATTCTCCACCAACCACTGGGCGGCAACGAAATGCCGCGCTTCGGCGGCATCGCCACCATGATGCGTCTTCCCCATCTGCAATCCGCTGCCGGCCTGGACGCGGCCTTCGTCGGCGTGCCATTGGACATCGGCACCTCGCTGCGCGCCGGCACCCGTTTCGGCCCGCGGGAAATCCGCGCCGAATCGGTGATGATCCGCCCCTACAACATGGCCACCGGTGCCGCCCCGTTCGACTCGCTGTCGGTGGCCGATATTGGCGATGTGGCGATCAACACCTTCAACCTGCTGGACGCGGTACGCATCATCGAAGAAGCCTACGACGGCATCCTCGAACACAACGTGATTCCCCTGACCCTGGGCGGCGACCACACCATCACCCTGCCGATCCTGCGGGCCATCCACAAGAAACACGGCAAGGTCGGGCTGGTGCACATCGATGCCCACGCCGACGTCAACGACCACATGTTCGGCGAGAAGATCGCCCACGGCACCACCTTCCGCCGCGCCGTGGAAGAGGGCCTGCTGGACTGCGACCGGGTGGTACAGATCGGTCTGCGTGCCCAGGGCTATACCGCCGAAGACTTCAACTGGAGCCGCAAACAGGGCTTCCGCGTGGTCCAGGCCGAAGAGTGCTGGCACAAATCCCTGGAACCGCTGATGGCCGAGGTCCGTGAAAAGGTCGGCAATGGCCCGGTGTACCTGAGCTTCGACATCGACGGCATCGACCCGGCCTGGGCACCGGGCACCGGCACTCCGGAAATCGGCGGCCTGACCACCATCCAGGCCATCGAGATCGTCCGTGGCTGCCAGGGCCTGGACCTGGTGGGCTGCGATCTGGTGGAGGTTTCGCCACCTTACGACACCACCGGCAACACCTCACTGCTGGGCGCCAACCTTTTGTACGAAATGCTCTGCGTGCTGCCCGGCGTGGCCCACCGCTGAGTCCCGGCCATGAGCGACCGACAGCACGTCCTCAACGCCGCCGCCGAACTGGTCGCAGCCTTCGCCCGCAACGACCGCGAAGCCTACTTCGCGGCGTTCAGCGCCGATGCCAGTTTCGTCTTCTACACCCTTCCTCAGCCGCTGCTGTCGCGCGATGCCTACCAAGCATTGTGGGACCAGTGGCGCGCCGAGGACGGCTTCGAGGTGCTCTCGTGCACCTCGAGCAACGCCGTCGTCAGCCTGCAGGGCGACGTCGCCGTGTTTATTCATGACGTGGCCACGCGGCTGCGCATGCAAGGGGAGCAACACTTCAGCCAGGAACGCGAAACCATTGTGTTTCGCAAACAACAACAAGGCCTTTGGCTGGCCTGTCACGAACATTTATCCGCTATGCCGGAAGGGCTGCCACCCCCTTAGCCAATGTGATCGGAGCAGATCATGAATAACAACAACAAAGAAAAAAGCCTTAGCAGCATCGAAACCAACGGGGTGGAACAGATCCCCGACCACGAACGCGACGCCGGCCCGGGCGACCTGTTTCGCTTGATCTTCGGCGGTGCCAACACCTTCGCCACCGCCGTGCTGGGCAGTTTCCCGGTGCTGTTCGGCCTGTCGTTCCAGGCCGGGGCCTGGGCGATTGTCCTGGGGGTGACCCTAGGCGCACTGATCCTCGCACCCATGGGCCTGTTCGGGCCGCTCAACGGCACCAACAACGCAGTGTCCTCCGGCGCGCATTTCGGTGTGCATGGGCGCATCGTCGGCTCGTTCCTGTCATTGCTGACCGCCATCGCCTTCTTCTCGCTCTCGGTCTGGAGTTCGGGCGATGCCCTGGTAGGCGGCGCCAAGCGCCTGGCGCAGTTGCCGGAAACCGACCTGACCCTGGGCCTGGCCTACGGCCTGTTCGCGTTGCTGGTGCTGACGGTGTGCATCTACGGCTTCCGCTTCATGCTGTGGGTCAACCGCATCGCCGTATGGGCCGCCAGCCTGCTGTTCCTGCTGGGGATCTTCGCCTTCGCCCCGGCCTTCGACAGCCATTTCGCCGGCACCCTGGCCCTGGGCCAGGCGGGTTTCTGGGCGGCCTTCATCGGCGCCGCGCTGGTGGCCATGAGCAACCCGATTTCCTTCGGCGCCTTCCTCGGCGACTGGTCGCGCTACATCCCGCGGGACACTCCCAAGGGACGCATCATGCTGGCGGTGATCGCCGCCCAATTCGCCACCCTGATCCCGTTCATCTTCGGCCTGGCCACCGCCACCATAGTGGCGGTCAAGGCGCCGGACTACATCGCCGCCAACAACTACGTCGGCGGGCTGCTGGCGGTGTCGCCGAGCTGGTTCTTCCTGCCGGTGTGCCTGATCGCGGTGATCGGCGGCATGTCCACCGGCACCACCTCGCTGTATGGCACCGGGCTGGACATGTCCAGCGTGTTTCCACGGCTGCTGTCACGGGTCAAGGCGACCCTGCTGATCGGCGTGCTGTCGATCGCCTTCATCTTCATCGGACGCTTCGCGGCGAACCTGGTGCAGAGCGTGTCGACCTTCGCGGTGCTGATCATCACCTGCACCACCCCGTGGATGGTGATCATGCTGATCGGCCTGCTGGTTCGCCGCGGCTACTACTGCCCGGATGACCTGCAAGTGTTCACCCGTGGCGAACGCGGCGGGCGCTACTGGTTCAACCACGGCTGGAACTGGCGCGGCCTGGGGGCCTGGATTCCCAGCGCCCTGGTGGGCCTGTGCTTCGTCAACCTGCCGGGGCAGTTCGTCGGCCCCCTGGGCAACCTGGCCGACGGCATCGACATCAGCCTGCCAGTGACCCTGGGCCTGGCCTCGCTGCTGTACCTGGCGCTGCTCAGCCTGTTCCCGGAACCGCCTGCGGTGTATGGGCCCAATGACCCACGCAGTGAAGCCGCCAAAGCTGCGCAGGCAGCGCAGTTGAGTGCCCGAGCACTGTAGAAGCTGGCTGACCAGCGCAAGGCTCTGGCTCGCGCAGCGCTTTCGCTGGTCCCCGGTCCCATCAGGCCTGACCGAACCCCTGTAAACCTGCCGGAGCACCGGCTGAGCACCCGCAGACGCGGGCGACAACAATAACAACCTGTTTGTGAGGACCCGAACATGGGCTTGGACATTCTCGTAGTACTGATCTATGCCGCCGGCATGATCACCCTGGGGTGGTACGGCATGCGCCGGGCCAAGACCCGTGACGACTATCTGGTAGCCGGCCGCAACCTCGGGCCGGGCTTCTACCTGGGCACCATGGCGGCCACCGTATTGGGCGGCGCCTCGACCATCGGCACCGTGCGCCTGGGCTACGTCCACGGCATTTCCGGCTTCTGGCTCTGTGGCGCCATCGGCCTGGGCATCGTCGGGCTCAGCCTGTTCCTGGCCAAACCCTTGCTGAAACTGAAGATCTATACCGTCACCCAAGTGCTGGAGCGCCGCTACAACCCCGCGGCACGCCATGCCAGCGGACTGATCATGCTGGTCTATGCGCTGATGATCGGGGCCACCTCGACCATTGCCATCGGCACCGTGATGCAAGTGCTGTTCGGCTTGCCGTTCTGGGTATCGATCCTGGTGGGCGGTGGTGTGGTGGTGCTCTATTCGACCATCGGCGGCATGTGGTCGCTGACCCTGACCGACATCGTGCAGTTCCTGATCATGACCATCGGCCTGGTGTTCCTGCTGATGCCGCTGTCCATCGTCGACGCCGGCGGCTGGGATAGCCTAGTGGCCAAGCTGCCGGCCAGCTATTTCGACTTCACCGCCATCGGCTGGGACACCATCCTCACCTACTTCCTGATCTACTTCTTCGGCATCTTCATCGGCCAGGACATCTGGCAGCGGGTGTTCACCGCACGCAGTGAAGGCGTTGCGAAAATCGCCGGGACCGCGGCCGGACTCTACTGCGTGCTCTACGGATTGGCCGGCGCCTTGATCGGTATGGCCGCCAAGGTGCTGCTGCCGGACCTGGACAACGTCAACAACGCCTTCGCCAGCATCGTCCAGACCAGCCTGCCCAACGGCATCCGCGGCCTGGTCATCGCCGCCGCACTGGCCGCCCTGATGTCCACCGCCAGCGCCGGCCTGCTGGCCGCCTCCACCACCGTGACCCAGGACCTGCTGCCACGCCTGCGTGGTGGTCGCCAGAGCGGCAACGGCGACGTCCATGAAAACCGTATTGCGACCCTGCTGCTGGGCATCGTGGTGCTGGGCATCGCCCTGGTGGTGAGTGACGTGATCAGCGCCCTGACCCTGGCCTACAACCTGCTGGTGGGCGGCATGCTGATTCCACTGATAGGGGCCATCTACTGGAAACGCGCCACCACCGCCGGAGCCATTACCAGCATGTCCCTGGGGTTCATCACGGCGCTGTTCTTCATGTTCAAGGACGGCCTGGACGCCAACACCCCGATCTATTACAGCCTGGCCGTAGGCCTGGTGAGTTTCGTCGCGGTGAGCCTGCTTTCCCGGCGCCCGGCGCCGCTGGCCAGCACGATCTGACCTGAAGTCGGACGCCTGAAGCTTTTTCTTCGACGGGTGCGGCGTCGGTGGCCGCACCCGTTTTTTTTCGCCCACAAGAAAGTGCCCAGGCAACGCAGCTGAGTGCTGCAGACGCGAGGCCGTGGAGTGTAACTATAGGGATTACCGCGCATACCCCGGGATCAGGCCCAAAGTCTTGCGATGGGAAAAACCAGGCGCGAGACGGAGTCTGCACTCCGCACTCGCGGCAAGCTCAACGGCGACGTTGCTGGCGGCGCCGCAGCTCTTCGTCGGTAGGAATCGGCACCGGTTGCAGCGGCGGCTCGATCAGGCCCAAAGCGACGCCAAGGTCGTGAAGCCAGCTTTGCAGTTTATCTTTCATAGTGCCCCCTCAGGGTCGTGCCGAGCGGCGGTACTGCGCCGCTTCAAGCAGATAATAGTCCTAACTTATCCCGCGTGCTGCCTCGCAATCGCAATGAACTGTTACTGGATTGAGACGAATCGGCCAAGGCTATTCAGCCATTGGCCCTCAGCAGCGGCACCTGGTGCCCGAAGGCGCCCTGCTGCAGTTCGATCCAGGCATTGAGGTTGGCCCCCAGCATGCCCTTGCGCCACATCAGCCAGGTGGTGGTGTGGGCGAACGGCTCGGCCAGAGCATGCACCGCCACGCTTTCACGCCCCGGCAGGCTGTCGAGCATCGACTGGGCCATCAGCGCCACCCCGGAACCGGCAATCACGCAGGCCAGCATGCCCTGATAGGACTCGATCTCCATGGCCCGGCCCATGGCTGCGTGATAGTGGGCAAACCAGGACTCCAGGCGCATGCGATAGGAGCAGCCCTGACGAAAGGTGAACACCGCCCGGCCCTCCACATCCCGGGCAGTACGCACCGGAGGGTGATCGGCCTCACTGATCAGTACCAGGGTTTCATCGCACAACGGCACGCCATCCAGCCCCGCCAGTTCCAGGGGGCCATCCACCAGGGCCGCGTCCAGGCGTCCGGTGAGCAAGCCTTCGAGCAACTCGCCGCTGGGCCCGGACTGCACCTGCAAATTCACCGCCGGGTAACTCCGGTGATAGCGCGCCAGCAGCGCCGGCAGATGAATCGCCGCCGTGCTGTACATGGTGCCGAGGACGAAATCCCCGGCCGGCTGACCGCCTTGCACCGCGGCATGAGCTTCGTCGTGCAGGGCGAACAGCCGCGCGGCGTAATCGAGCAGCACCTTGCCCGCTGGCGACAGTTGCAAGCGCTGGCGCTCACGCAGAAACAGCTCGACGCCCAGTTGCTCCTCCAACTGCTTGAGCCGGGTCGAGAGATTCGACGGCACCCGGTGCAGGCGCTCGGCGGCCCGAGTAATGGACCCCTCCTCGGCCACAGCCTGGAAAATACGCAGTTGGCTGAACTCCATGATCTTCTCCAAAACTGAACAAGTTTCTCACTATTATTCATTTTTAAGGAAAGTCAATCCGCCCTAGCCTGACGGTCATTGTCCTTGCCGATGGAAGACCGCCATGTCCCCCCTGCTGCGCCTGCTTGCCAGTTTCATTGCCCTGATGATGGCCATGGGCATTGGCCGCTTCGCCCTGACGCCACAGTTGCCGCACCTGATCAGCGAAGGCCAGGTCGACCTGACCGCCGCCGGACTGATCGCCGCCGCCAACTACCTGGGCTATTTCATCGGCGCTCTGGACGCCATGTTCGCCCGGCGCCCGGCCCAGGTACGCTTGCGCCTGTTGAGCGGCCTGTGGTTGTGCGTGCTGCTGACCCTGACCTCGTTCTGGGCCCAGGGCTTCTGGCCGCATCTGGTGCTGCGCTTCGGCACGGGCCTGGCCAGTGCCTGGGTGCTGGTGATGATCACGGCCCTGAGCCAGCCCCTGGCCCTGGCGGCGGGTCGGCCACGCCTGGGCGCCCTGGTGTTCGCCGGCCCGGGGCTGGGGATCATGCTCACCGGGCTGCTGGCCCTGGGCGCCAATCTGCTGGGGCAGAGCTCGGCCAACCTGTGGCTGCTGTATGGCGCCGTGGCCTTGTTGATGCTGCTGGCGATCCTGCCGATCCTGCCCCGGACTTCCAGCAGCCAGCGGCTCGTCCCACAGCCGACCGCGGAAAATCAGCAGAGCGTGGGCCGCCTGGGGTTGGTCTACGGCCTGTACGGCGTGGGCTACATCATCCCCGCAACCTTTCTCTCGCAGATGGCCAGCGCGCGCTTTCACGGCCAGTGGCAAGCCGATCTGTTCTGGCCCGGCTTCGGCCTGGCCGCCGCCCTGGGAGTAGCCCTGGTCAGCCTGCGCCGACAACGCCCGGACAGCACTCGCCACTGGCTGATGGCGACCCTGTGGCTGCAGGCCGCGGGGGTCTTCGCTTGCCTGCTGGGCAGTGGCCTGGGACTGGTGCTGGGAGTGCTGCTGTGCGGCACGCCCTTCCTGGCCTGCATGCAACTGGTCATGCAGCGCTCACGGGAACTGGCACCACAGTCGGCCCAGCGCAATGCCGGGTTGCTCACCGCCTGCTTCGCCATGGGCCAGTTGAGCGGTCCATTGCTGGCGGCCCTGAGCAGTCATTTCAGCGGCGATCTGCAACCGGCGCTGGTGGTCGCAGGCTGCGGCTTGCTGCTCGGCGGCAGCTTGTTGTGGACGCAGCCGCTGGCAGCGCCACGTTGCCCGGCAGTCTCGTGAGGTCGGCGGCTACAGCCAGCGCCGGATGCGTCGACGCAACCATTGCTCGGCGCTGACGAAGGTGATGCCCAGCAGTACCAGCATGGCACCGAGCACAAAGTTGAGGCTCAGCGGCTCACCCAGCAACAGTACGCCGAAGGTCACGCCGAACATCGGCGTCATGAAGGAAAACACCGCCAGATTTGCCGCCAGATAGCGACGCAGCAGCCAGAACCAGGTCAGGTAGCTGAAAAACGACACCACCAGCCCCTGGAACAGCACGCTGGCCACCGCCACCGGGGTCAGGCTGACCTGGGTCACCTGACCGCTGAGCACGGCAATCAGCAGCAGGCCGACAAACCCGACGATCAACTGATAGAACAGGGTCAGGGTGGCAGGCGCTTCCGACAGCCGTGAAGCTCGTACCACCACCGTGGTTGCCCCCCAGGCCAGCCCGGCCAGCAACCCCAGCAGGTCGCCCAGGAGCATGCGCCAGTCCAGGTTGTCGAGGGAGATGCCACCGGCAAAGGCAATGCTGATGCCAATGAACGCGAGAACGATCCCCAGCCACTGCAAGGGCCGCAAGCGCTCACTGGGCAGCAGCCAATTGACCCCCAGGGCAGTGAAGATCGGCGCAGTGTAGAGAAACACCGACATGTGCGCGGCACTGGTGAGCTTCAATCCTTCGGCAATGAACAAAAACTCCAGGCCGAACAGGGCGCCGGCCAGCAGACCGGCGCGCCAGGTGCCGGGAATCTGCGACCAGCCGCCCTTCCAGCACATCAACAGGGCCACCAGCAGCGCCGAAATCCCGGAACGGGCGGCTGCCTGCATCACCGGGGCAATGTCCGCCGCCGCCCACTTGATCATGACCTGCTGTACGCCCCAGATCAGGCACAAACCCAGCATCACCTGCAGGGCAAAGCCATCGGCGTTGCGCCGCTCGATACTCACGGGCATTCCTCATATTGATTCAACGACATGAACGCCCCCACAAGGGCAATGACGATGCACCTCGACTGTCGGGGGCGAAGGACGATTCAGTTCAGTTCGATACGGTCGGCATGAATGACGATCTGGCCCTGCTTGTAGAGCGCACCGATGGCCTTCTTGAAGTTGCCCTTGCTGACCCCGAACAAACTGCTGATCAATGCCGGATCGCTCTTGTCGCTGACCGCCAGGGAGCCATTGTTCTCGCGCAACTTGGCGAGGATCTTCGAGTTCAGACTGGTGGCCGCCTCTTCACCCACAGGTTGCAGGCTCAAGCTGATCTTGCCGTCGGCGCGGACTTCCTTGATGAAACCTTTCTCTTGCATGCCGGAGCGCAGGAACTTGAACACCTCGTTCTTGTGAATCAGGCCCCAGTGCTTGTTATTGATGATGGCCTTGAAGCCCATGTCGGTGGACTCGGCCACCAGCAAGTCGACTTCCTGGCCAACCTTGTAGTTGGCGGGGGTCTTGTCCAGGTAGCGGTCCAGGCGGGCCGTGGCGGTGATACGACGGGTGTGCTTGTCCAGATAGACATGCACCACGCAGTATTCGCCGGCATTCATCTGGCGCTTTTCCTCGGAGTACGGCAGCAACAGATCCTTGGGCAATCCCCAATCCAGAAATACCCCGATGCTGTTAACTTCGACAACTTTAAGACTGGCGAACTCGCCGACTTGAACTTTCGGCTTTTCAGTAGTTGCGATCAACTTGTCGGCACTGTCCAGATAAACAAAAACGTTCAACCAGTCTTCATCTTCACTGGGAATATCCTTGGGAATATAACGATTGGGCAGCAAGATCTCGCCGTCCGCACCACCATCCAGATACAAACCAAAGTTAGTGTGTTTTACCACTTGCAAACTGTTGTAGCGCCCGACTAAAGCCATTTCCAATACCCTCGTTACGTGGGCGGCATTCTACCTGTTTTCCACTGTGGCGTTGATGCTCCTGAGTCGCCCAGGGGAAAAATCCATAAACAGCCTTGATTTTTCTGGCCTTGGCGCCGATCAAGCGGCCACTCGTCAGGCAAAGACGCATCTGCCTGACCGTAATCCGCTGCGCCAAGACCGCCTCGCTTACCAGTAGTCCTTATTTAAAACAGCCACTTAGGTAGATATCAGCGAGATCAACTTAGAAAAAAACACAAAAAGCCGCGCGTTATTCCAGAGGATATTTACCAAGCAATTGTCAAGTATTTCTGATAGGATGCCTGGCCAAATTAATTTTCCCGAAAGGTTAAATGGCCGCCATGCGAGTAAAAGCCTCCAACAGCAAAGCAAAACCAGCTCCCGCCGTTGAAACCAGCGAATCGATCAACGAACAAATCGCGGCCTTCCTGAAGTCCGGCGGCGAAATCCAGCAAATTGCCAAAGGCGTCAGCGGCCAGACTTTCGGCCCGTCCAAGCAGATCAGCCTCGGCAAAAAGTAATTCCCCTCGCTCTATCCTGGTCCCTTAGCGCTTTGCCCTCAAAGCGCTAGGACTGGCACCCTGCTCCCCACCCCACTCCAGCAGAAATCGACGAACGGCCCTCATCCCCAGGCATTCGCCGGTATCCTTGCCGCCTTCCGGATAAATCGTTTCAGCCGACTTTCAGGTTGTCACTCCCCGCCGTTCAAGGAGTGCTGCATGCGCAAACCCGCCACACTGGCCCTCAGCCTGCTACTGACCTGCCCCATCGCCCTGGGACAGATAATCCAGCGAGATCTGGGCGACTTCGACCTCAAGCTGGGCACCAGCCCCAGCCGCAGCATGGCCCAGGGCCTGGTCAAGCCCGCCTCCAGCGACTCCCTGCACGGTGGCCTCGACCTGAGCCACGACAGCGGCTGGTACTTCGGCCAATGGTCCCCCAGCATGGGCCTGAACCCCGCCAGCCCGCTTGAGGTGGATGCCTACCTGGGCTTCAAGCGCCCCTTCGACCAGACCCTGGGCTACGAACTGGGGATCATCCACTACAACTACCCGCAACGGCGCACCCAGGACAGTCAGGAGTTCTACGGCGGCTTGAGCCTGCTGGGCAGCCGCTTTGGCGCCGCCTTCAGCAACGACCCGACCATGCGCAACAGCACCCTGTTTGCCGACCTGAGCGGCAACTCGCCGTTCGACATAGGCATCAGCGTCAAATACACCGCTTACCAACTGACCAACGCTGTCGCCGTGGCCAACGGCAATGAAGTGGCAGGCTTCAATGACTGGTCGATCAAATTCTCGCGGCCCTGGCGGGGGATCGATCTGAAGCTGATCTACAGTGATTCAAGCCTGCGCGGTAGCAACTGCAGTGCCTACGCCGGGCACAACCCGCAGTGCGACGGCCTGCTCACCTTCAAGGCCGAACGGACGTTCTACTAGGCACAGGCATCTGAACTGTCAGCGGCCCGGCGGGTTCAGATACAGCAACCCGCACGCGCAAGGACACGCCCATGGCCCGCCGCCGGCACCTGCTCATCCCACTGCTGATCTGCAGCCTGCTGCTCGGCGCCTGCAGTCGGGTCGGCCTGGCTTATCGCAACCTGGATGTGATCATCCCCTGGACCCTCAACGACTACCTGGACATGAACCGCGAGCAGAAGAGCTGGTTCAACCAGCGTCTGCAGCTGCACCTGAGCTGGCATTGCACCACCCAACTGCCAGGCTACCTGGACTGGCTCGATCGCCTGCAAAGCATGGTGCAGAGCGATCAGGTCAGCGACGAGGCTCTGCAACAGCGAACCCGGGAAGCCAAGCAGGCCATCGCTGAAACCGCGCGGCAGATCGTGCCCTCCGCGGTGGAGCTGCTCCAGGGCCTGGACGACGGACAAGTCGCCGAGATGAACAACGCCTTGGCCAAGGACCAGCAGGAACATCGCGAGCAATACCTCAAGCCATCCCTGGCGCAGCAGGTCGAACAGCGCAGTCAGCGCATGAGCAAACGCCTGAAATCCTGGATCGGCCCCTTGAGTCCCAGCCAGCAACGACGCATCGAGCAATGGTCGGCGTCCCTGGGTGAGCAGAACCAGCAGTGGGTCGCCAACCGCATCCACTGGCAGGCACAATTCAGCGCCGCCGTGGCGCAACGGCAAAACAGCGATTTCCCACAACGTATCGAGCAACTGCTGGTGAACCGCGAGCAGCTATGGACAGAGGACTACCGCCAGGCCTACGCCCGCACCGAACAGGCCGCCCGCCACCTGCTGGTGGACCTGATGGCCACCAGCAGCCTTGAGCAGCGCCAGCGCCTGCTGAAGAAGATCGACGGCGTGCGCCAGGATTTCGCGGAACTCAAATGCCTGCAGAACGCCCGCCAGGCCCCGCCCTGAGCTAGGCGATCCGAGCCTTGGAGGCCAGCTCGTCGAAGGTTTCCGGCGCCAGGGCCCGCCGCATGCTGCTCGGCATAAGGACGGGGAGTGAAACTATGGCCGACGCCGTTCTGCACTTCGTACAGCAGCCGTTCGATCAGATCCCAGTGGTAAGCGCTCATCTTGATTCAACCTCCGGACACAAGAATGAAATGCCGTTCATGGGTTGTGACCGACAGGCCTTTCGGCCGCTCAGGAAATCCCCCCAAGCCTGCGTCCCCCGAGCGAAAAACCGCTGGGCGGTTTGTCGATCTGCCCCGGAGTCAAACGACTAGCGTGTGTAAGACGCTTCGCCCACTGCCAGAGGAGAAATGTCATGCCCGTTACCGAACATCCCGTGGTCTCCCGGGAACAATGGCTGCAAGCCCGCAAACAGCACCTGATCCACGAAAAGGCCTTTACCCGCCGGCGCGACCAGCTCAGCGCCGAACGCCGGGCGCTGCCGTGGGTAAAAATCGACAAGCCCTATCGGTTTCATGGCGCCAATGGCCCGCTGAGCCTGGCGGACCTGTTTGGCGACCACAGCCAATTGCTGGTCTACCACTTCATGTTCGGCACCGGCTGGGAAGAGGGCTGCAAGGGCTGCTCGTTCCTCGCGGACCACTTCGATGGCGCCAACCTGCATCTGGCCCACCACGATGTGGCGCTGGTGGCGGTGTCCCACGCGCCCTACGCCGAATTCCAAGCCTTTCGCCAACGCATGGGCTGGCATTTCGACTGGTACTCCAGCGCCGGCGACGACTTCAACCAAGACTTTGGCGTCAGCCTCAGCGACGAGCAACTGGCTCAGGGAACTGCCAGCTACAACTACCAACAGGTCAGTGGCGATGAGCGTGAGCTACCCGGCCTGAGCGTGTTCTATCGCAACCCACACGGTGAAATTTTCCACACCTATTCCACCTATGCCCGTGGGCTGGACCTGCTGCTGGGGACTTACAACTTCCTCGACCTGACGCCCAAGGGACGCAACGAAGAACAGATCATGGACTGGGTTCGACACCACGACCGTTACCAGGAAACACCCCGGAGCAAGGGCAGCAGTTGCTGCTGTGACAACTGACAGCCTGTTCGCCGGCAGAAACCTCCCGTAGGAGCCGGCTTGCCGGCGAATCGCACGCACAAATGGCACAAATCTGCGGCAGACTACGACGACCCTCACAGCCAACTAATCTGAAGACATGAGCGCCGCCTACCACAGCCTCCACGAATACACCCTGCGCATGAACCGGGTGCTGGAGTACATCGACCAACACCTGGATCAGCCCCTGGAGCTGACCGACCTGGCGCGGGTGGCGCATTTCTCGCCCTACCACTTCCACCGCCTGTTCAGCGCCTGGGTCGGCGAGCCCCTGGGCGCCTACCTGCGTCGCCGGCGCCTGGCCTGCGGCGCCTACCTCATGGCCAGCCGCCCCGAAGCCTCGATCCTGGAAATCGCCCTGGAAGTCGGCTTCGGCTCCGGCGAAGCCTTTTCCCGAGCCTTCAAGCAACACTTCTCGGTCTCCCCCAGCACCTGGCGCGACACCGAACCCAAACGCTGGCACCGCCGTCTCGACGACATCCGCGAACGCCGCCTGCGTGAATTGAGCAATCCTGATCAGACCCACATTCCCGCCTTCGACGATCCTGACGCCTTCATTCACCTGAAGGAAACAGCGATGAACGTCACCCTGCAGCAACTGCCCGCCACCCGCGTGGCCTACCTGCGCTACTTCGGCGCCTACGGCCCGGGCATTGGGGTTTTCTGGCGCGAAACCGCCATGCCATGGATGCTCCAACACCAACTGTTCAACCGTGTGCGCTACGGCATCGGCCACGACGACCCGGACCTCACCCCGGCTGACAAATGCCGCTACGACGCCTGCGTCGAAGTGCCGGAAGACTTCAAGGCCAGCCCTCCCGCCGTGATCACCACCCTGCCCGGCGGCCTGTACGCCGTAGCGGCCTACCGCGGCCTTGGCCCGGACATCGGCAATGCCTGGATCGAACTGTGCCGCGACTGGCTGCCCAAGAGCGGCATGCAGTTCGACCCGCGCCCGGCGTTCGAACGCTATCCGGCGAATGCCTTCTACGACATCAAGACCGGGGAGCTGGAGTGTGAGATTTGTATTCCGGTGAAAAAGCTATAACCCAAAAAGCACGTTAATCCCCATGTAGGAGCGAGCTTGCTCGCGAAGAACGCCAACGATAACGCGCCGCAACTGAAAGAACGCAGCGCCCCTCGGGCTCATCGCAAGCAAGCTCGCTCCTACCATCCCGCCACACACCTACTCAGCGCGAAGGAATGGCCGTGATATCACGAACGATGAACTTCGGCAGAGAACGAATGTAGAAATTCTCCACATCCGAATTACCGCTGTTGGTAATCACCCCCAGCATGGTCTTCATATTGCGCAACTGGCCCATGGCCCCAGCAGGTTGCAAACCATTGCGCTCCTGGGCGAAATGCAACACCTCGGAGCCGTCGCGCTTGACCTGGACCTTGTAACCAAAATCGACACTGGCCAGGATCGTATTGTCATCGACGACCATCGACACCAGCCCGCCCTTGGAATCACTGAGCCGACGCTTGTACACCGCATTCACATCCAACAGGTAGTCGGCGCTGTCCTTGCTGGCGGCGTAGCGATTGGCATTGCCCAATTGCCGGATCAACTCCATGCCCAGTTGCTGACGCAACTTGTCCTCGGGCAGAAAGCGCTCGCTCTCACCAACCAGTTGCAGGTTGAAGGTATCGATCCAGTAAGTGGCGGTGGCGGGAATCTGCACCGGTTTGGGCGAGATGTAATAGTCCGGGGTTGAAGCACAACCGGCGAGCAAAGCGAGGGTGAACAGCAGAGACAAAAGACGCATGACGGATCTTCCTTGAGAGGGTTTTCAACAACGCACCGCCACCTGAAAAGCACCGGTGGCATGACGATGGGCGGCGGCATTGTAAGCCAGGAAAATCGCGGCGGAGCGGCTCGAAAACATCCTCTCGGTAAATTAGGAATTGCCTTACGGCAGAAGCAGACGATCCAGTAGGAATGGGCCTTTAAGGACAGGGGGAGCGCTGGATATAGTCGAGGGGTCGTTGAAAGGACGACCGGGTTTGGCGACCTGATTTACAGAGGGAATGCAAAAAATCCAGCTTGCAGGTATTTTGCGTCCGCACACGCAGTTCTATGACGGCTGTGCGCGGGAGATCTCAGGATCTGCCGACTTTACCTCTGTAGTCGGTTCGCCAACCTGCGTACAGCTGTCACCCTCTTGTTTGGCGACAACGGGTGAAGGCATTCAGCCAGTCAAACAGAGGTCTACACATGAACAGATACATGCCGATTACCGGCCACGACTGCAACATTCCCTCACTGCTGATCGATACCCAAGCCCCCATTGACGTCCTGCACGATGCAGCGGCGTACCGCATTCGCGCTGTGACTCAACTGCTGGAGAACTTCGCGATTTCTGATGACGCGCCCAAAGGCACAGTGGTGCTTCAGGAACTGTCGCTGGTGTGCAGCATTTTGCTGCGCGATGGGTGTGATTTGATGGATGTGGCAGGGCGACGGATGCAAGGCCAGCTAGCAGCATAAGAAAAAAAGGGGCGGTATTAGAGCCGCCCCTTTAGTCTTGGTACAAAGTGACGCTGATGTCGAATTCCTTGCCCTTGACCTTGCCAGCGTCGGCGACCGAAGCAACGTTTGGTCGCCTCCTACGCGCCCGATGACTTCGTCACCACTACTATTGCAATTGGTCTCGCTGCAATTGTTCCCCAAAACTTACAAATCATCCTTAAATCTTTCTGGCAAGTACTCTTGCCGAACCATGCCTTTGAGTAACTCTTTAAGTTCATCAAGATAGTAAGAAAGCTCCTCTCTGGACTCGCAGACTGTACTTTTCTCAATATCAGAGTCACTAAAATTCTTCATTACCATCGCTATGCTATCTGCAAAAACCATTAACTCGCCCTCGGAGACGCGAAGATCATACAGCGTGACACTTGCAATGCACTCTTTGCTTAAAAGCTCCATACATTACCAACTCGCACAATTAGAAAAATCGACTCAAACTTATCAAGTTCATCTTGCGAGGCCGGCGGCCTCTGCCCCCGTCGAATCCTATCTCTTGTATCTGCTTTAGGATTATTCAATGACGTTACAACCTCACCATCAGGCTCAATAATATGAATACGATCTTTTAGCCCCTTGATTACCCATCTACTATCATCCTGAATCAAAATATCTGCAGGCCGCGCAACCTGAACATCATTTACAACGGAGCCAACCGGGCGCCCTTCTTTATTTCTGATTTTAGCATGAGTACCCTGAGTAATTTTTCACCTTGAGAATTATAAACAATCCCTGAAGACGGAAGCTCCTCCACAGGTCGAACATAATCGAGCGCTTTGCGGCCAAAACAGGTGTAAACCTATTTCAGGACTAAACACATTGATGGCGATATCGATCGACCAAAGGCTTAATTACTCTCTTTGACGATAGAGTGACCACTACAACCAAAACGCACTACCACACCTAAGTCTCGCGCACTTATTCCGCACATCTTCAACCACCTCAAAACCACAACATAGCCTTTCAACTCTGCCTTTAGCCGTTCAAACAGATATTTTCCTTCTTTATTAAACTCCGCCTCATCCTCCTCGCTAGAAAATCCAGAGCCAGGAGGATATTCCTCATCTAAGGTATCATCATACTTAAGTGCCAATCACATTAGATCAGTTTTGAGCTCTTGTGAAATTGGCAACTCCTCGGGATCAACATTCCCAATAGAGTCTGGCGACAAACTCCACAATGGAAAACACTGATAGTCAGGCATCAGTTTAATAATTTTCATTCCACCTCAAAATTAGTTACACCCTTGAGAGCAACTTTTATCCTCGACCTGAAGTTGCAAAATGAGCAAGCATTCAATTTTTACAAGACGCAAACCAATCTAGATCATTAATTTCTAAAAAACCTTCATCCATTTCCATTATTCGCCACCAAACATATTCTTACAACTTTCACAACATTTAAAAACCCTACCTGTTCTTGGACGAATAACAAAAGTAAATTTTATCTTTGAATTGTTTAAGAGCAACAAATTAGCTACTCAAAACCCTGCGTAACGCTCCAGTTTATTTTCACATCCCGCTTAACTCACAAGCCCGCCAATCTTTCAGAGTGCTTTATTAATTCAGGAGCATTCTTTTTTGGCACAGAGACACTAGAGGCTGTAACCATACGCCCTACCTGAGTATCCATAGCACCTATAAAAGTTTGAGGCTTATAACTGCCAATCGTACCTATATGCTCCTTCAGCCGCCAATCAGCACCACCTAAAAGTAAACATTAAATGACTGAACTACTATCCAGATAAAATCCCAAAACCGCCTCTTTTTTAACCATCAACCTGTAGCCACTCCAATAGAAACCCTCATAGCAAACAAAAAAGTAAAAGATTCCCTATCGATACATCCTAGTGAAAAGCCTACTAATATCACCACTCTTAAGAACTCTATCACTCATAAAATCCACACTATCAGACACAACAATCCCGCAACGCAAGCCCTCTGGAAAGTCAACAATTCCGCCCATAACAGTAGGTACCAAATTCCTAAAATAGTCCCCCATTTCAGTTGTTCCAACATAACCAACTGGATAGTCAACTCCAGGATTATCCCCCTCGACACCATGGTAAACAAAAAGACCTTTATTAATAGATAGATTGGCCTCCGAATAGTGACCCATTTCATGCCAATCCTGTTCAAATTCCTCAATTATCTTACTTAAAGACGGATACTTTTTATATCGCCACGCAGAAAACAAATCAACCTCAAACCATCCTCTCTTATCATCTGGATACTCCAAGTCCCCTTCAGACTCCTCCCAAACAAACTCTGACAATTTATATAAAACCTCACCTACACCATCGACAGCCAATAGAACTCTTGGTAAATCTCCGAAGCAGTTATTCACCATAACAGCGATCCGCCCATATTTATCCATCGCAAACCAAGTCACTATAGTACCAAACTCTGGTTTCCAGCTTTCACTCAGATCAATCATAGCTAACTACCTTTTGGCCAGCTCGCACCACAATTTTTACAAGTTTCAACAACAGCCTTATCAGTAAGAGTCTCTTTTCGCCATACCTCTCTTGGGCGAAGAGCCTCAGTAAACCTTATTCTTGAAGGATCAACCCCTTGCCTGACCAGTGAGTCCGCAGCTGATATCTCAGCGCATGCACCAACTTTATTCTTACAAAAGCTCGTAAACTCACCAGTTTTTACACCCAGCTTATCTTCAATATACTTCACAGTGTCTACGTGCAACATATCAGCACTAATCTTCATATTGCTACCACCGATTGCGGTTTTACCTGTTAGCGGATCATACGCACCAATCATGGTGGCATACTCACCGGCTTTCGATTTTGATGGAAACTTATTGATTTCATCTAACAAATCCTGCCTAGCTTGAGCAGATACCTTATCAATCTCAGCAAGGTTTGGCCCTTTTGCAGTTCCTTCTTCACTATACATCACCCCCGGATTCAGCTTGTGCTCCGGAGTCACATAGGCACCATCCTTCTGCACTCCATCCAGCTGAGTACCGCCGGTATGCGGCGTTGTAATAACTCCGCCACCCTCAGCGTAGCCCTCGCTGGCGGGGTTCCATCCTGATGTAATAACAACCGGATTAACCAGCTTTCGGTTTTCGTCATCAAGTAGATGAACTGGGAACGACATGTGGGTGACAATTTCCCAGACTGTCATCGTAACCTTGAGTTAGTTCTGTATTTGATCCTTTGTTAAAGAGGCACCTTGGCTTACAGCCTTAATCATCGAGTTAGCAGAGTGTAGTGGTCTAATGAAACCGGACACCCATTTAGGCGAGAATGCTCGCCAGATAGGGGTGTCTGATGACCAAGCAGCATCGTTCATTTTCCGCTGAGTTCAAACGCGAGGCCGCAGGCCTTGTGCTTGATCAAGGCTATAGCCACATCGAAGCCTGCCGTTCACTCGGGGTAGTCGATTCTGCGCTGCGTCGCTGGGTTAACCAGCTTCAGCAAGAGCGCAATGGCGTGACTCCGCAAAGCAAAGCGTTGACGCCCGAGCAGCAAAAAATCCAGGAGTTGGAAGCCCGGATCAATCGGCTGGAACGAGAGAAATCGATCCTAAAAAAGGCCACCGCGTTCTTGATGGCCGAGTAACACGAGCGTTCGCGTTAATTGATCAACTTCGTTCTGAAGAACCTGTTGATCTGTTGTGCTCGGTCTTTGAAGTCACCCGATCTTGCTAATACGCGCACTGCCGCAAGCGTCGATCTCCGAACATTGAGCGACTGGTTTTGCGCAGCCGCGTGAGCGAGTTGTTCTCCCAAAGCCGCAGTGCAGCGGGCAGCCGGCGCATCATGTTCATGATGCGCGAGGACGGCATAGAGATTGGGCGATTCAAGGTGCGCAAACTGATGAACGAGATGAAACTGGTCAGTAAGCAGCCCGGCTCAGATGCCTACAAAAAGGCGACGGTGGAGCGGCCAGATATCCCGAACGTGCTGGATCGTGAGTTTACAGTGACGTCGCCGAATGAGGTCTGGTGCGGTGACATCACGTATGTCTGGGTTCAAGGTCGCTGGCACTATGTGGCGGCTGTGATTGATCTGTTTGCCCGCCGCGTGGTGGGCTGGGCGTTTTCATCGAAACCCGATGCCGACTTGGTGATCAAGGCTTTGGAGATGGCGTATGAGCAGCGTGGCCGCCCCCAGAACGTGCTGTTTCACAGCGACCAAGGAAGCCAATACGGCAGCCGAATCTTTCGTCAGCGACTGTGGCGTTATCGCTTCACGCAAAGCATGAGCCGGCGCGGAAACTGCTACGACAACGCACCGATGGAACGGTTGTTTCGCAGCCTGAAAACGGAATGGATACCGACCGTGGGCTACATGAGTGCATCTCTGGCGCAGCAGGATATCGGTCGTTTTTTGATGCAGAGGTACAACTGGCAAAGGCCACATCAATTCAACAGCGGGCTAGCGCCCGCAGTGGCCGAGGAAAGACTTAACGCAGTATCCGGGATTAGTTGACCACTACATCAACATCAAATCCATCACTATCGCCTTTCTCAAAGCCAAACTTTCTACTCCCGCCAGCTTGAAAAATTATAAACCTATCATTAACCACATCAGCTTTATGAAGGTAGTCACCTACAGTAACCTCAGCTCAAAAGTTCTAAGCAAGATATTTCGCAAACCCAGCCAAAACCTCGCTAACAACTTCAAAGCAGCAATAAAATATAGTCAAACTCCTAAAACCCACATCATTATATTCCAGCCTGATTCCGATAGATTTTCCTGCATAACTTCTGACAATTCCCAAGAAGCATCGACACTTAGAGCATTCAAATCCGAAAATCCAAAAAAACACGTAAGCGCAACCGAAATCTCTCTTATATTAATTTCTTTTCTGATCGAGACTTCAAATATTGAAATATTCATTTTTCGCTATTAAAAATAGCCTATTAGTTTTTGACGAGATACTTCATTCAACGCGGCATTTTCTATACAAAATCTAATAAAGCGCCAAAAGTTAAAGTAGTGCCACAGGAAATGTCACTGGTGTGCAGAATTCTGCTGCGCGGCGGGTATGATTTGATGGATTTTACAACAAGGTGAATACAGGAGCAGGTACTTCAGCAAGCAAAAATCGCGGCTTGAAAGTCGCGTTTTTTCTCTCGTGCTCTTCGACACTCAGTTCGCGACAAGATAGTTACTCTTATTTTCAGAAGCCCCCCTCTTCCAGCCAGCACAGTATCATCAACTTCAGTTTCTTCACACCAAATATCAGTCAAGAAACATATTCACATCTAATATCAGAAAAACCAAAGTCACTCACAACTTCCTTAAGTCTAAAAACATACTCAGTAAAATCCGGCACAGTACCAAAAACACAAATTCTATTTATTGAAATAGACAACGATATACAATCCCGACTAATTAAGAACTCCCCTCCAAACCTACCATCAAAAACCATAGCAATACCAATCCTCCCGAATGGCGAATGAGAGTCGAGAAATTCCTTTAAGTTGAAATGCTCAGCATACTCTTTCTGCCAATCATAAGAGTCAATATCTGATGACAACAAAAATAGAACATCCCCTTCAAAATCAAAACTCCACCCAGAATCAAGTAGTGCCATCACTATATCTTTTGGACTACAAAGCCGAGACAGACTTACATCTACAGATGCTTGGCTACCCATATTAATACTCCTTAAAAAAATATCCCTTTTGAACTCAGCCACTCCTTGGCATGCTGAGAAATCGGTGTATTGGAATTGACCTCAAAAGAAGCGCAATTATCTTTAGCTATTCGAGCATGCGCGCCGACATCTGACTTAAACTTATCAAAACCTTTAGATCCGGCTTGAGCATGATCCTCCCAGTATCGGCCAGATTTAGCCTCGTACCATATAGAGTTATTCGCTCCATAAGCCCCGTCAAACTCTCGTCCTTTCGTCGAAAAGCTTGGTTTTCCACCCAGTTCTTTATAAAGATATTTTTCAAAATCCTGTCCGCTTAAACCTTTTGCAGCTCCATCTTCACTATACATCCCCCCCGGATTCAGCTTGTGCTCCGGAGTCACATAGACACCATCCCTCTGCACTCCATCCAGCTGAGTACCGCCGGTACGCGGCGTTGTAGTAACTCCGCTAGTGTTTAGTAAAACACTCCGCACCTACCACTCTACTTATCAGGAACCAACCCCATCAAAGAGCTACAAAAATCATCTACTGCTGAAAACTCAATACTAGCTTCAAATCCAAAATACACATTTGAAGAATCTTCATCCTTCCCTCCAAAATTAAATAAAAATCCGATCCGAAAATACCCCTCCTCCAGGCTATCAGCTTCTCCCCCCATAAACCTTATTTGAAAATCATTTTCCAACGGCATAAAAACAAACGCCCCATCAACCTTATCAGTGAGCACTGACAGTTTATGCCTATGAAAATACTCCACGAGTCTTTTTATATCGTCAAAGTTCAAACTGCAAAAAAGTCTATCCGGCAGACAACCTGAAAACTTCTTATTCCAATCACAGACAACGTCAAAATCAAAAAAACAACTCTTAGCCTCTGTACCTCTCACAATAAACCGCAGGACCCCCACCTCGGCTTTAAGCTCAACACCCATATCCCCTTCTCACTTAAAATGGAAAGTTTTCTCAACCTTGATTTTTGGCCGCTTTCTGAAAATCAACTCCATTAATGTTACGCAAACCAGCAACAACCACCTCGCCAACTTCAGAAATCAATTTACCCCCACCTACTATCACCCCTACCTTTTAACAAAAATAGCACCATCGCCTTTATTGTTTTTATATACTGCACCACAAACCACATCATCAACTTATTTAAACCCTGCAAACCCATGACATTGCACGCTTACAACCGAACGAACTATCAGTACGCGCGCCTCAGAAGCGTTAGCCATTTAGGTCACCCCAACCATCCTATCGAAAATTGCATTCTGCAAATCAAACATCGCCCCATATTTAACCCCACCTGACACGCAGAAATTTTCAACACTGAAGCTGAAAACCCCAACCAAACCACAGACACTAAATTCAAAAGTTACGCAAAAAACCTGCAGGATCAACACAAAAAGCAAAAGCTCTAGATTCTTTTATCTTTTCTACAACCAACGATAGTGTTGGCTCAACAATCTCACCACTACCAAACAGCACCAAGCTACAGTCTGAGGAAGCTGCCAGACATAAAATATCTTCAAGCAGGGACAAAGACAGTGCCCTCAAGTCCAGATAACATAAAACATCATCTTCCCACACCTCTATTCGATCACCATCTTTATAACCAAAAACTCTTGCATCGTCAGACCACGACTTAATTTCTGAAAGCAGGTGGGAAATCCCATCCAACAACAACTCAGGACCATTTTTTTCTAACCAATAATTAGGAAAATCATCTCCCTGCCCACTGCCACCGTACTCAGGTAGTTTCTCCACCCTCCCCCCAAAAACTCTCACTATTCCCTCATTAGGAACCAAAGCAAATTTAAAGTGCCAAACAGCCATCACACTCCTCATCTCTATTTAGGCTACGGACATCTCCTATTGTATCCAGCATGTAACGTCTTTTAGAGCTTTACGTATCAACCACAACAAAAATTATTATTATAGAGAAACCCACCTATCAAGTTACCCCATCCCAAAAGTCGTCTCCTTCAACATAGTCATACAACTGGATCTGCGAAAAATCGTCATCATTAACGAATAGTAAATCATGCCCTTCATGTTGCTGAAAAAAGGCCTGAATAATATCCCATGCACGCTTATCATTGAGCCAAGCCCTTTCCTTGTCAGAGTAAACACCCTGAACAACTAATCGCCCCCCTTCCTTCGCCAGCTTCTTTCCTAAGTTCAATGAAATTCGGCAAGTTTTGCAGCACAAATAATAATACGTACCCATTTACTTCCCCCTCACAATCGGCATTTGAATAACCCCATGCTGTGTAATTGCAAAAACCTGCTCCAACTCAGGACGTTTCGGCACCACATTATTTAAAGCTCTATCTATATAACCAGCAACCTGTTCAGATGACAAACTCAATGCACGCGCATCAATTACCACCGCACTTGGAAAACCATTAAGTTGCGAGCTTCCGGTACTAATATTTCGCTCAAATATTCTCTTTATACGATTATCTGTCAGCTCTGACACCGGAGCATCTGGAGTTTCAAAAGTTTTAAACTCCGCACGAAGCCTTGTGCCATCTGGCAAACGAATAGTCGCGTCACCACTTGGTGTATTAGAGCCTCTCAACAGAACACTCACCCCTCGCTCTTCGGCAAGAATATTAGCAATATCAATTTCTTTTTGTAGAGGCAATCTACTATCAGGGAGGTTCTGTGCAATGGTCACAGTTCCTTTTTCCGATACCTTTTCACTATACACAATACCCGGACTTAGCTTGTGCTCCGGAGTCACATAGGCACCATCCCTCTGCACTCCATCCAGTTGAGTACCACCGGTATGCGGCGTTGTAATAACTCCGTCGCCCTCAGCGTAGCCCCCGCCGGCAGGGTTCCATCCTGCTGTATCAACAATCGGATTGACCAGCTTTCGGTTTTCATCATCAAGCAGGTGAATTGGAAACGCAGTGACGGTTATCAACGTCCAAAGGCCCATCGAAATTCTTAGCTGCCTCTGCACCTCTTCCTTTGCAACACCACCTGCTTTTTTGGCGCTTTCCACAACCGAGTTGGCCGTATTACGCATATTTTCTTGAGTCTGGGGCGTCGCTACTGAGTAAACCAGCGCAAACGCTAAGGCTCCCATCACTCCTGCGGCAGGAGCAGCGGCGAGATTTAGCGATCCATTTGAAGGGTTCTTCAAACTGGCCAACATTTCTGCCAGCTCAAGTGACTTTTCCGGGCTCTCGCGGGCGATATCCTTCATTCGAGCGATAAGAAGTTGCGCACGCTCTCCATTCGCTTCGCCGACTTTTGCTCGGATCAGATAATCCATGCCCTCCGCACGCTTGTTCTCATCCTTACTGACGAGTTTTCGGGCGTTTTCACGGATCATCAGCACATTATTCACATGCCTGGATGCAAACTCGATATCGCTTCCCGCTGTCATTAGCACGACCATACTGGCCATAAGCTCGTCGAGCTTTAACAGCGCGTCTCGACTGTTCTCCCCATACAACTCAACATTCTTCTTCCACTGCTCATACGTCTTCTTCGGACTCGCCACCGCTCCAATGGAAGAACTGCTCGCATACAGATCCGTACGCGACTCCTCATCCTTGGTGATCTCATACGCTTTGTTCACATCCCGATTCAGCCCGGCCGTTGAATCGGCCCCGGTCTCGGCATCCTTGCGCACCACGATCTCGCCCGCCCCGACGGTGGCGCGCACGATCTGCTCGCGGTCCTTTTGGTAATCCCAGCCGCTGACGCTCCAGCCGGTTTCACCTTCCTTGCCTTTGCCCACCTGGCTGCTGTCTTGTGTGGTGCCACTACCGGAGCTGTAGGTGCCGCCCACGTTCAGGTAATAGCCGTGTTCCTTGTCCTTGCCGGCGATATCGCTGAAGCCCAGGGTGCCGGTATCCAGCTTGAGGTTGCCGTTGTCGGCGGCGATCAGTGCGCCGTCGATCTGGGTGTGGTTTTCGGTGCGGATATCGACCTTGTTCTTGCCAGTGATGCGGGTTTGTTCTTCAACCCAATCAGTCTTGCCGGTGGTCTGGCCATAACCGACCGAGCCACTAAGCCCCGGGGCAGGACCAAAGGTGGCGGTGACGCTGATGTCGAATTCCTTGCCCTTGACCTTGCCGGTATCGGCGACCGAAGCGACGTTCAGGTCCCCCCCGACACGCCCGATCACTTCATCGCCACGCAGGTTGGCACCCGCAATGTTGGTGTCCTTGCCACTGGTGAAACCCAGACGGTCCCCAGCATAGAGATAGGCCTCTTGCTGGCGCTCGCCTTCACGCTCCAGATTGCCTTTGCCCATGCTGACGCTGACGTAGACGCCCACGCCTTCTGAACCAAAGGTGAAGCCCGCTTCCCCACCACCACTGTTGCGGTTGTTTTCGCTGCTGTGGTCGTTCTGCGCGGCGCGGATGTTCAGGTCGTTGCCGGCATCCAGGTCGATGTTGCGTCCGGCCTGGGCCTGGGTGCCGATCAGGTTCAGGTCGTTGCTGGCCTTGAGGTTGATGTCGCGCCCGGCATCCAATTGGGTGACGGTGGAGGAACCTTGGCTGCTCTCGGTGCTGGCGGTGCCGAAACTGCCGCCGACGCCGATCTTGAAGCCGCCACTGGTGCCGCCGTGAATGCCGCCCCACATCTCGGTGTTGCGGGTTTCCTCGCTGATACTGCCTTTGGCCACATCCAGGGTGACGTCGCGCCCTTTGATGTTGATGTCGCGCCCGGCACCCAGCTGGCTGCCCTTGACGGTCACGTCGTTGTTGGCCGTGAGGTTCAGGTCGTTGCCGGCCTGCAGGGTTGAAGAGCGGTTGCTCTGCTCGATGATCTCCTGGCTGCTGCTTTGCTTGCTGTTGCCGAGTTTGACGTCGACGGTCGGCCCGGCGAGGAACTGGCTGACCGCGTCGACGGCCTTGAGGGTGCTGGAGGCTTTGCTGGTGTTGTTTTCGCCGTCGCCGGCGCCGTTCACCGCGTCCTTGGTCTTGCCATAGTTGTGGTTGAGGGTGATGCCCAGGCCATTGCGCTCGCTTTCGCGCTGCTGCTCGGTCACCCGCACTTCCCGGGCGGCGTCGATCTTGATGTCGCGGCCGGCCACCAGGTTGATGTCGTGCTCGGCCTTGAGGTCGGAACCAATTTGATTGATGTCGCGCTTGGCGTTGACCGACAGGTCTGCACCGGCGCTGATCTGGCTGGCGGCGGCGGTCTGGGTTTCGACGCGGTTCTTTTCCTTGTTGCGCTCGGCCCCGGCGAAGAAGCTCACACCGTTGTCGTCACTGCTGACGCCCACGCCGACTTGCTTGTTCTTTTTCCAGTCCTGCTCCGCCGAGCTGTTCTGTGCCGCCACCACATTGACGTCACGGCCGGCGTCGAGGCTGACATTGCGCCCGGCGCTGATGCCGCTGCCCACCACGTTGATGTCGCGCTCGGCTTTCAGGCTCGCATCGCGCTCGGCCAGCACCTGGCTACCCACGCTGGTGTTGCTTTGCGCCTGGCGTCCGGACTCCTTGGCCGAGGCAAAGGAAACGCTGGCCCCGGAGGAGGACAGCCCGACCTTTTTCTTGTACTGCTCGCTGCGGCTGTAGGCGCTGTCGTTGGCCGAAACCAGGTTGATGTCACCCGTGTCCTTGACCAGCCCGGCACGCAGTTCCACATCGTTGCCGGCCTTGGTTTCACTGGCCCGCAGGCGGATATCGTTGCCTGCGGCCACCACCACATCGTTGCCAGCGCTCAGCTCGCTGCCGACCTGGGTCGCGGTGGTTTGCAACTGGCTCTTGCCGCTTTTCGACAGGCCGAGGAAGCCGGATTTGGTTTTCTTGCTGTAGGAGCCGTGCTCCTCAACGCCGGATAGGATCGCCACATCACCGGTGGCGCCGACCATCAGGTCTGCACCGGCCTTGAGCTGGCTGCCAATCACCGTGACATCGCGGCCACCGTTGATGCTCATGCCACCATCGGCTTTCTTGCTGGTGTTGAGGGTCAGGTCTTTCCCGGCCTCGACCACCGAGGCGATGTTGGTGCTGTGGTAGCTCTCCTGCTGCTTGCTGCTGCTACGTCCGAAGGAGCCTTTGCTCTTCTTCGAGTAGAAAGAGGCGCTCTCGTCCTTGGCGGACAGCAGGCTAAGGTCGCGAGTGGCATCCAACGCGACGTTTTGCTCGCCCTTCACCTGGCTGGCCACCAAGGTCAGGTCCTGACCCGCCTTGATCGACAGATCGCCGCCAGCGGTCACCGAGGATGCCTGCTGACGTACCTGATCGTTACTGCTGGTGACCTTTTTGCTCTTCGACGCGCGGTGGCTCTCATTGGCCGCGGCTTCGATGGAAACATCACGCGCCGCTGCCAATGCAAGGTTGCCTTGGGCCGCGACCTTGCTGGCCACCATCTGCAGATCCTGGCCGGCCGTGGCGGAAAGATTGCCACCGACCTGCACTTCACTGCCGTACTGGGTGGTCTGGCTCTGGCTCCAGCTGGTCTTCTTGTGGCGTCCGCTGCTGCTGTTCACTTGCTCAGTGGCCACCAGCGCCAGATCACGCCCCGCCTTGAGACTCGCATCCCCTCCAGCCTGGAGCACGCTGCCGCTGTTACGGATATCCCGTCCGGCGTCGATAGTCAGGCGGTTGCCCGCCTCGACCCGAGCTGCGCTGTTGAGGTAGTCGTTGTGCTGGACTCCACCGCCATAACGGGTGTCCTGGCTGACTTTCGAACGCTCGTTGATGACGTCGCCCTGGGTCGCGACCAGGCTGACGTCCTGGCCTTTGAGAATCCCGCCCTGGGCATTGCGGATGCTTTGGGTGGCCAGCAGCGACAGGCGTTCGTTGGCCTCCATCAGACCGCTGTTGTCGATGTTCTGGGCGCTGGCCTGCAGTTGCGCACTGGCGCGCAGGGTGCCCTGGTTGGCCAGGGTGCCGCCGGAGATCAGGTTCACGTCGCGCCCCTGGATCAGCGCGCCATTGGGCGCCAGGCGTTTGTTGGCCTGGGCCATGTACAGCACCGGTACCAGGACCTTCTCGCCGTTGATCTGCTGCTCCTGCATCCAGACGATGTCGTGGGTCAGGGCCGCAACCTGGGCTGAGGTCAGGGCGACACCCGGTGACAGGTCAAGGGCGGTCTTGCTGGCGATCGCGTTGTCCATCAGGTGGCGGAACATCGCTTCGTCGCTGTCCAGCCCGGCGATGAAACGCTGGCCGGTGCGGGCAATCACCGCTTCGCGGATCAGCCGTTGTTCGTAGAGCCCGTCGCCCAGGCGGCGCTGGGTCTGGTCGCTGTTGAAACCGATGCGGCTGAGCAGGTAATCGGAACTGATGAACTGCTTGAGGTTGGCGAACGCCGGGTTGGTTTCGATCAGATACTTGTGTTGCGGGTTGCGGCTGACCTTGAACAAGCCGCTGTCACCTTGCGGCAAGCTGAAACCGGGCAAGGCCAGAGGGTTGACCGCTTGTTGCTGCAGGTCCGGAGCGGCTTGCAGGCTCAACTGCGGCAGGGCCTGGGTGCTGCTGTCCACGGCGGTCAGGCCGACCCGGCTGGCACTGGCGGCTACGGTTTCACCCGGACGAATCAGGCTGTTTTCCAGCAGTTGGGTGCCGGTGATGTCCACCTTGCCGGCGCCCTGGATGACTGCCGCGGCAACTTCGCCACTGCCGGAGGTCTCGACCTTGCTGAAGCCGATCAGGCTGCCGAGGGCAATCGCTCCCAGCGGCATCGCCGTAGGGTTGTAACTGGCAGAGTTGGGGTCGTTGTAGGCGTTGTAGCGCCCGATGTTGTTGACGAAGGTGTAATAGGCACTGTCGCTCTTGGTGTAGATCGAATAAGAGTAATTACGGATCTCGCCGCCACCGGCACCGATGTTCTTCAGGCTGTTACTTTGCAGGCTGATATCACCGGCGGCAGAAACGGTACTGAACTGGTTCTCGAAGCTGTCGCCCTTGAAGGTCAGCTCGGCGCCGGAAATCAGGTTACCGCGCTGGGAATCCTCGGTGATTTTCGTGCCGTAAACCTCGGTCACCGAGTAGGAGGCTGCACAGTGCTTGCCCTTGCAGTTGTCGGTGAAGTGCAAGGTGATACGCCCGGAGGTCAGGGCCGGAATAAAGGCGAACTTCTCCTTGCGGTTGATCAGGCGGTTGGCCAGCAATTGCATGCCATGGGCGCTTTCAATGGTGCCGGAAATGTTTTCGATCAGGCTGGCCGGTTGTTGTCCCGGGGCATTCACGTCCAGGCGCCCAAGGCTGTAGATGTCACCCTTGTCGTTGGTCAGGCTGCTGGTTTCCAGCCGCATGTCGGCGCCGCTGAAGATCAGCCCGCCCTGGTTGACCAGGGTCGGGGTTTCAATGTGCAAGGCATTGCCCGCCCCCAGGGTGCCTTGGTTGGTCAGGCTGTCGACCTTGAGTTGCAGGTCACCGGCGGCCGTGAGCGTGCCGAGGTTCTGCAGGTGACTGCCGAGGGTGAAATCGGCGGCAGCACCGCTGCGCACCTCGGCCTCCTGGCCAAGGTCGGCGCGGGCGGCTGCGAAAGTCATGCGCCCCTGGCTCTTGAGCAGGCCGTTGCCCTGGTAGGAACCACTGAGAATCAGCTTCAGGTCGCCATCGGTTTCCAGGCCGCCATCGTTGATCCAATGATTGCCGCTCGCCTCGACACCCTCGACCGAAACCAGCTTGCCAGTGCGGGTCTGGGTGAAGGTCCCGACCTTCAAGCCGATCTTTTGTGCCTGGATCTGGCTGGTGTTGCTCCAGTCCGCCAGGTCCAGATCCAGCCGGCTGTTGGTGATGAAACTGCCGCCGGCATTGCCGGTGTCCGCCAGGGACAACGCAAAGCCTTGCTGCCCCAGGTGGCGCACCAGTCCTTGCTGGTTGCTCAGGCCCCCACTGCTCAGCAGCAAGCGCTGATTGCCGATCTCCACCAGGCCCTGGTCGTTATCAAAACGACCACCGATGCTGAAGCGGCTCTCGCCCAGCTCGCCCAGCGCCCGCAAACGGCCCTTGGCGTTGCTCACTGAACCGGCGTCCACCGTGAGGCTTTCCCGGGACTCGATCAGCCCCGCGTCGTTGTCCAGCTTGCCGGCAAGTGCCAGCCCGATGGTTTCGGCGCTGAGGCTGCCCTTCTGGTTCTGCAGACTGTCGACGGAGACTTGCAGGTGCTTCTGGCTAGCGATCTCGCCCTCGTTGTTGCGGACCTCGCCGCCCTTGAGTTGCAAATCGCCTGCGGTGGACAGTACATGCCCCTGATCATTGATCAGACGGGAACTGCTGCTGATCTCGACTGCCGCCCCGCGGGCCTGCCCCTGAGTGTTGTCGAAGGTCGTGCTCTTGACTTCAAGCTTGCCAGTCTGGGCGTTCAGTCGTCCTTGCTGGTTGCGCAGTTCATCAGCTTCCAGGCTCAGTTTGCCGGCACCCGTGAGGATCTTGCCGCCGCCGTTATCGAGGACCTGCTTGACCTTGGCCTTGAGCTCGCCCTGGTTGGCTTGCAGGGTGCCCTGGCGGTTATCGAGGCTGCCGGCATTGAGGGTCAAGTCTGCGCTTTTGCTGAGGATCAGCCCCTGATCGCGGTTGTCCAGGCTGTCGAGCGCCACCTTGAGTGACCGCTCGGCGGCCAGGGTCCCGCCACGGTTATCCAGACTATCGCCTTCAACCTTCAGGGCTTGATGGCCAATCAACTGACCGCCACGGTTATCGATGCTTGCGGCCTTGAGGTGCAGATCCCCCGCTGCCACCAGTTCCGCACCCCGGTTATCCAAGCGCTCCAGATCGGTCGTGAGACGGCCCCGAGCGTTGATACTGCCGGTGTTGGTCAGACTGCCACCCTGAAGCTGCAAATGGCTGGCGGGATGAATGATCTGGGTGTCGTCTTGCCGCTGGAGCCCCGCATTGAGCTGACCGCGACTGACCACCTGCTGACCTTCGAGGTGCAGGTTGCCGCCCGCCGTCAGGTTTTTGTCCACCGTGAGTGTTTCAGCGGCAACCACTTTGGCGTTCCGGTCGGCATACACCGACTCGGTCAGTTGCACCGCTTGCGCCTTGAGTTGCACGTCGCCCTGGGCTTGAGCACGAGCCAGGGTCAATTTGCCGTTGGCATCGATTTGCAGGTCACCACCGCTGGTGGCCATGTCCCCCGCCAGCTTCACCCCGACTCCGGCCTCAGTACCCACCAGCTTGATCGCCCCGGCGTACATGCCGCCCAGTGCTGATGAGTCGATGGCCAGTTGCGGCGCATCCGCCGGGTTGGCGGCGCGGGCCGTGGCGTTCAAGGTCTTGGCGTCGACATCGTTGGCCCCGGCGATCACCGCCAAGTGCTTGGCCTGAATCTCGGCGTTGATCTTCGCGCTGCGGGTGATGATTTCGAACCGGTCGATATTGCTCGCGTTGAGCCCCGCGCCTTCGATTGCAACGCTGCCCTGGTCCACCTGGTAACGCTGCACCTGGCCGTTCTCGATCACCGGTTTGCCCGTGGTCAGGGTGGCTTTGGGGGTGTTGATGAAGCCGCAGCCATTGCAGGTCACGCCATAGGGGTTGGCGACGATGACATGGGCCGATTGCCCGGCCACTTCGGTGTAGCCCTTGAGCTGGCTGGGGCTGCCGCCATTGACCTCGTTGAGGATCACATTGGCCGCGCGGCCACCCAGGTTGCTGTTGCCGATGATGTAGCCACCCAACTGGGTGTTCTGCAGGTTTTGCGTGGCGTTGTTGAGAATTACGCCCTGCTGGCCGACGTTGTAGTCGCTGAATTGGTTGTGGGACAGCCCGCTGCCGTTGGGCGTGGCGATATTGACGATGGGCACGCCATTGCCCGCCTGCCCCAGTGTTGTACCGCTGCCGTTGACCACGATGCCGTCGGCCATCGCCACCACCGGCTGCCAGAACATCATGTTGGCGAGGATGAACGCCAACCCGCGTTTCGACAGTCCCCAGAAGGTGTCGCGTGGTTGCAGGGCAGCCGAAGGCTGGCGGGCCAGGAAGGCAAATTGGCGAACGTCCATGTCAAGAATCTCAGGCAAAAAACGGAATTAGAGGAACAGGTCCAAACGGAAGTAGATCGGTGCTTCCCGCTCACTCAGGGCATCTGGCCGCTCGAGGGAATGGGCGAAGGTCAGGCTGGCGGCGAGGTGCTTGCCGCGGGCGAAAAATTCGATGGAGTCGCTGGAGACGCGGCCATGCTGCTCGGCGTTGTAGCGGTCGTTGCGGATCGCGCCGACGTCATAGCCGAGCCCAGTGCCGTACTCGGCGAACGCCGGGCGCAGCCAGTTCCAGGTCACCGGGCGACTCCAGCGCAGGTCGTTGCGCCAGTAGTAGCCGCTGTCGCCATTGAGGCTCTGGTCCTTGTAGCCACGGATCGAGGACTGGCTGCCCAAGCTCATGCGTTGCGAGCTGAACAGCACATCCTCGCTGCGCTGGCCGGTGACCAGGCTGCTGAACACCAGGGACTCGTCCCACAGCTTGAACGGCTGCAGGTAGCTGGCGGTGGCGGTGTATTTGCGATAGCGCGCGTTGGCCTGACGATTGCCATATTTGTCACGCTGGTTTTCGCGCTGGGCATCGAAGGCGCCGATGCCGTCCTGCAGCCCTAGGTCGAAGTTGACGAACGCGCCGCCGATGCGTCGGCCGTGGTTGATGCCGAACTGGGCTTCGCTGAGGCGGTTGCTGCTGTTGGCGAGCTTGCTGTCTTCGATGTAGTTGTTGGTGCGCAGGTAGCTCAGGCCGCTATTGAGCGAGGTCTTGCTCACGGCATCGCGGTGGATCACTCGCTCCACGCGCAGTTGGTGGTTCTGGCTGTCGCCGGTCTGCTTGAAGTTGAAGCCCTGCCCCTGAGCCAGGGAGCGGTATTCGCTCTGGCTGTAGCTGTAGCTGAGGTTCCACCAGCCAAACGGCAGGTTGTAATAGAGCATGGCGTTGCGCGAGGTTTTCTGGTGGTCGCTGATGGCGTCGTGGCCACCGCGCAGCACCAACTGGTCGGCCAGGCCTAAAGGGCTGTCCCATTCGAAAGAGCTGCCCCACTGTTGTTCGCCAGTGCTCTTCTGGCCCTCGTTGCTGCGCGACAGACCGACGCGCCAGGGCTTTTGCGGGTTGTTCTTGACCAGCACTTCGCTGCCGCCCACGGCTTGGCCCGGGGCCAGTTCCATCTGCGCCTGGTTCGACGGCAGGCGGTTGAGCTGGTCGACCATCTGCTCGATCTGCCGCAGGTTGAGCAGCTCACCGCTGCTGCCGGGAAAGGCCATGTTCAGTTCGCGGGCGCTGAGCTTGCTGCCGTCGGCGGCCTTGAGGCCTTCGAGCTTGCCTTCCACCACCAGCACCTGCAGGTGGCCGCTGGATAGGTCCTGCTGCGGCAGGTAGGCGCGGCTGGTGACCAGGCCCTTTTCGAGGTAGCGGTTGGTGATGACCTTGAGCAGCTCGTTGAGCTGGGGCACGCCCAGGCACTGGCCGATGTAGGGCTTGAGCAGGCTGTCACGCTCGCTGGCGGACAGCGAGTCGGCGCCCTTGAGCTGGATGTCCTTGATCGGGAAGCAGCGGCTGTCGGCCGGTGCGCTGGGCGCTACAGGCGTGGCGCTCTTGCCGGGCAGGTCTTTGAGTTCTTCGAGTCGCCGCTGCTGTTCTTCCAGCAGGCGGTTCTGCCGGTCGCGGATCAGCTCCTGGTCACCGGGGCTGAACGTCGGTGCAGGCAAGGGGGCGGCAAGCGCCATGTGCAAGGGGCCAGTCAGCAGCAGGCAGGACAGCGCGCAGCACAACCTCATCCCGAGGGTGGAGACAGACATATTCGATCCTTCGAAAGGGCAGCAAGGTCAAGGAAGGGCGGGGATGTTAATGTGCCATCAACCTGGCGTCAAATAAGCGTTGAACGCCTCCAACAAACTGCACAACCCCCGGAATCCGGGCCCTGCAGCGGGTGCCGCTACTAGATTTACCCTGCCACTGACACATCAGACACTTCTGAATCTTCAGGGAAGGTTTCTTGGCAACAACCTGTTAATCCGCCAGAAGCGTCTCTTCGAACTTGGGCTGCTTAGCCAAAACTCGGCGCATGGCCCAGATTGCCCGGGGTGCCGAAATGGCTCGGGAAGCCTGAGGCCAGTTGAAGCCATCGAGGCCCGGAGTACCTCTGAAAGCCAGCCAAAAAAAGCCCGGATCAGGTCCGGGCTTTTTATTGACAGCAAGCGGCGGGCTTACTCAGCCGCTGGCGCCTGTGGCTTGCGGCGCTTGAGCGGTGCCAGGCCGTCCTGGCTGACCAGGCTGTCGCTTTTCGGGCGGTTGGCGGTCTTGCGCTTGGTCGGCGACTTGGCCACGGCCTTTTTCTTGTCACCCTTGGCGTCGGTCTTTTTCTTCTTCACGCCAGCGGCCTTGCCGGAGGCCTTGACCTTTTTCGGGCCGCTATAAGTGCCTTTGACTTCCTTGATGGTGCGGCGCTCGAAGCTCTGCTTGAGGTAGCGCTCGATGCTCGACATCAGGTTCCAGTCGCCGTGGCAGATCAGCGAGATGGCCAGGCCATCGTTGCCGGCGCGGCCGGTACGGCCGATGCGGTGCACGTATTCGTCGCCGCTGCGGGGCATGTCGAAGTTGATCACCAGGTCCAGGCCATCGACGTCCAGGCCACGGGCGGCAACGTCGGTGGCCACCAGGATCTTCACCCCGCCCTGCTTCAGGCGGTCGATGGCCAGCTTGCGGTCCTTCTGGTCCTTTTCGCCGTGCAGTACGAATGCCTTGTAGTCCTGGGCCACCAGGCGGCCATAGATACGGTCGGCCATGGCCCGGGTGTTGGTGAAGACGATGGCCTTCTGGTAAGTCTCGTTGGCCAGCAACCAGTTGACGATCTGCTCTTTGTGCTGGTTGTGGTCGGCGGTGATGATCTGCTGACGGGTGGTTTCGTTGAGCTGGCTGACGCTGTTGAGTTGCAGGTGCTCAGGGTTGTTGAGGACCTTGGCGACCATCTCGCGCAGGCCGGAGCCGCCGGTGGTGGCGGAGAACAGCATGGTCTGCTGGCGGTTCGGGCATTCGTCCACCAGGCGCTGCACATCTTCGGCAAAGCCCATGTCGAGCATGCGGTCGGCTTCGTCGAGCACCAGTACTTCGACTTCCTTCAGGTCCAGGTTGCCGGCATTGAGGTGCTCCAGCATGCGGCCCGGGGTGCCGATGAGGATGTCCGGCACCTTGCGCAGCATGGCGGCCTGGACCTTGAAGTCTTCACCGCCGGTGATCAGGCCGGACTTGATGAAGGTGAACTGGGAGAAGCGCTCGACTTCCTTGAGGGTCTGCTGGGCCAGTTCCCGGGTCGGCAGCAGGATCAGGGTCTTGATGCTGACGCGGATCTTCGCCGGGCCGATCAGGCGATTGAGGATTGGCAGGACGAAAGCCGCGGTCTTGCCGCTGCCGGTCTGTGCCGTCACCCGCAGGTCACGCCCTTGCAGCGCGAGCGGAATAGCCGCAGCTTGCACCGGCGTCGGCTCGACAAATTTAAGCTCGGCCACGGCTTTGAGCAGGCGTTCGTGCAGGGCGAATTGGGAAAACACGGGTGCTACCTCGAAGATATGCAAAAAAACAGCTGCATAGGGTAACGGTTTCGAGCGCGCAGGCCGAGTTTCTTTGTGCAAACGGTGGCAAAGAGTTGGTTTTTTGTGAGCCGATTTGTCCTTAACCGTAACTTTTCCAGGGTTAAATGCTCTAATCCTCCCCTCGTGTCCCATAGAAGAATCGTTTTAGCCCATGGATTTCAAACAGCTCTGGCTCAATACCCAGGACCTCTGGGGAGCCCTCGATCAACACCCTCTCCTGCACGCTGGCATCGGCCTGACCCTGTTGCTGGTGGTCGCCCTGGTGCTCGGACGGGTGGCTCGCTACCTGGTGCTGCACGCCATCAGGTTGCTGGGCCGCCAGCCGTCCTTGCACTGGCTCAATGACCTGCGCCGCAACAAGGTGTTCCACCGCCTGGCGCAGATGACCCCGTCCCTGGTGATCCAGTTCGGCCTGCACCTGGTGCCGGAGCTGAGCAAGACCAGCCTGCTGTTCCTCGGCAACCTGGCCATGGCCTTCACCATCCTGTTCCAACTGCTGGCCCTGAGTGCCCTGCTCAATGCCCTGCTGGACATCTACGCCCGCACCGAACACGCCCGCACCCGTTCGATCAAGGGCTATGTGCAACTGGCGAAGATGGTGCTGTACGTGTTTGGCGCGATCATCATCGTCGCCACCCTGATCGACCGCTCGCCGCTGTTGCTGCTCTCGGGCCTGGGCGCCATGTCGGCGGTGATCCTGTTGGTCTACAAGGACACCCTGCTGTCCTTCGTCGCCAGCGTGCAGTTGACCAGCAACGACATGCTGCGGGTCGGCGACTGGATCGAGATGCCCCAGGTCGGCGCCGACGGCGATGTGGTGGACATCACCCTGCACACAGTCAAGGTGCAGAACTTCGACAAGACCATCGTCTCCATCCCCACCTGGCGCCTGATGAGCGAGTCGTTCAAGAACTGGCGCGGCATGCAGCAGTCCGGCGGCCGGCGGATCAAGCGCAGCCTGTACATCGACGCCAGCGGCGTGCGGTTTCTGCATGACGACGAAGAAGTGCGGCTGAGCAAGGTGCGCCTGCTCACCGACTACATCGGGCGCAAGCAGGCCGAGCTCAAGACCTGGAACGAAGCCCAGGGCAACGTCGCCGCGCTGTCGGCCAACCGTCGGCGCATGACCAATATCGGCACCTTCCGCGCCTATGCCCTGGCGTACCTCAAGAGCCACCCGGAGATCCAGCCGAACATGACCTGCATGGTGCGCCAGATGCAGACCACGGCCCAGGGCATTCCCCTGGAGATCTACTGCTTTACCCGCACCACCGCCTGGGTCGATTACGAGCGCATCCAGGGGGATATCTTCGATTACCTGCTGGCGGTGATGCCGGAGTTCGGCCTGAACCTCTACCAGCAGCCCAGCGGCACCGACCTGCGGGCCGGCTTGCTGCCGGCGATAGCGGGCGCCAGCCATGTGCCGACGGTAGAGAAGCACGCTCTGTAACCCGGTAGGAGCTGGCTTGCCAGCGAAGGCGTTGAGCGGCCAGACGCAACGCTTGCGGGCCCTTTCGCCGGCAAGCCGGCTCCTACAGGTTGGGGTGCCGGGCGCCGCGACGGCTGATCCATACCGCCGCGAGGATCACCAAGCCGCCCAGCAACAAGCGTCCCAGGTCTTCGTGCTGGTTCCAGATCAGCAGGTTGATCAACAGCCCCACCGGCACATGCAGGTTGTTCATCACCGCCAGGGTGGCACCGCTCACCAGGCACGCGCCCTTGTTCCACCAGTACATGCCCAATGCCGTGGACACCAGGCCGAGAAACAGCAGCACCGCCCATTGCAGCGGCGCGTCCGGCAGGTAATGGGCCTTGCCGAACAGCAGGAACGCCGGCAGCACCACCAGCAAGGCGCCCAGGTAGAAGTAGCCGAAGCGCCGGTAGTGCGGCAGGTCGCTGGGGTAGCGCGCCACCAGGTGCTTGTACAGCACTTGCCCGGCGGCGTAGGTGAAGTTGGCCAGTTGCAGCAGCAAGAAGCCGATGAAGAAATCCGGATTGACGCTGTCATAGCGGATCACTACCGCGCCCGCCACCGCCACCAGTGCCGCCAGCAGGCCCCAGGGGTTGAAGCGCCGGTTCAGGGCATCTTCGATCAGGGTCACGTGCAGCGGCGTGAGGATGGTGAACAACAGCACCTCTGGCACCGTCAGCACGCGAAAGCTCAGGTACAGGCACACGTAGGTGATGCCGAACTGCAGCGCACCGATCAGCAGCATGCCGCGCATGAAGGCCGGCTCCACCCGGCGCCAACGGGTCAGTGGAATGAACACCAGCCCCGCCAGCAGCACCCGCACCAGCACCGCGAAGTAGCTGTCGACATGCCCGGCCAGGTATTCGCCGATCAGGCTGAAGGAAAACGCCTGGATCAGGGTGACAAAAAGTAGATAGCCCATGTTCGCCTCGTCTTGAATGGCGGCGACGATAGCGGTTTTGCCCGCGCAGATGAAATCCCGGGCAAAAAAAAGCCCGATCTCGCTAAGCGTGCAATCGGGCGTCAGCACTGAAGGAGCAACCAGTGCAAAGGGAGGTTCGATGCGCGAACCGGCTTGAAGGGGATCCGCAGGCGCTACTTCAACACCGGGGGATTATCTGCAGATTAACGGCGCCACAAAGCCCTTCGCTGAGCGGCGCCTCGACCCAGGCACCCTGGCTCAGGCCACCTGAGCCAGCTTGGCGTTGGCCTGGTTCAGGCCCTTTTCATGGAAGTCGCCGCCCATGTTCAGGCCTTCGGCGTGGATGAACTCGACGTCGTGGATACCGATAAAGCCCATCACCTGACGCAGGTAGGGTTCCTGGTGATCGGCGCTGCTGCCGGCGTAGATACCGCCCCGGGCAGTGAGCACGTAGGCGCGCTTGCCGGTGAGCAGGCCCTGGGGCCCGGTATCGGTGTACTTGAAGGTCACCCCGGCGCGCAGCACATGGTCGAGCCAGGCCTTCAGGGTGCTGGGAATGGCGAAGTTGTACATCGGCGCGGCCAGCACCAGCACGTCGGCGGCCAGCAGCTCTTCGGTCAATTCGTTGGAGCGTTGCAGGGAGTCCTGCTCGGCGGCGCTGCGCTGCTCGGCGGGTTTCATCCAGCCGCCCAGCAGGTTGGCGTCCAGGTGCGGCACCGGGTTGCGGGCCAGGTCGCGGACCGTGATCGAGTCGCCGGGGTGAGCGGCCTGCCATTGCTGGATAAAGGTCTGGGTCAGTTGCCGGGATACGGAATCCTGCTGGCGGGCGCTGCTTTCAATGATCAGGACGCGGGACATGGCTGAAGCCTCCATCGGGGTATGCGTAAGTCGATGGGGGGCAGATTAAACAGAGTGATATCGATGAAAAAGCGCAAATAACTGCTATAACCAATCAATAAATTCGTTTATAAGCACAGCCGGCCCCAGTGCAATTCCCTGGACCGGCCTGCTTCGATCACTTGGCCTGGCAGTTCAGTTCCAGGCGCAGCTTGATGATATTGCGGTTGAACTTGGCGGTGACGTTCTTGCTCTGCCCCGCAGCGACTTCCACCTTGCGGGTGCGCGGCGACTCGGGGCCATTGCGAAACACCACCGAACACACGGCGTCGCGCTTGCCGAAGTTGTTCAGTTGGATGGAGCCGATGTCTTCATCGGTAGCAAAGGTGGTGTAGTCGATGCTCAGGCCGTTCAACTGCTTCTCGACATCGATGGGATAGGCCCAGGCGCCGAGGGGCAACAGCGCCAGCAACACACAACAGAATTTTCTCATTCGGCAGTCTCCAATAAGGAGCGCCAGCTTAGGACAAGAGGAGTCCCTCATGAAAGCGCCCCGCGTGACCCTGGATCAATGGCGCACCCTGCAGGCGGTGGTCGATCATGGCGGCTTCGCCCAGGCCGCCGAAGCCCTGCACCGCTCGCAATCCTCGGTCAGCTACACCGTGGCGCGCATGCAGGACCAGCTCGGTGTGCCGCTGCTGCGCATCGACGGGCGCAAGGCCGTGCTTACCGAAGCCGGCGGCGTGCTGCTGCGTCGCTCCCGGCAACTGGTCAAGCAGGCCAGCCAGCTGGAAGACCTGGCCCACCACATGGAACAGGGCTGGGAAGCCGAAGTGCGCTTGGTGGTGGACGCCGCCTACCCCAATGCGCGGCTGGTGCGCGCCCTGACCGCCTTCATGCCGCAAAGCCGCGGCTGCCGCGTGCGCCTGCGCGAGGAAGTGCTGTCCGGGGTCGAGGAGGTGCTGCTCGAAGGCGTGGCCGACCTGGCCATCAGCAGTTTCAACATTTCCGGCTACCTGGGCACCGAACTGAGCGCGGTGGAGTTCGTCGCCGTGGCCCACCCGGAACACGCCCTGCATCGCCTGCAACGGGAACTGCATTTCCAGGACCTGGAAAGCCAGCTGCAAGTGGTGATCCGCGACTCCGGCCGGCAGCAACCGCGGGATGTCGGCTGGCTCGGCGCCGAGCAGCGCTGGACCGTGGGCAGCCTGGCCACCGCCGCGACCTTCGTTGGCAGCGGCCTGGGTTTTGCCTGGCTGCCCCGGCACCTGATCGAACGGGAGCTGCGCGAAGGCCTGCTCAAGGTCCTGCCCCTGGACCAGGGCGGCAGTCGCCACCCGACCTTCTTCCTCTATTCCAACAAGGACAAACCCCTGGGCCCGGCCACGCAGATTCTCGTGGAACTGCTGCGCACCTTCGACACCGCGCCCCTGGATGCGGCCTTTGCCGCCCCCGAACAAGCCTGACATCCCCACCACCAGAACAGGAGTTCTGCCATGGCGTATTTCGAGCATGAAGGTTGCACCCTGCACTACGAGGAATACGGCCGGGGTGATCCCCTGCTGCTGGTTCACGGCCTGGGCTCCAGCGCCCAGGACTGGGAAAAGCAGATCCCCGAGCTTTCAAGCCGCTACCGCCTGATCGTCCCCGACCTGCGCGGCCACGGACGCTCCGACAAACCCCGGGAGCGCTACAGCATCCCGGGCTTCACCGCCGATATCGTGGCGCTGATCGAACACCTGAACCTGGGCCCCGCGCACTATGTCGGGCTGTCCATGGGCGGCATGATCGGCTTCCAGCTGGGTGTGGATCAGCCGCAACTGCTCAAGAGCCTGTGCATCGTCAACAGCGCCCCCGAAGTCAAGGTGCGCAGCACAAACGACTACTGGCAGTGGTTCAAGCGCTGGAGCCTGGCCCGGGTGCTGAGCCTGGCCACCATCGGCCGGGCCCTGGGCCAGCGGCTGTTTCCCAAGCCGGAGCAAGGCGAGTTGCGGCGGAAAATGGCCGAGCGCTGGGCAAAAAACGACAAACGTGCTTATCTCGCCAGCTTCGACGCCATCGTCGGCTGGGGGGTGCAGGAACGTCTGGGCCGTATCACCTGTCCAACCCTGGTCGTCAGCGCCGACCACGACTACACCCCAGTGGCGGTCAAGGAGGCTTATGTCAAACTGCTGCCGGATGCACGGCTGGTGGTGATCGAGGATTCCCGTCACGCCACGCCGCTGGACCAGCCGCAGCGCTTCAACCAAACCCTGCTGGACTTTACAACCACAGTCGACACCACCACCCAGGATCACTGAACCATGCTGAAAAAAATCGCCCTCGTCGCCGGCTCCGTGCTGTTCGCGGCCAACCTGATGGCCGCCCAACCGGCCAAGGCGCCCCACGTCCTGCTGGACACCAGCTTCGGCAAGATCGAAGTCGAACTGGACCCGGTCAAGGCACCGATCTCCAGCAAGAACTTCCTCGACTACGTCGACAGCGGCTTCTACACCAACACCATCTTCCACCGGGTGATCCCGGGCTTCATGGTCCAGGGCGGTGGCTTCACCGCGCAGATGGTGCAGAAAGACACCCGCGACCCGATCAAGAACGAAGCCTCCAACGGCCTGCATAACGTGCGCGGCACCCTGTCCATGGCCCGCACCTCCAACCCCAACTCGGCCACCAGCCAGTTCTTCATCAACGTCGCCGACAACGCCTTCCTCGATCCGGGCCGCGATGCCGGCTACGCCGTATTCGCCAAGGTGGTGAGCGGCATGGACGTGGTGGACCAGATCGTCAATTCCCAGACCACCACCAAGCAAGGCATGCAAAACGTGCCTGTGGACCCGGTGCTGATCAAGTCGGCCAAGCGCATCGACTGAATCCGCCAGCCTGTCCCGACGGCGGCGCCGCAACCGGCGCCCCGTCCGCTTTCAGAACAGGAGAGCCCGCACCCCGGGCTTCAAGACCCCCATGCTCTTTCGTCGTTTTGAACAACTGATCGATATCTTCCGCGACGCCCCCAGCGCCACCCCGCCCAATCGGGTCCTGCCGTTCTACTTCCACTACATCAAGCAAGTCTGGCCGAGCTTCGTCGCCCTGCTGGTGGTGGGCCTGTTCGTGGCCCTGATCGAGGTGTCGCTGTTCAGCTACCTGAGCACCATCATCGACCTGGCCCAGGGCACGCCCAGCGCCCAGGTGTTCAGCGACCACGGCCTGGAACTGGCCTGGATGGCGGTGGTGGCCCTGCTGTTCCGGCCGCTGATGGTGGGCCTGCACGACCTGTTGATGCACCAGACCATCAACCCCGGCATGACCAGCCTGATCCGCTGGCAGAACCACAGCTACGTGCTGCGCCAGAGCCTGAACTTCTTCCAGAACGACTTCGCCGGACGCATTGCCCAGCGCATCATGCAGACCGGCTATTCGCTACAGGACTCCTCGGTGCAGGTGATCGATGCCCTGTGGCACGTGACCATCTACGCCATCGGCTCCCTGGTGCTGTTCGCCGACGCCGACTGGCGCCTGATGATCCCGCTGCTGCTGTGGATCGCGGGCTTCATCGGCGCCATGCGCTACTTCGTGCCGCGTATCCAGAAGCGTTCGGTGGATGCCTCCGACGCCCGCTCCAAACTCATGGGGCGGATCGTCGACGGCTACACCAACATCACCACCCTCAAGCTCTTCGCCCACACCCGCTTCGAGCAGAGCTACGCCCGCGAGGCGATCGCCGAGCAGACCGAGAAAAGCCAGCTGGCCGGGCGCGTGGTCACCGCCATGGACGTGACCATTACCAGCCTAAACGGCCTGCTGATCGTCAGCACCACGGGCCTGGCCCTGTGGCTGTGGAGCCAGTCGCTGATCAGCGCCGGGGCCATCGCCCTGGCCACCGGCCTGGTGATCCGCATCGTCAACATGTCCGGCTGGATCATGTGGGTGATCAACGGCATCTTCGAAAACATCGGCATGGTCGAGGACGGTCTGCAGACCATCGCCCAGCCGCTGCAGCTCACCGACCGCGAGCAGGCGCCCAAGCTGGCCGTAGCCAATGGCGGCGTGCGCTTCGAGCATGTGCAGTTCCATTACGGCAAGGCCAACAAGGTGATCAGCGACCTCAACCTGGACATCCGTCCCGGGGAGAAGATCGGCCTGATCGGTCCTTCCGGGGCCGGCAAGTCGACCCTGGTCAACCTGCTGCTGCGCCTGTACGACCTGCAGGGCGGGCAGATCCTCATCGACGGCCAGAACATCGCCGAAGTGACCCAGGAAAGCCTGCGCGAACGCATCGGCATGATCACCCAGGACACCTCGCTGCTGCACCGCTCGATCCGCGACAACCTGCTCTACGGTCGCCCCGACGCCACGGACGAGGAACTCTGGGAGGCGGTGCGCAAGGCCCGCGCCGATGACTTCATCCCGCTGTTGTCCGATGCCCAGGGCCGTACCGGTTTCGATGCCCATGTCGGTGAACGCGGGGTCAAGCTGTCAGGCGGCCAGCGCCAGCGCATCGCCATCGCCCGGGTACTGCTCAAGGACGCGCCGATCCTGATCATGGACGAGGCCACCTCGGCCCTGGACTCGGAAGTCGAAGCGGCGATCCAGGAAAGCCTGGAAACCCTGATGCAGGGCAAGACCGTAATCGCCATCGCCCACCGCCTCTCCACCATCGCCCGCATGGACCGCCTGGTGGTCCTGGAACAGGGACGCATCGCCGAGACCGGCACCCACGCCCAACTGCTGGCCCATGGCGGTCTGTATGCGCGCCTGTGGCAGCACCAGACCGGAGGTTTCGTCGGCATCGACTGATGCCTCTGCAGCGGCTCCACCAAGCGCCAGAGCCCGCTATTTCAGGGGGCTCTGGCGTTTTTTTAGGCGGACTGGAATTGCGCCGAAAGCCTGCTGTACTGACCCTAGGTTCCGGAGCGGAACCTGTAGTTAACCTGCGGGATGCATAACAGTTGTATCGCGTTGATAGGTTGACCTATCAAGGATTCACCCATGTCTTTGTTCAAACGTTCCGTTACCGAAATGCTCGGTACTTTCTGGCTGGTCCTGGGCGGGTGCGGCAGCGCCGTGCTCGCGGCGGCCTTTCCCAATGTCGGCATCGGCCTGCTCGGCGTCGCCCTGGCCTTCGGCCTGACGGTGCTGACCATGGCCTTCGCCATCGGCCATATCTCCGGTTGCCACTTGAACCCCGCGGTGTCCGTCGGGCTGGTGGTGGGTGGACGCTTCCCGGCCAGGGAATTGCCGGCCTATATCGTCGCCCAGGTGCTCGGCGGGGTGATTGCCGCGGCGCTGCTGTACTTCATCGCCAGCGGCAAGCCCGGTTTCGAACTGGCCTCGGGACTGGCTTCCAACGGCTATGGCGCCCACTCCCCCGGCGGCTATTCCATGGCCGCGGGGTTTGTCTGCGAGCTGGTGATGACCTTGATGTTCGTAGTGATCATCCTCGGCGCCACCGACAAGCGCGCCCCGGCGGGACTGGCGCCAATCGCCATCGGCCTGGCCCTGACCCTGATCCACCTGATCTCGATCCCGGTCACCAACACCTCGGTCAACCCGGCCCGCAGCACCGGCCCGGCACTGATCGTCGGCGGCTGGGCCTTGCAGCAGCTGTGGCTGTTCTGGCTGGCACCGATCCTCGGCGCGGTGATCGGCGGCGTGGTCTACCGCTGGCTGGGCGAGGAAGACAGCTGAGCGAAGACGGCGAGGGTCACGCCTGCCGATAGGGCAAGGCGTCCCTCGCTTCTTCGGCATAAGCGCGAATTCCGGCCCGTTCCTGTTGCAGGAAATCCTTCACCGCGGTGTTCAGCCCGGGGTGGCGCAGGTAGTGCCAGGACCGGGTCAGTACCGGTTCAAAGCCGCGGATCAGCTTGTGCTCGCCCTGGGCTCCGGCGTCGAAACGCTGCAGTCCCTGGGCAATCGCGTACTCCATGCCCTGGTAGAAACAGGTCTCGAAATGCAGGCGGTCGAACTCCGCCAGGCAGCCCCAGTAGCGGCCGTAGAAGCTGTCGCCGCCCACCAGGCTGAAGGCCATGGCCACCGGGCGCCCGCCCTGCTTGGCCAGGACCACGCGGATAGCCTCGGGCATGCGCTCGGCCAGCAGGCTGAAGAAGGCCCGGGTCAGGTACGGTGACTGGCGCCGCACCGCATAGGTATTGGCGTAGCAGGCATAGACGAAATCCCACTGCGCCTCGTCCAGTTCATGGCCTTCGAACCACTGGAAATCAAAGCCCTGCCCCGCCACCTGCTCGCGCTCCTTGCGCATCTGCTTGCGCTTGCGCGAGCTCAGGGCGTCGAGAAAATCCTGAAAGTCACGGTAGCCACGGTTCTGCCAGTGGAACTGACAGCCCAGGCGCTGCAACCAGCCCGGTTGCTGTTCCAGGGCGGCGTCGCTGAAGTCGTCGGTGAAGTTGATATGGGCGCTGGAAAGCCCTTCGATCTCCAGGTAGCCGGGCAGGCTTTTCAACAACTCGAACGCATCCGCCTGAGTCGCCGCCAGCACCCGCGCGCCACTGACCGGGCTGAACGGCACCGCCGTCAGCAGCTTGGGGTAATAGTCGATGCCGGCGCGGGCGCAGGCATCGGCCCAACCGTGATCGAACACGTACTCGCCGTAGGAGTGCCATTTGCGATAGCTGGGCAGGGCCGCCAGCAGGCGGCCGTCCTCTACATGCAACAGGTGCTCGGCCTGCCAGCCCGAGCGCGGACCAAGGCTGCCGCTGTCTTCCAGGGCACTGAGAAAGGCATGGCGCACGAAGGGTTGCCCGTCCTTGAGCAAGCCATCCCATTGCGCGGGATCGACGGCAGACAGACTGTTCAAGGATTGCAGCGGCATCGGGGTCCCCGGAGTTCAGATCGGACAACCCGGCGAGTATCCCCCATCCCCGGGCTCACCGAAACCGCTGGCACCTGGGCACGTTCTCAACGCCCCAGGTGCTCGGCGAGAAAATCGATGAACACCCGGGATTTGCGCGGCAGGTGCGCGCTGTTGGGAAACAGCACGTGCACCGGCTGAGCAGCCAACCGGTATTCGGGCAAAACCCGCACCAGGCGGCCGCTGCCCAGGTCATCGAGGACCATCCACTCCGGCAGCACCGCCAGCCCCAGGCCCGCCAGGGCCAGGGCGCGAATCGCCGTCGCCGAGTTGGATTCGTGCCCGGGGCTGACCTTCACCTCCACCTCACCACGGCGCGGATGGTTGAAGGTCCAACCGGGCGGCCCGGCCAGGTTGCTGTTGCCGATCCACGGCAGCGCGCTCAGGTCCTCGATCCGCCGCAACTCCCGGCCATCAAGCAGCGCCGGACTGGCCACCAGGGCAATGGCGTAGTCCGCCAGCTGGCGTCCCTTGAAGCCCGAATCCGCCAGGTGGCCGAGGCGGATCACCAGGTCGAGCTTTTCCGCCACCAAATCATTCAGCGATGAATTGAAGTGATAGCTCAGGCGCACTTCGGGGTAACGCGCGGTGAACAGCGGCAGGATCGGCAACACGAACGTCTCGGCATACTCCGCCGTGGAACTGATGCGCAGCTTGCCGCTGACCCGGTTGCGCCCATGCAGCACGTTGTCGAAGGCTGTGTCGATATTGGCGACAATCCCCTTGAATTCGTGGTAAAGGTCCTGGCCGGTTTCGGTCAGGGTCACCTGCCGCGTGGTGCGCACCAGCAAGGTGCTCGCCAGCGCCCGCTCCAGAGCCTTCACATGCAGGCTGGCCATGGCCTTGCTGATCCCCAGGTACTGCGCGGCGCGGGTGTAGGAACCGAAGTCGACCACCGCGAGGAAGGTCTGCACCCGGTGCAGCTGGCCGTGAAAATGATCGCTCACTGTCAAATCTCATTAAACAATGTGTCAAGTATAGGCACCTCGACACTCCACCCCCAAGCTCCCTAAGCTGCGCGCAAAAAGGGCGACGGCATGACTTACAGATACAAAGTGGCGGTGGTATTTCTCCTCGGGTTCTTTATCGATTGCGTCAACATCTTCATGTCGGCGGTGGCCCTGCCCAGCATTGCCAGCCACTTGCAGGTGTCCAGCGCCGCCGTGGCCTGGGTGGCCAACGCCTACATCCTTGGCCTGACCCTGGTGATCGCCGTCAGCACCTGGCTGGCCGGGCGCTTCGGCAACCGCCAGGTGCTCTGCGCCTCGATGCTGCTGTTCAGCGGCGCAGGGCTGATGTGCGGGCTGGCCGACAGCTTCATGTCGCTGGTGTTCTGGCGGCTGGTCCAGGGCATGGCCGGCGGCCTGCTGATTCCCCTGGGGCAGGCGCTGACCTTCAACCTGTTCCAGGGCGGGCAACGCTCGCGGATTTCCACCCTGGTGATGGCCGTGGCCCTGCTGGCGCCGGCGCTGTCGCCGACGCTGGGCGGGGCGATTGTCGATCACGGCTCCTGGCGCTGGGTGTTCTTCGCCAGCCTGCCGCTGTCGCTGCTGGCGGCGCTGCTGTCCTGGTGCTGGATCGCCCCTGAACGCGCAGCGCCCGTGGATCGCCCGGACCTGCGCGGCCTGCTGCTGGTGAGCGCGAGCCTGGCTGGCCTGCTGCTGGGCATGTCGCTGTACGGCAGCGGCTACCCGGCGTATCAGGCGGCACCGAGCCTGCTCGTCGGGCTGCTATTGGCCGAGTGCTATCGGCGTCACTGCAAGTCCTGCGCCCGGCCCATTGTCGAACTGCGGCTGCTGAAACACCCGCGCCTGGGCCTGTCGGTGGCGATCTATCACGCCATTCCGGGGATCTTCACCGGGGTCAATCTGCTGAGCCTGTTCTTCCTCCAGGAGCACCTGCACCTGAGCGCCCGGCACAGCGGCATGTTCATGCTGCTGTACGCCGCCGGCGCGCTGCTGGCGATGCTGGCGGGCGGGCGCGGCTACAACCGCCTGGGCGCCGCGCGGCTGTTCGCCATGGCCCTGGTGCTGCACAGCGCCGGCATCGCCTGCCTGTGCTGGGTCGACTCGGCAGCCGACCTGCCGTTGCTGATGGCGGCCTACCTGCTGATGGGCCTGGGCGGCGGTGCCGGCGCCAACACCGCGCAAACCACCGCCCTGCTGGACTTCGACGGCGCCGATACGCACCAGGCCAGCGTGATCTGGAACATCAACCGGCAGATGGCCTTCAGCCTTGGCGCCGCCTGGTTGCTGATGCTCTACAACCTGCTGCTGGCTTACACCGACGCCAGCGGCGCCTACCACCTGAGCCTGTTGCTGGCCGCCGCAGCCGGTCTGCTGCCGCTGCTGACCCTGAACCAACTCCCCACCATGAAGGCCACCCATGCCCAACTCGATCATTGAACAAGCGCAACACAGCGTGCACCAGATTCACCAACTGATTCACAGCGTCTTCAGCAACCGGCAGGGGGACGGCGCGGCCTGTCTCGACCCCTTGCTGGCGTTGCTGGCCGAAGACTTCCAGATGGTCACCACCGGCGGCGCCCTGATCGGCCGCGAGCAGGTGCAACAGCTGTTTCACACGGGCCTGGGCAAGCGCCCGGGGCTGGAAATCAGGCTCAGCGATCTGCATTGCGTGTGGCAGGAAGGCCTGTGCGCGGCGATCCGCTACAAGGAAATCCAGCGCCTGGACTCGCTCGAAACCTCGCGCCTGTCCCTGGCGATCATCCGTGTCCAGAACAACACGGCGCAGTGGCTGTACCTGCACGAAACCACCTGCCCCTGACCGCCGCCAGGCCCGAGCCCCGAGCTCGGGCCAAGCCATCCGCCCCGGTTCTCCGACCTCTTGCTGCGCGACACCGGCCCGCTGAACGGCGGCTGATCGCCCCTCGACCTCCCCCCTTCTCCGACACCGACAACGCCCCCGCACAGGGGGAATTGCAGTCAGCAATCGTCATCGACACGCCATTACTTTGCCACCCCGCTGTCATAAACCATCGTGATACTGGCGCCTGTTTTTAGAGCGCCGGGTTCTACCCGACCACTGTTTTCCGATCTGCACAGGTCGGTTGTGTCCTGGATGGTTGAGCCATCCACTCTTACCTTCGGAGATTGCTATGCGTCTTGCTTCCACGAAAACCGCGGCGGCCCTGTGTGGTGGCCTGTTACTGGCCATGAGCGTTCCCGCCAGTGCTGCGGTCGACGCCAAACTGCTCGACATGCTCAAGGCCAACGGCTCGATTTCCCAGGCGCAGTACATGGAGCTGCAAGCCGAACTGGCCAAGGATCAGAAGGCCCAGCAAATCGCTCAGCAAGCGCAGCAAGAAACCAACGAACAAGTGGCCGCAGCCGCCAAGAAAGCCAACGAGCTCAGCGCCTTCGACCAGAAGCTGGCCTGGGCGGCCAAGACGCAGTTCAAGGGCGACGTTCGAATCCGCCAGGAAACCGTCAAGATCGACGGCGAAGCCAACAACGGCGGCCGCGACAAGGATCGTCAGCGCATCCGTGCGCGCCTGGGCGCCTACAGCGAGATCAACCCGCAGGTGGACACCGGCATCCGCATCGCCACCGGCGGCGGCGACGATGCCCGCTCCACTAACCAGGACATGGACAACTACTTCGACAAGAAACAGATCTGGCTGGACCTGGGCTACATCGACTATCACCCGGACGCGGTCAAGAACCTGCACGTGATCGGCGGCAAGATGCTGCAACCCTGGGTCAGCATGGGCGACGTGATCTGGGACAGTGACATCAACCCTGAAGGCCTGGCCGTCACCTACAAATACCCGCTGGGCGGTAGCGCCGAGCTGTTCGGCAGCCTGGGCAACTACAGCCTCAAGGACAACGTCGACGGTGAAGGCGTGCAGTTCCGTCACGACCTGCGCCTGACCGCCGGCCAACTGGGTAGCCGCTTCGCCATCACCGACAACCTGAAGCTGACCGTCGGCGGCAGCGTCTATGCCTACCAGAACGACAAGGACAGCCGTTGCACCGGCACCTCCACCCCTTGCGCCCTGGCGGTCAACGGCAACTCGGCGGACAACCAGTTCCGCCTGTACGAAGGCTTCAGCCAGATCGACATCGGCGGCCTGCCGATGCCGCTGTCGTTCTACGGCCAGTACGTGAAGAACAACGATGCGGTGAACGATCAGGACACCGCCTGGCTGCTGGGCGCCAAGTCGAAAGTGTTCGGCTTCAACCTCGACTACAACTACCGCGACGTGCAGCGCAATGCCGTGGTCGGTGCCTTTACCGACTCCGACTTCGCCAACGGCACCACCGGTTCCCGTGGCCACAAGTTCAAGGTCGGCTACGACATCGACAAGAACTTCGCCCTGGGCGCTACCTACTTCCTGACCAAGGCCGACTACTCCAGCCGCACCCAGCGCGACGCCAATACCAACACCCTGCAACTGGACGCCGAAGCCAAGTTCTAAGCGACCAGCTCGTACACCGCAGACGCTGCTCGCGCGAGCAGCGTCTGCCGGGTTTCAACAGTCCGGCGCGGGGCAACGCCCCCCATCATCCGTTCGTCGTCGCCGCGTCGGCCTGTGTTTTGTCCTCTCAGACGTCCTTGCTGCGTTGCGTCGCCAGACGCTCGGCCAAGGCATCCAAGCCCTCCAGGGGTGGCTCCGGCAGCACCCGCAAGGTGGCCTGGAGCAGGCGCATCTGCCGAATGAAACGCCGGCAATTGGGGCAGAACAGCAGGTGATGGCGCACCATCAGGCGCTCGCGAAAGCTCAACTGGCCGTCGAGATAATCACTGGATCGCGCCACTTGTTCCTTACAGGTCAGCATTGGCCGGTTTCCTCAAAATGCTCCACGGTGGCGAAGACCTTCAGACGTGCCCGATGCAACAGCACCCGGACATTGGAGAGCGTGAGCCCCAGAAGATTACAGATTTCTTCCAGTTCCAGGCCCTGGCGCTCGCGCAGCAGCAGGACGCTGCTTTGCAGTTCCGAGAGGCTGAGCAGGGTGTGCTCCAGGCAGTCGCGCAGCTCGGATTCGGTCAGCAAGGCTTCGGGGGTGTCTTCGTGCCAGGCGAAAGGCGCCACCAGCCAGTGGCCATCCGTGGAAGAGAAACGCTCGTCGCCGACGGTGCCATGGGGCGCGGGCAGGTCATCGAGCAACACTTCCCGGCGATTTTGCTTGTAGCGGCCCTTGGCCGCATTGGCGGTGATGGTCAGCAGCCAGGTCTTGAGGCTGGAGCGCCCCTGAAAGCCCGCCAGATTGCGCACCACCGACAGCCAGGCATCCTGCACCACTTCGTCGGCATGGCGATTGCCGACAATCGCGTAAGCCACCGCGCGCATGGCGCTCTGGTAGGTACTGACCAGTTCCTTGTAAGCCTTTTGCTCACCCGCCAAAAGGCGCTCTAGCAGTTGCGCGTCATCAGCAGCAGCCATTCGTGCCTCGTTCAATCATGCAGGTTTGAAAGGGTGTGACGCGCCAATAGCGCCCGGCGCCACACCCGAATCAGCCTAGATCAACGCTTGCGCAGCAGGACGCTGCCGATCGAATAACCGGCGCCAAAGGAGCTGAGCACCGCCAGGGAACCGCTGGCCAGGTCATCCTGGTACTTGTGGAAGGCAATCACCGAGCCGGCCGAACTGGTGTTGGCGTAGGTATCGAGAATCACCGGCGCCTCTTCCACCGAGGCTTCGCGGCCCAGGAGCTTCTTGACGATCAGGTGGTTCATGCTGAGGTTGGCCTGGTGCAGCCAGAAGCGCTTGACGTCGCCGACATTGAGCTGGTTTTCCGCCAAGTGGGTGGCGATCAGCTCGGCCACCATCGGGCACACGTCGCGGAACACCTTGCGGCCTTCCTGGACGAACAGCTTGTCGCGGGCACCGACGCCCTCTTCTGCCGCGCGGTTGAGGAAGCCGAAGTTGTTGCGGATGTTGTTGGAGAACTGGGTCAGCAGCTTGGTGCTGACGATCTCGAACTGGTGCTTGGAGGTGGCCAGGTCGGCGCGCTCGATGATCACCGCGGTGGCGGCGTCGCCGAAGATGAAGTGGCTGTCGCGGTCACGGAAGTTCAGGTGCCCGGTGCAGACTTCCGGGTTGACCATCAGGATCGCCCGGGCCTGACCCAGCTGCACGCTGTTGCAAGCGGCCTGGATGCCGAAGGTTGCCGAGGAGCAGGCCACGTTCATGTCGAAACCGAAGCCCTGGATGCCCAGTGCAGCCTGGACTTCGATGGCGATGGCCGGGTAGGCGCGCTGCAGGTTGGAGCAGGCGACGATCACCCCGTCGATGTCAGCGGCAGTCTTGCCGGCCCGTTGCAAGGCTTGCTCGGCGGCGGCCACGGCCATCTGGCAGAGCACCGACCACTCGTCGTTGGAACGCTCCGGCAGGTTCGGAACCATGCGTTGCGGGTCGAGGATGCCGGCCTTGTCCATGACGAAGCGGCTCTTGATCCCGGAGGCTTTTTCGATGAAAGCGGCGTTGGATTCAGTCAGGGCCTGCACTTCGCCGCGCTCGATGGCTGCCGCGTTGTCGCTGTTGAACTGCTGGACGTAGGTGTTGAAAGACTCCACCAGCTCTTCGTTGGAGATGCTGTTGGCCGGGGTAAACAGGCCGGTGCCGCTGATGACGACGTTATGCACGGTCGTTCCTCTAATGTGTTGAGGCAGAAGGTATTGGCACCGTCGTGCCAAACCGTAAAGGGACGACTCCCGCTGAAGGAGGCGTTCCTGGCATCGCTTTATTCCGATCCGCCCAGGCTGGCTGGGGTGCAGATAACCGGGGCCGGCATTTATGACGGCGGAGTTTGCCATAACCACCGATCTTTCGCCGCAATTGCAGGATCGACGGAGCCGACCCTGCACGGGGGTGCCTGGCTCAGGCGTCGACCAGGCTCCATTGCTTGTTCAGGCGCTTGTCGGAAATCGGCACCTTGGTCCCCAGTTGCTGGGCGAACAGGGACACCCGGTACTCCTCCAGCCACCAGCGGTACAGCTCCAACTGCGGATCGCGCTTGCCTTCCTGGGCATGTTTCTGGGCACGGGTCTGGTACTGGCTCCACAGACCGGCCAGCTCGGTGCTCCAGACCCGATCCTTCTGCACCTGACTGCCGAGCTTCTCGAAACGCAGCTCCACCGCCTTGAGGTAGCGCGGCAGTTCCTTGAGCCACAGGGCCGGGGTTTCCCGGACAAAGCCCGGGTACACCAGGTTCGCCAACTGCGACTTGATGTCATTGAGCGCCACGGCCTGGGCCAGGTCGATCTTGCCCTTGAAGCGTTTTTGCAGGCCGTGCCAGAGCTTGAGAATCTCCAAGGTCAGGCGCGCCAGGCGCTCGGCATGCTCGGTCCAGGCGCCGCGCTTGCGCTCGGCCAGGGAGGCCAGCCCGGCGCCGTCCCGGGGCAGGCTGGCCTCGCCGTCGAGGATGCAGCTGTCAAGGCTGGCCAGGAGAATGTCCTCCACCAGCGCATCGACCCGGCCCAGCTCGCGGTACAGCAGGCCCAGCTCGGTCAGCCCCGGCAACTTGCCGCGCAGGAACTTGGCCGGCTCGGCCAGTTGCTGCAGCAGCAGGCGCTGCAGGGCCCGGCGATGCTGGAACTCGGCTTCGGCGGCGGTGGAGAAGCGCCCTTCCTTGACCGTCCCGGCCTCTTCCACCAGGGCCGGGTACACCGTCATCGACAGGCCGGCGATCTTCTGCTGGGTCTTTTCCGCGACCGCGGCAAACACACGGGCTTCCACCGGCTGCTGGCTCTTGGCGGTCTGCGGCACCGCCAGGGCAGCCTGGCTGGCTTCGGCGAAACGCGCGGTCAGTTCGGCCAGGTCACGACCTTCGCCGAGGAACTTGCCCTGGGCGTCGACGATTTCCAGGTTCATCCGCAGGTGGCTTTCCACCTGCTGCGCGGCTTCGCTCCAGGCTTCGTCGCTGACCCGCGCACCGGTCATGCGCAGCAACTCGCGGCCCAGGGCCTGGGGCAACGAACCTTCGGCGAAGACCATGCGCTGCAGGGCCGCCTTGACGAAGTCCGGCACCGGTACGAAGTTCTTGCGCAGGGCCTTGGGCAGGTTGCGCACCAGGGCAATGCACTTGGCCTCGATCAGCCCCGGCACCAGCCATTCCAGGCGTTCGGCCGGCAACGCCGGCAGCAGCGGCGCCGGCACCCGCAGGGTCACGCCGTCGCGGGGATGGTTGGGCTCGAAGTGATAACTCAGGGCCAGTTCCAGATCGCCGATATGCAGGGTGTCCGGGTACTGCTTGGCGGTGACTTCGCTGGCCTCGCGGGCCAGCACGTCTTCCTCGCGCATGATCAGCAACTGCGGGTTCTTCTGGCTGTGCACCCGGTACCAGCTGTCGAAGGTCGCGGTCTGGTGGATCTCCGCCGGCAGGCGCTCGTCGTAGAAGGCGAACAGGGTTTCCTCGTCCGCCAGGATGTCGCGGCGCCGAGCCTTGGCTTCCAGGGCGTCGAGCTGCTCCAGCAACTGGGTGTTGGCGCTCAGGCACTTGGCCTTGGACTGGATCTCGCCGCGCACCAGGGCCTCGCGGATAAACAACTCGCGGGACACCACCGGGTCCACCGGGCCGTAGTGCACCGGCCGGCGCCCGACCACGATCAAGCCGAACAGGGTGATCTGCTCGTAGGCCACCACCTGGCCGCGCTTCTTCTCCCAATGGGGCTCGAAGTGGTTCTTCTTCACCAGATGGCCAGCCAGGGGCTCGATCCAGTCCGGCTCGATCTTGGCCACCATGCGCGCATAGAGCTTGGTGGTTTCCACCAGCTCGGCGGTCATCAGCCATTGCGGACGCTTCTTGCCCAGGCCCGAGGACGGATGGACCCAGAAACGCCGCTGACGAGCCCCGAGGTAGTCGCCGTCCTCGGTCTTCTGGCCGATCTGGCTGAGCAGCCCCACCAGCACCGCCTTGTGCAGTTTCGGGTAGTCCGCCGGTTCCTTGTTCAGGCTCAGTTGCAGGTCGCGACAGATCAGGCTCAGTTGCCGGTGCGAGTCGCGCCACTCGCGCAGGCGCAGGTAATTCAGGAAGTTCTTGCGGCACCAGTTGCGCAACGGGCTGGCGGTCAGGGCCTGGCGCTGTTCTTCGAAGCCGCGCCACAGGTTGACCAGCCCGGCGAAGTCCGAGTCCACGTCCTTCCATTGCGCGTGGGCCTGATCGGCGGCCTGCTGGCGCTCCGGCGGACGTTCGCGGGGGTCCTGGATCGACATCGCACTGGCAACGATCAGTACTTCCTGGAGACTGCCGAGCTTGGCCGCTTCCAGCAGCATGCGGCCCATGCGCGGGTCCACCGGCAGGCGCGCCAGTTGTCGGCCCAGGGGCGTCAGCTGGCCGTTGCGGTCCACGGCCGAGAGTTCTTGCAGCAAGTTGAAACCGTCGCTGATGGCCTTACCATCCGGCGGTTCGATAAACGGGAACGCGGTGATTTCACCCAGGCGCAGATGGAGCATCTGCAGGATCACCGCCGCCAGGTTGGTGCGCAGGATCTCCGGATCGGTGAACTCCGGCCGGCCGAGGAAATCCTCCTCGCTGTACAGGCGCACGCAGATCCCCGGTTCGACCCGGCCACAGCGGCCTTTACGCTGGTTGGCACTGGCCTGGGACACCGCCTCGATGGGCAGGCGCTGGACCTTGGCCCGGTAGCTGTAGCGACTGATGCGCGCGGTGCCGCTGTCGATCACATAGCGGATGCCCGGCACGGTCAGCGAGGTTTCCGCGACGTTGGTCGCCAGCACCACGCGCCGGCCCGGATGGGACTGGAAGATCCGCTGCTGTTCCGCCGGCGACAGGCGCGCGTACAGCGGCAGGATCTCGGTGTGCTTGAGCTGGGCCTCGCGCAGCATTTCCGCGGCGTCGCGGATCTCCCGCTCGCCCGGCAGGAACACCAGCACGTCTCCGGGGCTGCGGCGTTCACTGCGCTCGTAGGCGGCGATTTCATCCAGGGTGGCAAGGATCGCCTGATCCACCGTGAGGTCGTCCTCGACCCGGTTGCCCTCCTCGTCCTGCTCCAGGGTCAGGGGGCGATACCAGGTTTCCACCGGGAAGGTGCGCCCGGAGACTTCGACGATCGGCGCGTTGTCGAAATGCTTGGAGAAGCGCTCCAGGTCGATGGTCGCCGAGGTGATGATGACCTTCAGGTCCGGGCGCCGTGGCAACAGGGTCTTGAGGTAGCCGAGGAGGAAGTCGATGTTCAGGCTGCGCTCGTGGGCCTCGTCGACGATGATCGTGTCGTAGCGTTCGAGAAAACGATCGTTCTGGGTTTCCGCCAGCAGGATGCCGTCGGTCATCAGCTTGATCAGGGTGCTGGAGTCGCTCTGATCCTCGAAGCGCACCTGGTAGCCCACCAACGAACCCAGGGGCGTGGCCAGCTCTTCGGCGACCCGACTGGCAACGCTGCGGGCAGCGATCCGCCGGGGCTGGGTGTGGCCGATCAGGCCGTGCTGGCCGCGACCGATCTCCAGGCAGATCTTCGGCAGCTGGGTAGTTTTCCCCGAGCCAGTCTCGCCGGCGATGATCAGCACCTGATGCTTGAGCAGCGCGTCCTTGATCTCATCGCGCTTGGCGGCGATCGGCAGGCTGTCGTCATAGCGAATCGGCGGCACGCTGGCACGCCGCGCCGTCACCAGGTTGCACGACGCCTGCATCCGCTCCAGCCACTGGGCGAGCTTGGCCTCGTCGGGCTTCTTGCGCAGTTCAAGCAACTGCCGACGCAAGCGGTGGCGGTCGGCGAGCATGGCGTGATCGAGGTTTTTCAGCAGTTGATCGATAGCGGGCGATTCGGAAGTCATCAGGTACGCAAGGGTCGTCTATTTAGGCAGGGCGCGATTGTCGCAGAAAAGCGCAGGCAATACGTAGGAGCCGGCTTGCCGGCGAAGGCGTCCTCACGGGCCCCTTCGCCGGCAAGCCGGCTCCTACACGTCTACTCGTCTTCCAGGCCTTTGCGCCGGTACGGGAAGACATCGATGATCTTGCCGGCGCGGATGGCGTCTTGCAGGCCCTTCCAGTAGTCGGCGTTGTACAGCTCGCCGTGCAACTGGTCGAACAGCTTGCGCTGACCGGCATCGGCGAACAGGAACGGCGGGAACTCCTCGGGGAACACGTCGTGGGGGCCAATGGAATACCAGGGTTCGGACGCCATCTCGTCTTCCGGGGTGCGGGGCGCTGGAATGTGGCGGAAGTTGGCTTCGGTGAGAAAGCAGATTTCGTCGTAGTCGTAGAACACCACCCGGCCGTGGCGGGTCACGCCGAAGTTCTTCAGCAGCATGTCGCCGGGGAAGATGTTGGCCGCCGCCAGTTGCTTGATCGCCAGGCCGTAATCCTCCAGCGCTTCGCGCACCTGGTCCGGGTTGGCGTGTTCCAGATAGAGGTTGAGCGGGGTCATGCGGCGCTCGGTCCAGCAGTGGCGAATCAGCACGGTCTGGTCTTCCACGGCCACCGTGGACGGCGCCACTTCCAGCAGTTCTTCAAGGCACGCCGGGTCGAACTTGCTCAGGGGAAAGCGGAAATCGGCAAACTCCTGGGTATCGGCCATGCGCCCGACCCGATCGACGCTTTTTACCAGGCGGTATTTTTCGATCACCGTGGCCCGGTCGACGTTCTTCGACGGCGAGAAACGGTCCTTGATGATCTTGAACACGGTGTTGAAGCCCGGCAGGGTGAACACGCTCATGACCATGCCGCGTACCCCGGGGGCCATGATGAAACGGTCATCGGTGCTGGCCAGGTGGTTGATCAGGGCGCGGTAGAACTCCGACTTGCCGTGCTTGTAGAAACCGATGGAGGTGTACAGCTCGGCGATGTGCTTGCCCGGCAGGATGCGCTTGAGGAAGCCGATGAATTCCGCCGGCACCGGCACGTCCACCATGAAGTACGAGCGGGTGAAGGAAAAGATGATCGAGACATCCGCCTCGTCGGTGATCAGTGCGTCGATCTGGATGCCCCGGCCCTCGCGGTGCAGCAGCGGGACCACCAGCGGCCACTGTTCTTCATGGGTGAAGATGCGCCCCACCAGGTAGGCGCCCTTGTTGCGGTAGAGCACCGAGGAAAACAGCTCCAGGGTCAGCTCCGGGTCCTTGCACACCCAGTCCGGCAGGTTCTCCCGCAGTTGCGCCTCCAGGCGCCGCAGGTCGCCGGCCAGATCGGCATAGTCCTCGCTGAAACGGTAGTCGGCGAACACCTGTTCGAGCATCGCCGACAGGTTGCCCTGGGGCCGGTAGCTGCGGGTTTGCGCGGCCCGGGCCCGACGCAGGCTGGGCCGGGTGGTGTGGATGAACATGCAGCCATCGCTGATCAGGTCGTGACTGAACAGGCCGCAGAAGATCGAGTTGTACCAAGTCTCGGACAGCTCATCGTCGAAACGCAGGTCGATCAGGCTGATATAGGCGCTTTTCACCAGCGGCCACTGCGCCACCTCCATCAATGAATCGTCACTGAAGGCCTGATGCAGGCGAGTCACGGTTTGCCCGACCTTCTCCTCATACAGATTGATTCGCGCCGCCGAGGCCTTCTGCGCTTCCTGCCATTGCGCCTGCTCGAAGCGTTGCCGGGCACCATCGGTGATCTGGCGGAAGTGCTCGCGGTAGTCGTCGAAGCCGTCGAGGATCATTCGAGCGATATCGGCGGCGGGCCATGACTGCGGCATAGGTAGACCTCTGCGGGAATTTGCGATGCCAGAGCTTAGCCAGTGAAACGACCCGAGGAGAAGCGCATTTTTCGCCCGGTCCGCCGGGCCGGGAAATCTTTGCTGACGATTGCCGGCAATTTTTTTAAATCGACCAATCGGTCAATAAAAAACCCTGAAGTCGGCAAAGCCTGGGCTTTATCGATTCACCCGCAGGCCTTCCAGTACCCGGCGTGAAGGCCTGATGCCCGGCTCAAGCCTGTACCGCCAAAACGCCTCCCTGTGCCTTAACAATCCCACGATCACCAGCAAAACAGCTCTATTCAGGGCCTTTCAATGTGATGGCACTTTGCCATATAAAGCGCCCACCCTCCCCTAACAACAGCGCTAAATCAGCGAGGGACGAATGTTTTTCTAATGTATTCAAGGAGCACATGATGTCGATCAGGAATATTCGAATCGGCTTGCGAGCCAGCCTGAGTTTTGCGGTCCTGGCCGCCTTGCTGGTGACAGTCGGGCTGTTCTGCCTGGGGCAGATGGCAACCCTGCGCGAAAGTGCAAAAGTCATCGAGGCCTCATGGATGCCCAGCATCGAGAACATCCATGACAGCGCCGCCAATATCGCCACCATCCGCCTGGAAACACTGCGACTGCTGGTCAATGACCAGGCTGCGAGCCGGGAAAGAAGCAAGCGCGTGATCGAAGACGAACGCAAGGAACTGGCCCAGCGTCTGGAACGACACAAGGCCCTGCTGACCAGCGAGCAGGAAGCGGCCATGCTGGAGCGGTTGAAACACTTGATTGGCCAGTACACGAGCCTGATGCAACAGATCATCCAGCAGATCGACGCCGGTCTCAAAGAACAGGCCTACACCCGGCTCAATGTCGAACTGGCGCCCCTGGGCAACCAACTGGACACGGCCCTGGAGGAACTGATCCAGTTCAACCAGCAAGGCGCCGACGGCGCCGCTGAGGATGCCGCCGCGCTCTATCAACGTTCGCTGTGGATCGTCGGCACCATCATCGTCGTCGCCCTGGCCTGCACCCTGCTACTGGCCTGGTTGCTGACCCGCAGCATCACCGCACCACTGGCCCAGGCCCTGGCAGTGGCCCGGACCATTGCCGCCGGCGATCTGAGCCAGAGCGTCAACGGCCAGGGCCGGGACGAACCGGCGCAACTGCTGACGGCCATGGCCGGCATGCAGGACAACCTGCGCTCGACCATCCGCGGCATCGCCGAATCATCCCAGCAGTTGGCCTCGGCCGCCGAGGAAATGAGCTCGGTGATGGAACAGAGCACCCGCGGCCTGCAGTTGCAGAACGATGAAATCGAGCAGGCCGCCACCGCCGTCACGCAGATGAGCGCGGCAGTGGATGAGGTGGCCGGCAACGCGGTCTCCAGCGCCGAAGCCTCCCAAGCCTCGGACCAGGACAGCCGTCACGGCCATCAACAGGTCAGCCAGACCATTGCCTCGATCCAGCAACTGGTCAGCGAAGTGCTGGGTGCCTCGGAGCAGGCCCAGGGGTTGGCGTCCCAGGCCCAGGACATCAGCAAGGTGCTGGAGGTGATTCGGGCCATTGCCGGCCAGACCAACCTGCTGGCGCTGAATGCCGCGATCGAGGCAGCCCGAGCTGGCGAGGCCGGCCGTGGTTTCGCCGTGGTGGCCGACGAAGTGCGCTCCCTGGCCCAACGTACCCAGGACTCCACCGAAGAAATCGAACAGATGATCAGCCGCATCCAGCACGGTACCGACGCCACCGTCAGCGCCCTGCAAAGCAGCGCCGAACAGGCCGGGCAAACCCTGCAGCAAGCCAACGGCGCCGGCAGCGCGCTGGAGAAGATCACCGGGGCGATTTCACAGATCAGCCAGCGCAACCTGGTGATCGCCAGTGCCGCGGAGCAACAGGCCCTGGTGGCCCGGGATGTGGACCGCAGCCTGGTGAACATCCGCGATCTGTCGACCCAGACAGCTGCGGGCGCCACCCAGACCTCCGCCGCCAGCCAGGAATTGTCGCGCCTGGCAGTGGACCTTAATGGATTGGTGACACGATTTATCCTGTAGCGGGTGCGATAGGGTTTGCCATGCTCTCAGGCTCTGGGCAAGATCGCCGCCCTTCGATAAAGGAAATTGCCGTGAGACTTGTCGACCTCTTGCGCCTGTTGTCCCTGGCCGCCATCTGGGGCGCGAGCTTCTTGTTCATGCGCATCATCGCCCCGGTGCTGGGCAGCGTGCCCACGGCGTTCTTGCGCGTGTCGATCGCCGCGCTCGGGCTCTTGGTCATGCTGGCGCTGATGCGGGTCGACTGGAATTTTCGCGGCAAGCTCAAGACCGTGCTGCTGCTCGGGGTCATCAACTCCGGCATACCGGCAACCATGTATTCGGTGGCCGCCCAGGTGCTGCCCGCCGGCTACTCGGCGATCTTCAATGCCACCACGCCCTTGATGGGGGTGTTGATCGGCGGGCTGTTCTTTCATGAGCGGCTGAGCCTGAGCAAGATCGCCGGCGTCTGCCTGGGCCTGTTCGGCGTCGGCATCCTGACCCGTGCCGGGCCCGTGGCCTTCGACCATGACCTGCTGCTGGGTGCCCTGTCCTGCCTGATGGCCACCACCTGCTACGGCTTTGCCGGGTTCCTTGCCCGGCGCTGGCTGGATCAGGCTGGCGGCCTGGACAGCCGCCTCTCGGCCCTGGGCAGCATGCTCGGCGCCAGCCTGTTGCTGTTGCCGCTGTTCGCCTACAACGCCATCAGCCAGCCGCCAGCCAGCTGGGGTGGCTGGAGCGTGTGGCTGTCGTTGCTGGGGTTGGGGCTGGGCTGCACGGCTTTTGCCTATGTGCTGTATTTCCGCCTGCTCAGCGCCATCGGCCCGGTGCGGTCGATGACCGTGACCTTCATGATTCCGCCGTTCGGCGTGTTGTGGGGGGCCTTGCTGCTGGATGAGCCGCTATCCATGGCGCACCTGTATGGCGGTGCGCTGATTGGCGTGGCGCTGTGGCTGGTGCTGCGGCCCTCGGTAAAATCGGTGACCTGAAGCAGCGCCTGGTTCTGATCAGCCTGCGACTCGGTGTGCCGGAGCTCCGAGTCGCAACGCTGGCGGCGGCCTTATGGAACGCTCAAGGTAATCAGGTAGGTGCCGGAGGTTACCGCCTTGCCGGACTGATCGACGAACGCGTACTGCTGATCGTAGTAGCGGCCCTGGGAGCCACTGTCGGCCAGGAGCTTGAGCTTGACCGCCGAACGATCCACCGCGCTGACACTGGCCCCGACGCGGGTCACATCAATCGCCCCTCCCCGTGAACCCTGAGGGCACTGGCGCAGACTCAAGCCGGTGCTGGCAGCGCTGGACGCGCAATTGGACTCGACAATACTGCCGGTAAAGCGGATGACTCCTTGCGCCACGGGAGCAGCGGCGAAGCAACTGCTCGACAGTCCCAAAAGCAAACCGAAAGCGGTTGAAGCGAACGTTACGTTCATACTGACTCTCCTTTGTTTAAGGACTGTGTCGTCAGTCTAGGCACCGGCTTTAGTTTTTAAGGTTTGTCTGATGGACGAATTTGGAATACCAACAAAAAAGTCCAAGCATCTGGTTATCAAAAGAACCTTGAGGGTTCGCTTCAGTCGCTCATTACGTGCACATGCAAGGTTTGAAATCAGACCTTTATTGACCGGCAAAGAACTCCACGACGATAGTGGCATCTAGCCACTATTCGTGCTTATAGTCGATCATTAATTGCATCAATAATGCGCAAAAGCGACCGAGCATTGCGCTCGGCCGCGGGTCAGGGCAACCACCGAGGAGATAGTTGCCCGCAACTGTCAGGCGCTCTTACGGAACACGAAGACCAGGCCGACAATGATCAGGCCCATGCCCATCAGGCTCAGCCAGGCCAGACGGTTGCCGAAAAACACGAAGTCCATCAATGCGGTCACTGCCGGCACCAGATAGAACAGGCTGGTGACATTCACCAGGTTGCCTTGAGCGATCAAGCGGTACAGCAGCAGCGTGGCCAGCACCGACACCACCAGCCCCATCCACAGCAGCGGAATCACGAAGCCGGCGCTGTACTCGAAGTGAAACGGCTGGAACGGCACGAACAGCGCGCACAGCACCAGGCCCGCCAGGTATTGCACCGGCAGAGTGCCCAAGGGGTTGTCGGTGATGCGCTTCTGCATGATCGAACCGGCCGTCATGCTGACCAGGGCCAGCAGGCCGCAGAGCATGCCGGAAACGGATATCCCCGCCATCCCGATGCCCTGGTACACCACCATGATCAGCCCGGCGAGCCCCAGGCCGAGGCCGAACAGGCGGCTCCAGGAGCGCTGACGCTCCATCAGCACCACGGTGAGGATCGGCTGCACCCCCATGATGGTGGCCATGACGCCAGGGGTGACCTTCAGGTCCAGGGCCAGGATGTAGAAGATCTGGTAGGCCCCCAGCAGCACCAGCCCGGTGGCCATGGCAAAGCCCATGGCCCGGCGGCCCCGAGGCAGCCGCAGCTTGAGCAGGGGCATGAGAAGCACTAGGCCGATCAGGGCGAGGACAAAACGCAACAGCAGGAAGGCAAAGGGCGACGCGTGGGCCAGCCCCCATTTGGAGAAGATCGCGCCACTGCTCCAGAGCAGGACGAACAGGCTCGTGGAAGCCGCCGCAAGCGCGGACTTTTTGGAAATGAGCAACATGAATACCACCTGTAATCAGGCAAGAAGCCAATTCAGCCGAGGCTGAAGTTCAGTAGTGTTTGGTTCAGGCGGGCACAGGGAACGGCAGCGATGCCGATCAGCCCGAAAAGCCAACGCCCGGCGGTGATACGACCGCGTACACCGGCGTGCTACTGACAGGTGAGGGGTACTGACCGATCTGCACAGGCTGCTGATTCCCGCACGGCACGACGCCAGCGTTGACCGCTGAAAGCACTACCGCGTTGAGAGGGGAAAAAGCCATGTGCCGATGGTTCTCGAAGAGGAAGAACGTGAATAGCAGGACTCACAGGGCGCTGACTATAACCAGCGCCCGAGATGGGTTGCAAGATTTATCCGAACAGCCACTTCCACAGCAGCACCAGCACCAGCACCGCCAGCACCGGACGCAGAATGCGGTAGAGCTTGGGGTTGCGGCGCTTCCACTGCTTGACCACGCCACTGAAGCTGTCGCTGAAACGCTTGCTCCAGGCATAGGCCTGGTTGATCCCGCCGACGCGCTCGTCATCGAGGTTCTGCGGCGCGGTGGCACGTCCCAACTGGGCGCTGACCCAACGGTTGATGCGGGTCATCAGCGGGCTGCTCAACGGCCGTTCAATGTCGCAGAACAGGATCACCCGGGTGGTTTCGGTTTCGTTCTTCACCCAGTGCACATAGGTTTCATCGAACATCACGTCTTCACCGTCGCGCCAGGCGTATTCCTCGCCATCGACGAAAATCCGGCAGGCATCGGAGTTGGGGGTCGACAGGCCCAGGTGATAGCGCAGGGAACCGGCAAAGGGATCACGGTGCGGGTTGAGGTGGCTGCCACCGGGCAGCAGGGCGAACATCGCGCCCTTGACGTTGGGAATCGCGCTCACCAGCTCGACGGTCTTGGGGCACAGGGCGGCGGCCGAAGGCAGTGGCTTGTCGTACCACTTGAGGTAGAAGCGCTTCCAGCCTTTCTTGAAGAAGGAGCCGAAGCCGGCATCGTTGTTCTTCTCCGCCGCGCGGATATAGCCCTCGTCGAACAAGTGCATGGCCTCTTCGCGGATCACTTGCCAGTTGTCCCGCAGGATATCCAGCTCGGGGAACTTGCTGCGATCCAGGTATGGCTTGGAAGGCACCCCGGAGAACAGGTACATCAAGGCGTTGTAGGGGGCGAACAGCGCCGAATGGTTGACGAACTGGCGCAGTACCGGCAGACGCGCCTTGCCGCGCAGATGCACGTAAAGGATGCTGCCGACGAACAGCGACAACACCGCGAACTTGGCGGCAAAGGAAAAGCTCATGCAACGACTCCTTGGAAATAGGCACCTGTGCAGGCTGTGTGGGGGAGTGTTCACCCAACCTGGCAGCCGGCAATGATAAACACTCCTGGACCCTGGAAAAACCCGCACGACTCAACATTCAGTGTTAACGGTCGTGCAACAAAGGCGCTTAAATAGCACAAGCGACCAGGCCCGCGGCTGACTTGGATCAGCATTCGCCGGCAAGCCGGCGAATGCCCGGGGGCGTTACTGCTGGTTTTCCTGCTCGGTGAACAGGTCGCTGAACAGCATGCTCGACAGATAGCGCTCGCCGGAGTCCGGCAGGATCACCACGATGGTCTTGCCCTGCATTTCCGGGGTTTCCGCCAGGCGTACCGCCACCGCCATCGCCGCACCACAGGAAATCCCGCAGAGAATCCCCTCTTCCTGCATCAGGCGCAGGGCCATGGCCTTGGACTCTTCATCGGTCACCAGTTCCACCCGGTCGACCATGGCCAGGTCGAGGTTCTTCGGCACGAAGCCGGCACCGATGCCCTGGATCTTGTGATGGCTGGGCTTGATCTCTTCACCGGCGAGCTTCTGGCTGATCACCGGCGACGTCGCCGGCTCCACCGCCACCGACAGGATCGGTTTGCCCTGGGTCTTCTTGATGTAGCGCGACACGCCGCTGATGGTGCCGCCGGTGCCGACCCCAGCCACCAGCACGTCCACGGCGCCGTCGGTGTCGTTCCAGATTTCCGGACCGGTGGTTTTCTCGTGGATCGCCGGGTTGGCCGGGTTATCGAACTGCTGTGGCATGAAGTACTTGGACGGATCGCTGGCCAGGATTTCGGCGGCCTTTTCAATCGCTCCCTTCATGCCCTTGGCCGGCTCGGTCAGCACCAGCTCCGCGCCCAGGGCCTTGAGCACCTTGCGCCGCTCGATGCTCATGGACGCCGGCATGGTCAGCATCAGTTTGTAGCCACGAGCCGCTGCAACGAAGGCCAGGCCGATCCCGGTGTTGCCCGAGGTGGGCTCGACGATGGTCATGCCCGGCTTGAGCTTGCCGCTGCTTTCGGCGTCCCAGATCATGTTGGCGCCGATCCGGCACTTCACTGAGTAGCCCGGGTTGCGCCCTTCGATCTTGGCCAGGATGGTCACCCCGCGCGGGGCGATGCGGTTGATCTGCACCAAGGGGGTATTACCGATGGAATGGGCGTTGTCAGCAAAAATTCGGCTCATGGCTGGGTCCTTATGCAGCAGTGAAGAAGTGCTCAAGGGTATGCCTGGCGCCCTTGAGCGTCCAGTCGCGCCGCAGGAGCTGCAGGCCGCCCGCAAGCGGCACCGGCACAGACTGACCAAGTCACCCGGTGACGCTCCATTCAGAGACTGAATGGGGCGTCTACGTTCACAGTCGACCGGACTGCGCGTTATAGTCGCGCCATCACTCCCCATTCAATCGACCTGCCCCGGGCAGCTCGCCGTCACCGTTCGAGGAATTGCAGATGAAGTTCGAAGGCACCAGCGCATACGTCGCCACCGATGACCTGAAGCTGGCAGTCAACGCCGCCATCACCCTGGAGCGTCCGCTGCTGGTCAAGGGCGAACCCGGCACCGGCAAGACCATGCTCGCCGAGCAACTGGCCGAATCCTTCGGCGCCAAGCTGATCACCTGGCACATCAAGTCCACCACCAAGGCCCACCAGGGCCTGTACGAGTACGACGCGGTCAGCCGCCTGCGCGACTCGCAGCTGGGGGTGGACAAGGTCCACGACATCCGCAACTACCTGAAGAAGGGCAAGCTCTGGGAGGCCTTCGAATCCGAGGAGCGGGTGATCCTGCTGATCGACGAGATCGACAAGGCCGACATCGAGTTCCCCAACGACCTCTTGCAAGAGCTCGACAAGATGGAGTTCTACGTCTACGAGATCGACGAAACCATCAAGGCCAAGCAACGGCCGATCATCATCATTACCTCCAACAACGAGAAGGAACTGCCGGACGCCTTCCTGCGTCGCTGCTTCTTCCACTACATCGCCTTCCCCGACCGCGCCACCCTGCAGAAGATCGTCGACGTGCATTACCCGGACATCAAGAAGGACCTGGTCAGCGAGGCCCTGGACGTGTTCTTCGACGTGCGCAAGGTGCCGGGCCTGAAGAAGAAGCCCTCGACCTCGGAACTGGTGGACTGGCTCAAGCTGCTGATGGCCGACAACATCGGCGAAGCGGTGCTGCGCGAGCGCGACCCGACCAAGGCCATCCCGCCCCTGGCCGGCGCCCTGGTGAAGAACGAGCAGGATGTGCAGTTGCTGGAACGCCTGGCGTTCATGAGCCGTCGCGGCAGCCGCTAGGCTCTGCCCAGAAGCGGCCTGCGCGTCGATCATGCTGCGTTAAAAACAGGTTCGGAATGCTCACTTAGCAGGCTAAACTCCGCTTCCTCTCCTGTTTTTGCCTTGCCTGATCGCCGCTCGGCGAGCTTCTGAACAGACCCAAAGATTATTAGAGAGCGATAGTCATGCTGCTCAACCTGTTCAATGAAATGCGCGCGGCCAAGGTCCCGGTGTCGGTGCGCGAACTGCTGGACCTGATCAACGCGCTCAAGCAGCGCGTGACCTTCGCCGACATGGACGAGTTCTACTACCTCGCCCGGGCGATCCTGGTGAAGGACGAGCGTCATTTCGACAAGTTCGACCGGGCCTTCGGTGCCTACTTCAACGGCCTGGAAAAGCTCGACGAGCACTTGCAGGCGCTGATCCCCGAGGATTGGCTGCGCAAGGAATTCGAGCGCTCGCTGACGGACGAGGAACGGGCGCAGATCCAGTCCCTGGGCGGCCTGGACAAGCTCATCGAAGAGTTCAAGAAGCGCCTGGAAGAACAGAAGGAACGCCACGCCGGCGGCAACAAATGGATCGGCACCGGCGGCACCAGCCCCTTCGGCTCCGGCGGCTTCAACCCGGAAGGCATCCGTGTCGGCGACGCCGGCAAGCGCCAGGGCAAGGCGGTGAAAGTCTGGGACCAGCGCGAGTACAAGAACCTCGACGATTCGGTGGAACTGGGCACCCGCAACATCAAGGTGGCCCTGCGCCGGCTGCGCAAGTTCGCCCGCCAGGGCGCCGCGGACGAGCTGGACATCGACGGCACCATCGACCACACCGCCCGCGACGCCGGCCTGCTGAACATCCAGATGCGCCCGGAACGGCGCAACAACATCAAGCTGCTGTTGCTGTTCGACATCGGCGGCTCCATGGATGCCCACGTGAAGATCTGCGAGGAACTGTTCTCGGCCTGCAAGACCGAGTTCAAGCACCTGGAGTACTACTACTTCCACAACTTCATCTACGAGTCGGTGTGGAAGAACAACCTGCGCCGCGGCTCGGAACGCACCTCGACCCAGGACCTGCTGCACAAGTACGGCGCCGACTACAAAGTGATCTTCGTCGGTGATGCCGCCATGGCCCCGTATGAAATCACCCAGGCCGGCGGCAGCGTCGAACACTGGAACGAAGAGGCCGGTTATGTGTGGATGCAGCGCTTCATGGAGAAGTACAAGAAGCTCATCTGGATCAACCCCTACCCGAAGGACACCTGGGGCTACACCGCCTCGACCAACATCGTTCGCGAGCTGATCGAAGACCAGATGTACCCGCTGACCCTGCGCGGCCTGGAAGAAGGCATGCGCTTTCTGTCCAAGTAAGCCGGTTCGCCGGCAAGCCGGCTCCTACAAGACACTGTAGGAGCCAGCTTGCTGGCGAAGCCCTTCAGACACTCACCCATACCTGCGCAAGAACGCCACCTGCTGCCGATGTGCAGTCTCCTGCACCACCGGAGCAAGGCGCACCTCGCTGCCCGGCAGACACTGCGCCAGCCGTGCCAGGGACAAGGGCGTCAACGCTCCCAGTCGCGGATAGCCACCAATGGTCTGCCGGTCATTGAGCAGGATGATCGGCTGACCATCCGGCGGCACCTGGATCGCCCCCAGGGGAATACCCTCGGAAATCATCGGCCGGCCCAGATACTGCAATGACGGCCCGAGCAGGCGCGCGCCCATGCGATCGGCACGGCTGTCCAGGGTCCAGGTGCTGTTGAAGGCATCGAACAGGCTCAGGCCGCTGAACTGGCCGATCTGCGCGCCGAGGATCACCTCCAGCGGTGCAGCGGATCGCCAATCCGGCAACTGCGCAGCCGACAGGCTCTTGAGCGCCCCGCCGGTGCCCGAATAGCCCAGCACCCCACCCTCGCTCAGCGCCCGACCGTAACCGTCGAGCCCGCCCAGGGCCTCGCGCTGCACACTGGCGCAACTGCCCAGGACCTTGGGCGCGTCAAAACCGCCCGGTGCCGCCAGATAGGCCCGGGCGCCAAGGAAGGGCTGGGTAAAGCGCAGGCGCTGGCCCTTTTGCAGGATGAAACTGCGCCCCGGACTCAAGGGACGTTCATCGACATAAGCCCCAAGATCAGCACCGGCCAGGGCCAGCAGGCAATAGTCCTCGGCCAGCAGGGTAAAGCCGCCCAGGGTGATTTCCACCACCGGCGCATCCAGGGCATTGCCCAGCAGCCAGTTGGCCCAGGACATCGACACCCAATCCAGCGCCCCGCCCTGGGTCACGCCCAAATGGCGCACGCCAAAACGCCCGGCATCCTGCAGCAGGCACAGCGGGGTGCTGGCCTCGATCGTCAAACGGCTCATGCCGGCACCTCCAACGGCGTGTCATCGCCTCCCAGGCGCAGGAACTCGCTGCGGTCCACCGCGGCAAAGCGCACCCGGTCCCCCGGTTGCATCAGGCTGTAGCCGTCGCGCTCGCGGTCGAACAACCGACTCGGAGTGCGCCCGATCAGGTTCCAGCCACCCGGCGATACCACTGGATAGGCCGCAGTCTGTCGCTCGGCAATCCCCACACTGCCCGCCGCCACCCGCTTGCGCGGGGTGTTCAGCCGCGGCGCCGCCAGCACCTCTTCCACCAGCCCCATGAAGGCGAATCCGGGCGCGAACCCCAGGGCAAACACCTGATATTCACGCTGGCTGTGACGCTGGATCACCTCGGCCACCGACAACCCGCTGCGGCGGGACAACAGCGCCAGTTCCGGCCCGACACTGAGGTCGTACCACACCGGCAGCACATGCTCGCGCCCGGCCTGGGTGGCGCCGGGCTTCAGATCGGTCAAGGCGACCTCGATCCGCTGCCGGGCCTCGGACGGACTCAGGGCCAGCAGGTCGTAGTGCACCATCAGCGTGGTATAGGACGGCACCAGATCGACCAGAGATTCGCCAAAGGCCTGCCGCAACCCTTCGGCGGCGGCCAGCATCCAGGGCATGTTGTCCTCGGCGATCACCTCGAACAGCCGCACCATCAGGCAATCGATGGCGACCACTTCAACCTGTGGCTTCATAGGCCGGACTGCTGGTTCAGGGCCTGGCGAATGCGCTGCACCGCAGCCACCGAACTGGCGTTGTCGCCGTGCACGCACAGGGTATCGGCCTGCAATAGCAAGGCGCTGCCGTCGCTGGCGGTCAGGGGCTCGCCCCGGGCGATGGTCAGGGCCTGGTCGATGATGGTGGCCGAGTCGTGGTGCACCGCCCCCGGCAGTTGCCGTGACACCAGGTGCCCGGCGTTGTCGTAGGCGCGATCGGCAAAGGCCTCGAACCACAGGGTCACGCCGTATTCGTCGCCCAGGGCCCGGGCCGCGCTGTTGTCGCGGGTGGCCATGAGCATCAATGGCAATTGCGGATCGTAGGCCGCCACCGCCTGGATCACCGCGCGCAACTGGGCCGGCTTGGCCATCATGTCGTTGTACATCGCGCCATGGGGTTTGACGTAGCTGACCCGCGCGCCCTGGGCCCGGCAGATGCCGTCCAGCGCGCCGATCTGGTAGTGCAGCAGGTCGCGGATTTCCTCGGGCGAATAGCTCATGGAGCGGCGGCCGAAACCGGCCAGGTCCTGATAGGCCGGATGGGCGCCGATACGCACGCCATTGGCCAGGGCCAGGGCCACGGTCTTGCGCATGATGCCCGGATCGCCGGCATGGAAGCCGCAGGCAATGTTGGCGCAGTCGATAAAGGGCATCACCTCGGCATCCAGGCCCAAGGTCCAGTTGCCAAAGCTTTCGCCGATGTCGCAATTCAATAACAGGCGGCTCATGGTCAGTGCTCCTGTGGTTCTTGTTGTAGATCAGCTGCAGGGCTGTCGCACAATGCCCGCGCAGATTATCAGTTAGCGCGCCTCAAGTTCCTTGCCGCGGGTTTCCGGCAGGCTCAGGGCCGCCAGCACCACCACCCCGTAGGACACCGCGGCAAAGGTGCCGATGGCCACGCTCAGGGGCACATGCTGGCTGAGCAGGCCGATCAGCAGCGGAAACAGTGCCGCCAGCGCCCGGCCGCTGTTGTAGCAGAAGCCCTGGCCGGAACCGCGGATGCGCGTGGGAAACAGCTCGGTGAGGAACGCCCCCATGCCGCTGAAGATCCCCGAGGCGAAGAACCCCAGGGGAAAGCCCAGCCAGAGCATCACGGCATTGCTCACCGGCATCTGCGTATAAAGCAGGACGATGGTGAAAGACCCTGCGGCGAACAGCACGAAGTTCTTCTTGCGCCCGAGAATGTCGGTCAGGTAGGCGCTGATCACATAACCCACATAGGAGCCGGCAATCACCATGGCCAGGTAGCCGCCGGTGCTCAACACGCTCAGGCCGCGCTCGGTCTTGAGAAAGGTCGGCAGCCAGAAGGTGATGGCGTAGTAGCCGCCCTGGGCCCCTGCCGCCAGCAAGGACGCACGCAGGGTGGTGCTGAGAATCCCCGGGGCGAAGATCTCGTAGAACCGCGCCGGATTGCTTGGCACTTCACGGGCGCGGGTTTCCCGGTAGACCTCGGGATCCTTGACCAGGCGACGGACGAAAATCACGAAGATCGCCGGCAGGATGCCCAGCATAAACAGGCCACGCCAGGCATCTTCCGGCGGCAGCAGGGAGAACAGCAGCGCATACAGCAGCGCCGTCAGTCCCCAGCCCAGGGCCCAGCCGGATTGCACCATGCCCACCGCCTTGCCACGGTTCTTGGCGCGGATCACCTCACCAATCAGCACCGCCCCGGCGGTCCACTCGCCGCCGAAACCGAAGCCCATCAGGGTCCGGGCGATCAGCAATTGTTCGTAGTTCTGCGCAAGGCCACACAGAAAGGTAAAGAATGCGAACCACAGCACGGTCAATTGCAGGGTGCGTACCCGGCCGATGCGGTCGGACAAAATCCCGGCGATCCAGCCTCCCAGGGCGGAGGCCAGCAAGGTACTGGTATGGATCAGGCCGGCCTCGGCGGAAGTAATGCCCCACAACGCGATCAGGGTCGGGATCACGAAACTGAGCATCTGGGTGTCCATGCCATCCAGGCCATAACCGATCTTGCAACTCCAGAAGGTGCGGCGCTCCTGCTGGTTTATGTCGCGGTACCAGTCAAACGGACCGGCGCGGCGCGGGGCCTTGGCGGCCAGGGTTTCGGGCGCACTCATGGCGATCTCCAGGGTGATTTATTGGTGTTGTTCTGGGCCCAGACGACGCATATCGTGGGTTGGCGCATTCTTCGACTCGGACGCCCGGCGCGTCCAACTAATAAAAACCGCCCCAAGGCATAAGAAAAGTTGATCCCATGAATCTCAAATTTCTCGAAACCTTCGTCTGGGTGGCGCGGCTCAAGAGCTTCAGCCTCACCGCGGAAAAACTCTTCACCACCCAGGCAGCGATCTCCAGCCGCATCGCGGTGCTGGAAGGCGAACTGGGAGTCAAGCTGTTCCTGCGGGACTCGCGGGGCGTCAGCCTGACCCCGCAAGGGCTCAAGGTGCTGGAGCACGCCGAGCAGATGCTCGACACCCTGCATGTGCTGAAACAGTCCATCGAGGCGCCGTCGAGCAAGGTCGGACGAATTCGCATCGGGGTCATGGACACGGTGATCCACACCTGGCTCAGCCCCCTGGTGACGGAAATGATGGACCACTACCCGCAAGTGGAAATCGAGCTGGTGGCCGACACCTCGCTGAATCTGTGCGACCAGCTGCAAAAAGGCTTTCTCGACCTGGTGCTGCAGACCGACCTGCTGCGCCAGGAAAGCATCCGCAGCCTGGAAGTGGCCAGCCACCCGGTGGGCTGGATCGCCGCCAGCAATTCGATCTACAACCGTGACTACGCCAGCCTTGCGGAACTCGCCCAGGAGCGGATCATCACCTACTCGAAGAACTCCCTGCCCCACCAGCAAGTGCTGAGCCTGATGCAGGCCAACGGGGTGCTGGCGCCACGGCTCAATTGCGTGAACTCGGTATCGGCCATCACCCGCCTGTTGCGCGACGGCTTCGGCATTGGCGCTTTGCCGCCGGTGCTGGTGCGCGAAGAACTGGCCCGCGGCGAACTGACCCTACTGGCCATCGACCAGCGCCCACCGAACCTGCAGGTGGTGGTGTCGTGGCGGGTCGGCGTGGAATTGGTGGAGGACATCGTGCAGCTGTGCCAGCGCGTGGTGCAGCGCTATGGGCAGAAGGTCGGCGAGGATTACCTGGTGCTGATCGCCCCCCAGTAAACCTCGCCCTCCCCCTCGTAGGAGCTGGCTTGCCAGCGAAAGCGATCTGCAGCCAGGCGCAGGACCTGCGGGCCCCTTCGCCGGCAAGCCGGCTCCTACAGAGGTCAGAGGCCCTTGAGATCGCGTTCTTCGATGGGTCGGCTCTGGCGCAAGCGCCGGCCACCCAGGACCACCCAATCGATCAGGCGGTACAGGCACTCAAGGCCAAAGGACAGCAGCATGGCGCCGCTCATGCCCCAGATCATCGCTTCCGGGGTCAACAGGATCTGGTAGCTGTA